>JAKOXU010000015.1 GCA_029780875.1 Bacillota bacterium | reverse complement strand
TTCAACAATACCGAAATAAAGACAAAATCGGGACGGTGTATCCCTATAGCAAGAGGGTACGGAAAGGCTTTTCAGGACGCGTATTTTGCGGAAATGTTTAAAGATTGAGTTTAAGGAGGAAACATGGTGCTTGATTTTGCCATGGGAATGCTGAATAACACTACACTGCTGCTTTTCGGTGTTTTTGTGTCGGCAGCTATTCTAGATATACATTTTGGCAAAAAAATATAATGATACTTTTTATCTTTTTTGTGGGAGTTAATCTGCTGCAGTTGGCAGTTTATAAAAGGGTCGGTTTGGTTGGCACCATGTGGTATTATCCCTTTATTACCCATGTTCCTTCACTTTTGCTGTATTGGCTGTACTTCAGGCGCAAGGTGCTGTCTAGCATATTTGCCATTACCTCGGCATATCTCTGCTGTCAGTTGAGCAAGTGGCTAAGTATGCTGAGCTTCGTGGTATACGAAAGGCGTTGGGTGGAGTATGGGATTCGTGCCGTGATTACCGTGATTTTGGGTTTTTTGATTATCCGCTATATTGCGCCCTCTGTTGCCGTTATTTTGACTAAGCCCTTTAAAACTGTTTTGATTTTCAGTATTCTGCCTTTGGCTTACTATTTGTTTGATTATATAGCTACCGTTTATACCAACCTGTTATACAGCGGATCGGAAGTTGTTTTTGAGTTTTTGCCCTTTGTTTTGTGTGTGGCCTATTTAGTCTTCAGCGTTGTTTATTTCAGGGAATATGAAGAAAAGTGTGAAGCCAAGCAGCTGGGTCAGCTCATGGAAATGAAAAGGGCTCAGTCGGAAAAGGAAATTGAGGCTATAAGGCGTTCGGAATATGCCGTGGCGCTGCTCAGGCACGATATGCGACATTTTATGAATAACATTATCTCTTTTATTGAGCAGGGGGAAACCGAGAAGGCAAAGGCCTATATCCGAGAGATTATTGCTGCTGCCGATAAAACTGCCATGGAGAGATACTGTGAAAATGAAATCGTCAATATGATTATTTCTTCCTATGAGAATCAGATAAAGGAATATGGGATAAGCTTTAGCCATTCCATTCAGATACCTGCAAAGCTGTGGGTTTCCGATGTGGATTTGACCTCTATCCTCTCCAATGGCTTGGAAAACGCAATAAATGCGGTGTCGCAGCTTGATTCGGAGGATAAAAGGATTGCGCTGGATTTGCGTATGAACGATGATAAGCTGCTGTTGTCGATAAAAAACCCCTATGCCCATAAGGTTGAGATGGTGGACGGCCTTCCCTTGGCGAAGGGTGATGGGCACGGGCTGGGCACACACAGTATTAAGTATATTGTGGAGAAGCTGAAGGGCAACTGTCAGTTTGTGGCGCAGGACGGGCAGTTTACCCTGAGAGTAGTGCTGTAAGCTTTGTGTGGGGGTGGGCGGAGATGATATACTTTTTGGGGATGGAGGGGAATAGCGAAATTTTGCCCGGAATAAAATCTATTGTAAATGGTATATGAACATGATATAATAAACAACATGTTTACGCGTTCTATCTTTATTTTGAATAAGGAGAAGATGTAAATGTCTAACAAGGTTGTTATCAGCGCCGACGGCACTTGCGATTTAGGGCAGGAATTACTTGAGCGTTTTGCGATTACACCCGTTTACATGTATGTGAACATAAATGGCAAATCTTACAAGGACATGCTGGAGATTTCTCCCGATCAGATTTATGACAACTACAATAAGACGGGAAAACTGCCCACCACTTCTGCCGCTACCGTCGCAGATTACCTCGATACCTTCAAGAGCCTGATGGCTGACGGGTCGGAGGTTGTGCACCTTTCCATCGGGTCAGGTTTTTCTGCGGCCTATCAGAACGCTTTGATAGCCGCTTCGGAACTTGAGGGCGTTCATGTAATCAATTCAAGGCAGCTTTCTTCGGGCACCGGAATACTGGCCAGTGTCGCGTCGGAGATGGCCCGGGAAGGTCATGGCGCTGCAGAGATTGTGTCAAGGATAAACTCTTTGCTGGATAAAGTCCACACCAGCTTTATAATTGAAACCCTTGAATTTTTACATAAAGGGGGCAGGTGCTCCGCCGTTGCGGCTTTGGGAGCGAACCTTTTGAAGCTGAGGCCCTGCATCGAGGTGGTGGAGGGCGCCATGAAGGTGGGCAAGAAGTACCGCGGGCAGTATACCAATGTGCTGGTGGAGTATGTGCAGGATAAATTACAGCCCATCAAGGACAAGGTTGACACAAAGCGGATTTTTGTGACCCATAGCGGCACTTCTCAAGAAAACCTTGACAAGGTTGTGGAGAAAATAAAGTCCATTATGGATTTTGAGGAGATTTTAGTC
>JAKOXU010000012.1 GCA_029780875.1 Bacillota bacterium | reverse complement strand
AAGTGGGAAAATGTGGGCGATTTTTTTGCCAACGACATGATTTTGAATGTGAGGGTCCGCGATTTTCGAGAGCTAAAAACTGCAAATGATTTTGCAAAGCTCATGGTGCTGGATAAGCTCATGGAATGCGGCGTTGAAGTTGTGTGCGACGACGGGGTGTTGATTTGCCCCGACGCGACGATAGGGAAGGGCACAAAGATTTTGCCCGGCACCATAGTCAAGGGAAGCTGTACTGTTGGGGAAAACTGCGTGATAGGGCCCAATACCTTGATTGAGGATTCCGTCGTGGGGAATGAGGTTGTGCTAAACTCCGTCCAGTGCTATAAGAGCAGGATTGAGGACGAGGTGTCAGTAGGCCCCTTTGTACATATCCGTCCCGGCAGCGTAATCTGCAAGGGCGTCAAGATAGGCGACTTTGTGGAGGTCAAGAACTCTGTGGTTGGGGCGGGGACAAAGATTGCCCACCTGACTTATGTCGGGGACTCTGATGTGGGTGAGAATGTAAACTTCGGCTGCGGATGCGTGACGGTAAACTATGACGGCATCAAAAAAGCCCGCTGCACTATCGGCAACAATGTCTTTTTGGGGTGCAATACCAACTTGGTAGCGCCGGTGACCCTTGAGGACGACTCCTATACCGCCGCGGGGTCCACCATTACTCACAATGTGCCAAAGGGAGCCCTTGCCATAGCCCGGGCGCGGCAGGTCAATATTGAGGGCTGGGTCGAGAGAAGAAGGAATAGGGCAGAGAAGGAGAAAAAGTAAAGGGAATTTTCCGCTGCTGACGCGGATTGAAAAATAAAGAAATAAGGCTTTTTGCCTTGAAAAGAAGAAAGGGATGGTCTTTAACATGAATTTCCATGGTAAGGAAATCAAGATTTTTACCGCCAATTCCAATAAGCCTGTGGCGAAGCAAATTGCGGAGTGTCTTGGTGTTCCTTTGGGGAAATCTGATGTGGGGAGGTTCAGCGACGGGGAAATCGCGGTGTCGGTGCTGGAATCGGTAAGGGGATCGGACGCCTTTATAATCCAGTCCTTGAGCGCGCCGGTAAATGACCACTTGATGGAACTGCTCATAATGATTGACGCCTTCAAGAGGGCGTCCGCTGCGAGGATTACCGCCGTTATACCTTACCTTGGGTATGCAAGGCAGGATAGAAAGTCAAAGGCAAGGGATCCAATCTCTGCAAAGCTGGTGGCCGACCTTATCACTGTTTCCGGCGCCGACAGGGTTCTTACCATGGATTTGCACGCCCCGCAAATTCAAGGCTTTTTCAATATCCCGGTGGATAATTTGCTGGGTATGCCTATTTTGGCTAAATATTTCAAGGACAATAACGACGCTCAAAAAGATGAGTATGTAGTGGTATCTCCTGACCTTGGATCGGTTACCAGGGCAAGGAGCTTTGCCCAGAGGATTGACAGCCCCATCGCCATTATCGACAAAAGGCGCCAGAAGGCAAATGTCAGCGAGGTTATGAACATAATCGGCGATGTCAAGGGCAAAAAGGTCATTTTGGTGGACGATATGATTGATACCGCCGGCACAATCTGCAATGCGGCGGTTGCCGTCATGGAAAAAGGCGGTGCGACGGAAGTTTATGCCTGCGCTACCCACGGGGTGCTGTCGGGCCCGGCCATTGAGAGGATTCAGGCAAGCCCCATTAAGGAGCTTGTGTTGCTGGATACCATTCAACTGCCGCCTTCCAAGCTGATAGACAAGATTAAGATTTTGCCTGTGGCTCCCGTGTTTGCGGAAGCTATTGAGAGGATTTACTCCGACAAGCCGGTGTCAACATTGTTTGTTTAAAGTTTTAAGGGAGCAGGAAAATGTTTGGCTTTAGAAAGGCTAAAAAACCGGAGGGATTTGAGTTTATAGTGTGCGGGCTCGGGAATCCCGGGCTTCGCTATGCCAAGACGCGCCATAATGTGGGCTTTATGGCCATTGACTTTATCGCGGAAAAGCTCGGGGTTAAGGTCAATAGGCTGAAGTTCAAGTCCCTTTGCGGGGAGGCCGAGATTGGCGGGAAAAAGGTGCTGTTCATGAAACCTTCCACCTTTATGAACAAAAGCGGGGAGGCCGTAAGAGAGGCGGCGCAATTCTACAAAATTCCCCCCGAGAGGGCAATTATAATATTTGATGACATTTCCCTGCCGCCCGGTAAGATTAGGATTAGGAGAAAGGGCAGCGATGGCGGGCACAACGGCATGAAGAATATCATATACCTTTCAGGCAGCGATGATTTTCCCCGCATTAAGGTGGGGATTGGGGCAAAGCCTCACCCCGATTATGAATTGGCGGATTGGGTGTTGTCGGAATTCAGCAGGGAGGACTTTCAGGCTGTTTTTTCCCGTATGGAGGATATATTCAATGCCCTTTGCCTTATAGTTGAGGGGAAAACCGACGAGGCCATGAATTTGTATAATTGAAAGCTTTTTGGAAATAAGGATTGTTTGGGGCGCGGTATACCGTATTCCGCGCTTCAGGCAACCTTTTGCCATGCCTGTAAAAATTGTTTGGGAAAGGAACTGGAAAGGCCATGCAACTTGACCCTTTAGTGCTCACTGCCCTGCCCGAGTTTGAGGGGGTGGAGCAGAGCGTAGTTTCGGGGCGGCTGCCTATCGGGCTGGTGGGGCTGTCCCACATTCACAAGGCTCACTTTATCTATACCCTTTGCGAGAGGCCTTCTCGGCCTGCCCTTGTGGTCATGCCCAATGAGGTGGAGGCCAGAAGGATGGTGGAGGACCTCAATGCCTTTTTCGGGGAGGAGCAGGCCTTTTTCTATCCTTACCGTGACTTTGTTTTCAGGAATATTGAGGGCTTTTCCCGGGAGTATGAGCACGAAAGGCTGGCAGTTCTGACAAAGGTAACGGAAGGGCAGCTAAAGGCGGTAGTGTGCTGTATAGATGCGGCTATGCAGTTTACCATTCCTTTAGAGGTGCTAAACAAGAACAAGATTCACATTAAGGGGGGGATGGAGGTTTCTCCCCAAGGACTTGCCGAGAGTTTGGTGGCAGCGGGGTATGTCCGCGCCGAACAAGTGGAGGGGGTAGGGCAATTTTCGGTGCGGGGCGGCATTGTGGACTGCTTCCCTCCCCATTTTTCTTCCCCGGTTAGGATTGAGTTTTGGGGGGATACCGTCGAGAGTATTGCCCTTTTCGATGTTATTACCCAGCGGAGGTTTGAGACATTAAAGAGTGCGATAATCGGCCCGGCAAATGAGATTTGTTCCTTCTCCTATGGCGATTTGGCGGGGAAAATCAGGGGGCTGATTGACGGCAATAAATTCAAAGGGGAAGCCAAAGGGTACCTTTTGGAGGATTTGGAGAGGATTGAGTCGGGGGTAGGATTCAAGGCCATTGACAAGTATATATCATTGATTTTTGACAGGCCTGCTACCTTGTTTGACTATTTTGCCGGAGGGTTGCTTTTTGTGTCGGAGGAAAGGCGGGTCAGAGAGCGGGCCCAGTCCTTTTTGTGGCAGGCAAACGAGGATTTGACTGCAATGCTGGAGTCGGGGGTGCTGTGCAAAGGGCTGGATAAGTTTAACATCGACTGGACGGATGTGCTGACGGCGTTGCAAAAGGGCGGGGTCATTTACCTTGACACTTTGCCCCGGGCATCTTATGAGGTTGGGGTAAAGGGGATTGTCAATTTTTCTGCCCGGCAGCTGCCACCGTGGAACGGGGCGGTGTCCCTCCTTGAGGAGGATTTAAAGGCGCTGCTTTCCAAGGGATACTGCTGCCTTGTGCTGTGCGGTACCGAGCGGTCGGCTAAAATTGTGGCCCAGGATTTGCAACGGTCGGGGTTTAACGCTTACTACTCGGAAAATCCGGCGCAGATTTTAAAGGGGAGCGTTATACTGCAGGCGGGGACTTTATCGGCGGGGTTTGACTATCCTTCGGCTAAATTTGCCCTTATTACCCATGCTCCCGTGGCAAAGCCTACAAAGGCAAAACGGGCTCACCGGCATAAGAAGGGGGAGGCCATATTCAGCCTTTCCGATTTGTCGGTGGGTGACTATGTGGTGCATGTGGTGCACGGCATAGGCATTTTTGAGGGTATTCATAAAATCAATGTGCAGGGGATTGTCAAGGATTATATAAAAATAAGGTATGCCAACAACGACATTTTGTATGTACCAGTCACCCAGCTTGATTTGGTTTCGAAGTATATCGGGCCGAGGGAGGATGCCGTTGTAAAGCTCCATAAACTCGGCGGCACAGAGTGGCAGAAAACCCGGGCAAGGGTTAAGAGCGCCGTTGCCGATATCGCAAAGCAGCTAATAGAGCTTTACGCAAAGCGCATGGAAATTGAGGGGCACGCCTTTTCTCCCGATACCGAGTGGCAAAGGGAGTTTGAGGATAGGTTTCAGTTTAAGGAGACTGAAGACCAACTTCGGTGCATTGAGGAAATAAAGCGGGATATGGAGCGGAGTGTCCCCATGGACAGGCTGTTGTGCGGGGATGTGGGATTTGGTAAAACCGAGGTGGCTCTGCGGGCTGCTTTTAAGTGCGTCATGGAAGGCAAGCAGGTGGCCTTTTTGGTGCCAACTACAATACTGGCTTTCCAGCATTACCAGACAATTTTGTCAAGGATGGAGGGGTACCCCATCCGGATTGAGATGCTCTCCCGCTTTCGTACCCCGGGGCAGCAGAGGAAGATATTGGCGGCGCTGCAAAAGGGCGAAGTTGATATTGTTGTGGGTACTCACAGGCTGCTGCAGAAGGATTTGAAGTTTAGGGATTTGGGGCTGCTGATTGTGGATGAGGAGCAGCGGTTTGGAGTGGCCCAGAAGGAAAAACTCAAGGAGCTGTTTTATAAGGTGGATGCGCTGACCCTGACGGCGACGCCCATTCCCCGAACCCTGAATATGGCTTTGGCGGGGATACGGGATATGTCGGTGATTGAGGAGGCTCCCCAGGATAGGCACCCCGTCCAGACCTATGTTTTGGAGTATGACCCCAACATCATTGCCGATGCCATAAGGCGGGAGTTGCACAGGGGCGGGCAGGTATATTATCTGCACAACAGGGTGGAGAGTATTGAAAATTGCGCCTATCGGGTGGCGCAGCTTGTTCCAGAGGCCAGAATTGGCGTCGCTCACGGGAAGATGACCGAGGAGGAGCTCTCTAATGTGTGGCAAAAGCTCCTGGAAAATGAAATTGATGTGCTGGTTTGCACCACTATAATTGAAACAGGCATTGATGTGCAGAATGTCAATACCCTGATTATTGAGAATGCCGATAACATGGGGCTGGCACAGCTCCATCAGTTGCGGGGAAGGGTGGGGCGCTCTTCGCGCCGGGCCTTTGCCTACCTTACCTTTATGAGGGGAAAGGTATTGAGCGAGATTGCCACAAAGCGGCTTTCCACTATAAGCGAGTTTACCGAGTTTGGGTCGGGGATGAAGATTGCCATGCGCGACCTTGAAATAAGGGGCGCCGGCAATATCCTTGGCAGCGAGCAGCACGGGCATATGGAATCGGTGGGTTATGACATGTATGTAAGGCTTTTGAGCGAGGCTATCAGCAGGGAAAAGGGCGAGGAGCCGAAGCCCACCAAAGAGGAGTGCCTGATTGATATTCAGATTGACGCCCATATACCCGAAAGCTATATCAGAAACCTGCAGCAGAGGCTGGATATTTACCGCAGAATTGCCGACATTCAGAACTCGGAAGATGCCGGGGATGTGATTGATGAGCTGACCGACAGGTTCGGCAAGCCTCCAAAGGAGGTGCTGGGCCTTGTTAAGGTTGCCCTCATGCGCAATACCGCGGCGCAGCTTGGGATTTGTGAGGTGTCCCAGAAAGGGGATTTGATTTACATGTATCCGAAGGAGTTTGACAAGGAGCTCTTTTCAAAGGCTGCGGCACAGCTGAAGGGCCGGGTGACCTTGAATGCAGGGAGGAAGCCCTATATCGCCGTAAAGGCCGGAAAGGACGATTCGGTGGATATTCTCGGGGATATTTTGCAGGAGCTTGTAAACTTGTGAACAATTTGTCAAGATTTTTTTATTTTGCTCTAAAATTATGGACAAACTTACAATGCAAGTGTATAATTGTTACTTAACAGAGAAGTTGCAAGGAGGAAAATAGATGAAGACAGCAACAAGGATTATTGCTGCTTTGGCCGCTGCGGTTATGATTTTTACTACTTTTGGCTGTTCCGGCAGCCCCCTTATCGCCGCAAAGTACGAGGAAGGGGATTTTTCCATTGAGATTCCCACAGGCGTGTATATCAGCTGCCTGCTTGACAGTTATCAGCAAGCTGAAACCAAGGTGCCCGATTATACAAAGAATATGTTCCACAAAAGCCAGCTGATTGACGGCAAGCCAACCAAACAGTGGATTATCGACAATGCCATAAACCTCGTCAAGCAGTATGTGCTTATAAACAAGATGATAAAGGACATGGATGTTAAGGTTCCGGAAGAAGATATCGACTATTGGAACAACATTATTGAGGAAGCCTGGAAGGATTTGGACAACTCCCAGGTGGCGATGTATTATGACAATGGGGTGTCGAAAGATTCTCTTATCAAGACCACCATTACCATGAGCGTTTACTACAACGAGCTTTTTATGGCTATTTATGGTAAGGGCGGGGAAAAGGAAGTTTCCGAGGAGACCCTCAAAAAAGTCTTTGACGAAAAATACATGAAAGTTAAAATTATGAGCGCCCGGATTTTCAACAGCAAGGACGAAAAGCTGTCTGATGCGCAGATCGAGGAAATCCGCTCCACCATGCAGGGATATGTGGACAGAATCAACAAGGGCGAGGATTTTGACAAGGTTTATAAAGATTACTACCTTTGGAATGATAAAAGGGTGTATATGATTGAATACCCCGATAAGAAGAACGATTATGAGCCTCCCGAACTGGAGGAGGAAAAGGATACCTCCGAGATGACGCCCGTAGAGCTGGAAGATTATATCGCCGACAAGGGCATTGAAAGGATATTCTCCCGGGATAAGGACGCCAGCGGCATACCTCCCATGATTTTTGATAAGCTGGAGTCTATGCCTGTGGGCGGCAAGGCGGAATTGTGGTTTAACGATGAGTACTATTTTGTGCTCCAGAGGTTTGACATGAACGAGAGGAAGTCCCTCTTTGACAGGTACTATGAGACGCTGCTGTGGGGCTTCAAGGGCGAAGAGTACAGGGAGTTCCTCAAGACCGAGGCTGACAAGATTGATTTAAAAATTGATGAGCTTGTTATCAAGAAAAACAGTCCCAAAAAGTTGGTTTTCCCTTGGTAAAACAGGCAATAAAAAACTCTCCGGCGAAACCGGAGAGTTTTTAGTTTTTGTTCAGATTATTCAAGGCGTTTTTTCGCGTATATCATGACGGCTGCGATTATGGGAATAAACAAGCTTGCCTGATTTCTGATAAAGGTGATGTTGCGGGTGCCAATTGTTTGGTCTGACTTAATGAAGGAGCCAGTGATGAAAATTGTAAGGGCGCCGGCGATTACGGCTATCAGCCCGGCTACCCGGAACTTTGTGTAGCATAAGGGGGCGCCGGCAAGAAGCAGGGCAGCTCCAATCAGAATAAAGGTGGAGTAGAGATAGGCCTCGTCAATCTTAATGAGTGCTGACGCGGTGAGGGCTTGGCACAGTATTATCCAGAGGGCCGCGATGGCAAGCAGGATTGATAGGGCGATATACAGAGCTTTCATGGCAAGGCTCCTTTGTTTTTTATGCCATTATAGCGAAAAAGGGAAAAAGGCGCAATAGGGCTATTTTTTCTTGCGGCGGTCGGGGAATAATTCGCGGATGCCGAGGACCAGCAGCATAAAGGCAAATAATTTGCGCAAGATATCACCTCCCAGAAGGGGGGCAAGGATCGCCCCCAATACCGCTCCCGGCACTCCCCACATAATCGAGGTCAAGGCGGCTTTTTTGTCGATGAGGCCTTGTTTTGAATGGAGGAAAAGGGCAAAGGCGGAGGAGGGGAGGAAAAATATTAGGTTTATGCCTTGAGCTTTCAGCTGCCCCATGCCGGCAAAGAGGGTGAGGTATAGCAAAAGGATGCTGCCGCCGCCTAACCCCAAAGCTATGCCTGCTCCTGCGAGGAGGGAAAAGGCTATGGCGCCGGGGCTCATGAGAGGAGAAGCTTTGCACCGGCCCAGACCATGAAGGCGGCAAAGAGCTTCTTAAGGAGGGGGTCCGGGATTATTTTAAGGAGCCATGCCCCGAATATTGCACCCGCCGCCCCGCCCGGAATATAGGGGAGAGCGTCTTTTGCATTTAACTCGTTTGCAAAGATGTAGGCGGCGGTGCTGACAAGAGTCAGGGCGAAGATGGCGGCAATTGTGGTGGCATGGGCTTTTTTGCGTTCCATGCCGGATTTTATAAAGGCGGGCAGCAGCATAAGGCCGCCGGCGGTACCGAGCAAACCGTTTAAGAATCCGGCGGCAAAGGCTCCCGCCGGGATGCACGGCTTTTTCACTTTATCAACCCCCAATGGAGCCTTGCGGCTTTTTTATAGTATGCGCCGGGATGGGGGAAAATATTGAAAAAAGAAAGCAGCAACATTGCTGTTGCTGCGTGTTTGTATATCAATTGCCCCGCCGTGCCGTATCGGACCTTTGTTAACCTCCTACCTCAAGGTAGGTGGGTGCCCGCCTGACGGGTTCACGCTCCCTTCGTCCCACCGAAGGTGAGGAGGTCTGCAATCCGCCGTCAGAGACCAAGCTCCCTTTCAAAATGTTGTAGTAGGGTTAAAAAAGTCCAGTCCACGAACATGGCAGGGGCCAATGATATATTCTTTTTTTAGCTTTCGCTGTACGCCTATTATAACATACTTTAGCGTCGAATCAAA
The DNA here is from genome assembly GCA_029780875.1 of Bacillota bacterium. Classification (GTDB taxonomy): domain Bacteria; phylum Bacillota; class Clostridia; order Oscillospirales; family Acutalibacteraceae; genus JAKOXU01. The sequence goes on along the minus strand of JAKOXU010000012.1, from coordinate 1,813 downwards.
TAGAAGTTTCTGGAAATATTAATTTTCTTCTTCTTCTTCTTCTTGTTCGATCTTGATTTCGTAATAATCCTCAAGGCGTTTTTCAAATTGGGCAAAGATTTTGTCAAAGAGCTCATCGTCATCAATCGTGGCAAACTGCTCTTCCCCGTCCTCTTCTATAACCTGAAGGATAAACAGCTCTCCGTCGTATTCAAGGTATTCTTCCGGGCTTTCTTCGTTGAAAGCGGGCATTACTGCGATAAACCGGCCTTCTTCGGTTTCAAGGGTATCTAATACTTCAAGTTCTATGGTATTGCCTTCGTCGTCCTGCACGGTTATAAAGTCGTTGCCGTATTCGCTGGTCATGGAACGCACCTCCTGTCAATTAGTATAACTGATTTTACAACTCAAATTCAATCAAGTCAATAGTTTGAGGGAAAAACCATTGTAACATAATGTAAGTGATAGCAATAAATAGAAAGTTTCGGGCTTCTTTGCTTGACAAAAAGCGTTAAATGGGCTATTATTCATCTGTTATAAGGGAAATTTCGGAACGGGATGGGACGATGAAAATTATCGAAACTGAAATTCGAGATTTGTATATTTTGGAACCGGTGGTCCATGGGGACAACCGGGGATGGTTTTTTGAGAGCTTTTCCGATAGGGAACTAAAGGAAAAGGGCATTGACATTGTCTTTGTGCAGGACAACCACTCTTTTTCCGCCGCTAAGGGGACATTGAGGGGGCTGCACTTTCAGATAGCCCCGAAGGCACAGACAAAGCTGGTCAGGTGTACCCGGGGAGCTATTTTGGATGTGGCTGTGGATTTGAGGGTTGGCTCACCTACATTTTTGAAGTGGAAGGCTGTGAGGCTGACCGAGGAAAATAAAAGGCAGCTATTGATCCCCAAAGGCTTTGCTCACGGTTTTTTGACCTTGACCGACAATGTGGAGGTTCAATATAAGGTGGACGAGTTTTACTCGCCGGAACATGACAGGAGTATCCGCTTTGATGACCCGCAAATTGGGATTGACTGGGGCGTGGATGCTCCCATATTGTCGGACAAGGATAGGCGGGCGCCTTTACTTTGTGACAGCGATGTGAATTTCACCTACTAAAGGAAATCGCCAAAAAGGGAGAAGAGAAAAATGAAGATTTTAGTTACCGGGGGAGCCGGATTTATCGGCAGCAATTTTGTTTATTACATGTTGGACGAGCATCCCGATTACGACATATTTTGCCTTGATCAGCTCACTTATTGCGGGAATTTAAAGACCCTGGAAGGGGCCCTTAAAAACCCGAATTTTACTTTTATTAAGGGAGATATTGCCGACGCGCCCTTTGTCTTTGACCTTTTTGAAAGGTATGGGTTTGACATTGTGGTGAATTTCGCGGCGGAGTCCCATGTGGACCGTTCCATTGAGGATCCGGGGATTTTCCTCAAGACCAATGTGCTGGGCACCCAGGTCCTGATGGACGCCTGCAGGAAATACGGGGTCAAGAGGTTCCATCAGGTTTCCACCGATGAGGTTTACGGGGATTTGCCCCTTGAGGCAAAAGATTTGTTTTTCACGGAAGATACTCCCCTTAACCCTTCTTCTCCTTACTCGGCGTCGAAGGCTTCCGCTGACTTGTTGGTTTTCGCGTATCACAGAACCTTCGGGCTTCCGGTAACTGTGTCCAGGTGCTCTAACAACTACGGGCCCTATCAGTTCCCAGAGAAGCTGATTCCCCTTGTGATTACAAGGGCGTTAAATGACCAGCCCATTCCCGTTTACGGTACCGGGGAGAATGTGCGAGACTGGCTTTATGTTGAGGACCACTGCAGGGCGAT
>JAKOXU010000001.1 GCA_029780875.1 Bacillota bacterium | reverse complement strand
TTAAATCAAATTTCAATAAAATCCTTGTCAAATGAACAATATTTTGAAGCCTTTTTATGCCATCCTCCATAAATATTACAATATATTGGTTTATTGTAAGGTTATGGAATTGGTTTCATTCTTCCGGGATAAAGGAAGCCTTTTCCGATGTGCTGGACAAAAGCGACAAATCCAATGTTCCCTTTTCATTTATCCCGATTTTTTCGTCTATGACCCTTCTGGCGAATTCCAGCTTATAGTTTATTGTCGTCGGTGCTCCGAGCTTAATCTTTATCCTGTTGTCAAACAAAAGGATGATATCCGAGGTACTGGCAAACTCAACCCTGTTAATCTTGCCTCCAAACCCGTAGCTCTTTATCGCCCCAAACAGCTCAAACAAAGTCTCCTTGTCCTGCTCCCGCACAAAAGCAAGATTAAACCCTTCCTTTGCCTCATTTACCCCAAGCCCGGTAATTTCCGGAACATTATCCTTTGCCGCCGTCATTACCTCAAGGACCTTTCCCTTATCGCTTATTAAGGCATACCTTCCCTCAATGTCAACCTGTCCGGCAGCTTTAGCCTCCTCAATCTTAATATGTATCCCTGTGGGAAGCCGGCGCAAAACGCTTGCCTTTTCGATATAGGGCAAATTTGTTTCCAGCCTTTCCTCCGCCTTGTCGGTATCGCACAAAAACAGGTTTTGTCCGATTTTTATCCCCGCCACCTCAACCACCTTTTCGTGGTCGTACATAGCAGTACCCTCCACGGTTATGGTCTGGATATGGAAAAACACCGTAAAGGAAAGGGTAATTCCCGTCGCCACGATAAGCAGCATCAAAAGGAAATAGTACAGCTTCATGGAAGAATGCTTTCTCCTTTTGCCCGCCCTGACGGCAGCCCTTCTGACATCTCCCCTTTTTGCTCGGCTATGTACACTTTTATTGGAAGTAGTGGACCTTACAGCTTGTCCCTTTTTTCTTTGAGTTTTCAATCCCAATCCACCCTCCAATCCTCTCTTAATCGTAACCTTGAGGGGCAGGCTTTTCCGCAAGGCTAAAGTCCCGCCCCAATTATTCATTTACTCTTGTAATTTTTGCACCGATAGAGTTTAAGGTTTCCTCTATCCTTTCATATCCCCTATCGATGTGGTGAAGCCCATCAACTTCAGTTATGCCTTCCGCCGCGATCCCTGCAATAACCAAAGCAGCGCCGCCCCTTAGGTCCATGGCGCAGACGGTGGCTCCCGAAAGCCGCGGCACTCCTTCCACCACGGCCACCCTGCCCTCAACCTTGATTTTGGCACCAAGGCGCAGCAGTTCGCCCACATGCTTATATCGGTTTTCAAAAATATTCTCCACAAAAACACTTGTTCCATCGGCAACAGACGCCAAACTCATAATAGGCGCCTGGGCGTCGGTGGGAAAGCCTGGATAGGGCAAGGTACGGATAATTTTCACTCTCTTTAGCCGGGGAGGCGCAGTAATTTTCAGCTCATGGCCCTGCACCTTGATATCACAGCCCATCTCCTCCATCACAGGAATAACGGGCCCCAAGTGGGAGGGCACAATCTCCCGCAAAACAAGACTGCCTCCCGTAATTGCCGCGGCAGACATAAAGGTAGTGGCGGCAATCCTGTCGGGGATAACCTGGTGCGCCGTCCCCGACAGCTTCTCAACCCCCTCGATATACATGGTACTCTCACCGGCTCCGTGTATCCTCGCGCCGCAGGAGTTGAGATAGTCGGCAAGGTCGCTGATTTCCGGCTCTCTGGCAGGGTTAGAAATAATAGTGGTACCCTCTGCAGTGGCCGCCGCCAGCATAATGTTTTCGGTAGCCCCCACACTGGGAAAAGACAAGGTAATATGGGCACCTTTAAGCCTGCCTTCGCACCGGCAATCTAAATATCCGTGGTCTTCTTCAATAATTACGCCAAGCTGCCTCAGGGAAGACAAATGCAAATCGATGGGCCTCGGGCCCAGCTCGCATCCGCCCGGGAAAGAGATTCTTGCTCTGCCTGTTTTTGCGACAATAGCGCCAAGGAATACTATGGAAGAGCGCATTTCCCGCATCAAATTATCGGGAATGTCGTACCTGAACATCCCTCTGGGGTCAACGACAACGGTATTGTTGCTCCTTGAAATGCCGCATCCTAAATATTGCAGTATATTTATAGAAGCATCCACATCGGATAGGTCGGGACAATTATGTATCTCACTGACCGAATCCCCAAGTATGGTTGCGGCAAGTAAAGGTAAAGCGCTGTTTTTCGCCCCTTGAACAAAAATCTCCCCGCTAAGGCGTCTGCCACCTTGCAGAATCAATTTTGACATATCATGCACCCTTTCGCTAAAGCACAAAGGGGGGTAACACCCTTGTAAGATATTCTATGCTTTAGCGCCGCAGGGTGTGAGAGATTGGATACCGCCCTAAAAAGGGCCGCCCCTTACTTTTTCGCCTTTAAAACATCTTCCACAATGGCGCAAATCCTGTCCCCGGAGTCATAGATAGCCCCTTTCCGGGCATTCTTCCCAATTTCCTTGAGCTTTTCGGGGGAGCTTACAAGCTCCTTTACCTTTTGCGCCAACCCGCTACCCGTTAAATCCTTTTCCTCAATCACTACAGCCCCGCCCCTCTTTGCCAAGGCCATGGCGTTGTGGTATTGGTGGTTTTCCGCAACATAAGGGGAGGGAATCAATATAGAAGCCTTGCCCTGCACCTGGAGCTCACTGATAGTCAAAGCCCCCGCCCTGCAAATGACAAGGTCAGCCGCTGCCATATAGTCAGCCATATTGTCGATATAAGGCAAAATCCTGATTTCGGGATGGCGCTCAAGGTCCACCCCCAAATTCTTTAGCAAGCCAAGCATCTTTTCATATCCTGACCTGCCTGCCCCATGGACAAACTGGTATTTCTCTTCTCTGCTCAATTCCCTTATCATCTCGGCCACAGCCTTATTTATGGGAGAAGCCCCAAGGCTGCCGCCGTAAGAGAAAATGACGGGCCTCCCGTCAAACCCCATCTTTTCCCGTGCCTTTTCCTTTGTGGCAAAGATGATCTCGCTGCGGACGGGGTTTCCCGTGACCTCAACCCTTTTTGACTGCGGGAAAAACCTTTCCGCCTCCGGCACAGCCACCATGACGCAAGTTGCATTCTTTGCCAGCATCTTATTGGCAACCCCCGGAAAGGCATTCTGCTCATGAATCAATGTGGGAATCCCCATTTTTTGAGCCGCCCTAATCACAGGCCAGCTGGTATATCCTCCGGTTCCAATCACAATATCGGGCGCGAATCCCTTAATAATCTTTTTCGCCCGAAAAGTAGACTGCGCCGCAAGCTTTACGGTACCAATATTCCGCAATATATTTTTAAAGGCAAGGGAGCGCCGAAACCCCCTTACATTTATCGCCGCAAACTCAAACCCCGCCTTGGGCACAAGCTGGGACTCCATGCTGTTTTCCGAGCCCACAAAAAGCACCTTTGCCCCGGGGAATTTTCCCTTTATAGATTGAGCAATGGCGATGGCAGGATTTATATGTCCCGCCGTTCCACCGCCCGTCAGCAAAACCTTCATTTTATGGCCACCTACTTTTTGACAATATTGGCGCTGCGGGAAATAGACAGTATCATCCCCATCTGCACCAACAACATGATAAGTGCGGTGCCGCCCGCGCTGAAGAAGGGCAGGGAAATGCCGGTATTGGGGATAGTGTTAGTCACAACGGCAATATTGAGAGCGGCCTGCAGCCCCACCTGCACAATCAGCCCCACGGCAATTAGGGAGCCGAATTTATCGGGAGCCCGCATGGCAATTATAAACCCGCGCCAGACAAGAAGAGCAAATAGGATGATAATGATGGTCGCCCCCACAAACCCCAGCTCCTCGCACACAACGGCAAATATAAAGTCGTTCTGCGGCTCGGGAATATACAAATACTTTTGCCGGGAGTTTCCAAGCCCAAGGCCTAACAGCCCGCCCGAGCCAATTGCGTAAAGGGACTGTATTGTCTGATACCCTTTTCCGGCGGGATCTTTAAAGGGGTCAAACCAAACCTGCAAGCGGGTCATGGCATATTGAATAATATCGGTAAACAAAACCACATAGGCAAGGCCCGCGGCCATGACTCCGCCGCCCATGGCAAACCATTTTAGGCT
>JAKOXU010000118.1 GCA_029780875.1 Bacillota bacterium | reverse complement strand
TGCCTACCAAATTTGGGACACAACCTCCATGTACAACTATGTCACCAACAACTGGACAGGGGAGCATGTCAGGCCCATGGACCCGCGCCAGCCTGAAACAAGGGCTCATCTTCTCAAATTCCTTTCCGATTGGTGCGACAAAAACCCCCAAACCGATGTAGTCCGTCTCACCTCCCTTGCCTACCACTTCACCAACAACTTCCAGCAGTTTGGCGACGGCATCCGCAGCCGTTACCGCGACTGGCTGGGCTACCACGACTGCACCAGCGTCTTGGCCCTGGAGGAATTCGAGAAGGAATACGGCTACTCCCTCACTCCCGAAGACATAGTAAGGGAAGGCTTCATGAGCGATGTAAACATGGTGCCTTCAAAGAAATACCTCGACTGGATGGACTTTATCCAGCGCACAGTGCGTGACATCACCAAAGAATGGGTTGACATCATACATGAAAAGGGCAAAAAGGCCATGATGTTCTACTGCGACCATCATATCGGCTCCGAGCCCTACGGCAAATACTTCCCGGAGATAGGCCTTGACGCCATCGTCAACCCCTGCATGAGCGGCGTGGAACTCCGCCGCATAGCCGACATTCCCGTAGACATAGTCAAGGAAGTCAGGCTCTACCCCTACTTCTTCCCGGTAAACCTTGAAGGCAAGCCCAACTTCCCCGACGGCGACCCGGTAGGCGACTGCAAGAAGTACTGGAAAGACATCCGCCGCGCCATGGTTCAAAACCCCGCCGACAGAATCGGCTTTGGCGGCTACCTTGAGCTTGCCGTCACCCGTCCCGACTTTATCGACTATGTGGCGGAGCTTGCCGACGAATACAGAGAAATCCACGACATCGCCTCCCGGTACGAGAGCCGCAAAGCCCCCTTCAAGGTTGCCATTCTCAACGCCTGGGGCAAAATCCGCTCCTGGATCGACGACGACATCAACGACTGGACAAAGCCCTATCAAGGCTCCCTGCTGGAATGCCTTGCCGGCATGAATGTGGATGTGGAGTTTATCTCCTTTGACGATATCTTAAACAATGGCATCCCCTCCGATGTCAAGGTAATAATCAACAAGGGCGACGCCAACACGGCATGGAGCGGCGGCGACTGGTGGAAAAACGAAAAGCTTGTCACAGAAATACGCCGCTGGGTTTACGAAGAAGGCGGAGGCTTTATCGGCATCGGCGAACCCACAGCCACAGCCTACCAAGGCCGCTTCTTCCAGCTCTTTGACCTCATGGGCGTGGACAGGGAGTTAGGCTACGGCAAGAGCGCCGCAAAGCTTCCCTTTGAGGAAACAAAGGATCACTTTATCCTCGAAGACACTGTGGACAAAGAGAACTTCCGCCACAAAAAGGACAGGGTCTTTATCACCAGCCTTGACACAAAGGTACTCATGGCCGACGGCGAAGATGTCCTCATGGCCGCCAACGCCTACGGCAAGGGCCGCGCCTTCTATGTGACAGCCCTTGAATACAACAACCAGAATGTCAGGCTCCTGACCCGCGCCCTCTACTGGGCCGCCGGCAAAGAGTCCGAGTTTAAAAAATGGTACTCCGAAAACTACAATGTGGAGTGCACCGCCTTCCCCGAAGCCGGCAAATTCATTCTCCTCAACAACAGCTTTGAGGCCCAAAAGACAGTCGTCTACGACGGCACCGGCAAAAAGGCGGAAATCGAGCTTGCACCCTTTGAAAGCCGCTGGTTCGACATACAGGAAATCTTCGGCTAATATCCCCTCGGCGAACAAGGCTTTTTCCTGCAGCCAAACCTCCGCGGCATACAAATTAAAAACCAAAAAAGGGAACGGCCCCGCCGTTCCCTTTTTATTTGCCCTTTTTCAAGCCACAGCCAAAACAGCAGACACAGCAAAACCCACCTCTCAACCAATCCAAACCCTCTCAATCCACAAAAAAGCACCCCACCCGCGCCTGGTGAAGTGCAGCCCCCTCCTATTGTCCCCCGCAAAAAGGTGAGCATCAGCTTTCCCCTATCGATGTTCGCAAAATGTCCTCTATATCAGCAAAATCCGCCTCCGCCAGCTTAAATTCCTTGCTTTGTTTGTCAAATTTCAGGATGGAAAACACATACCCCACATACTGGCTTTCCTTATCAAAACCTATCGTCTGCCACACCCCGATCTCAACGGCATCGTCTCCGTCAAAATCGTACACTCTGACGGGCCAAAAAAACAAGCTGCACTGCAAATCTTTATAATCGGGCCCTACCCGGTTCAACAGGGGAGCCTTTGCCCTTCCATCCTTGTCAAAATACAAGCTCTTGTCTATATAATCGAATTTTTCCTGGCCCAAATCCACAACCTGCTCAAAACCGATGTCAGGGTTTTCTATAACCAATTTAAACCCATCCTCAAGCCGCCCGGTAAACCCAAGGTTAATCGAATTCTTTTCCAAAGTTTTGGAAGCAATATACCAAGTCGAGTAATTTCTTATCGCAATATTGGTATAATCCGGAAACCTATAAATCTCCAACAGCTTATCCTCAAACACCTTAAAGACATGCAAAGACAACCCATCATTAAATGTCGGGTTGCCGTAGACAATTTCGTCCTCTCCGTCCCCATCCACATCCCCAAGGAGAATTTGGGGAATAAAACTATTGCACATATCCCAATCAAAAAGCAGCAGCTGCCCGCCCCTCTTTACGGCGATGACGGGTATATAGTCTGTATCCTTTTTAAGTGTACCATAAATCTGCACCGTCATAGGCCTCTTGTTCGAAGTGCCGTCAACGGAATCCAGCAGGTTTAACCCTTCAATTTTTATCGAGCCTATCTTCAAATTATACAAATCATTCCCAAGCTCATCCCGCCCTTCCCGCTCAATGGCGAAGACGGTACCTTCCCTGCAAGTCGCCACATCGACAGCCGCCTTTTCAAAATCCACCTCAATGCTCACTTCCGCCTCCATCCGCTTGAGCATCTGCACGATAGTCCCGTCATCCAGCACAAGTTCGCGCTCCAGCGCCTTGCACACCCGCCTTTTCCCCTCAACGGGTATCAGCAGGTTCTCATCTTTTCCTTCCTGCAAAAAAGTCAGCTCGTTTAAGTCCAAGATATACTTATTTTTATTATATGTAACCTCGGCTTTATAGTCGTCCAGCCACTTTATTTGCATTTCAAGCCCCCGCAGCACCTTTGTCAGGGGCAAATCGGCGCAAAAGTATTTCTCCCCGGTAATAATATTGACGGCTTTGGCAAAAAAAGAAACAGGAAAACCCAAAGTCGCCCTATTATACTTTTCGGCCCTCACATCCACATTTTTATTGTAAATATACATGCCGTTGACATTAAGAGAAGCCCCCTTCACGGCCCCCCTCCCGAAAATAAGCACTATCCCAACAAAGAGAACCACAACAGCTGCCAAAATACAGCCAAAAACCGCTGCCAGCCGCTTTGCCATAGCCATATTCCGCCACCCCATTTTGTCAAACTCTCTAAACAAAATGTAGCACCGCGCCACACTCCTGTCAAGGAATTTCGCCCTTTTCCTCCATAAATTGCCGTATGTTTCCCAAAAAAATAGCGCCGGCAACTTTCCCGGCGCCCTTTATTAACTTACCTCAACCCTCTCCACCGACAGGCACCTGCCCGTCTTCTCATCGACGGCAAAAATGGCCCCGCTCATGACATGGGGCCCGCCCGCCAGCTTGTGAATTACCGGCATCCTCTTTTTCAGCTTCTCGATGGCCACCCCGGGTTCAATTCCCAGCACAGACAAGGCCGCCCCCGTCATGCCCACATCGGTTATATACCCGGTGCCTTTAGGCAGCACGCACTCGTCGGCGGTAGCCACATGGGTATGGGTTCCAAACAGGGCCGACACCCTGCCGTCAAGGTAAAATCCCATCGCCTTTTTCTCGGCGGTAGCCTCGGCATGAAAATCCACCACAACGATTTTGCCGGCCCCCACTCCCTCCAGCACCTTATCCATGGCCGCAAAAGGGTTGGAAAGGGGCTCCATGAAGGCAACACCCATCAAATTCACGACAACAACCTGGGCGTACCCCAAATCCATAGTACACACACCTTTGCCGGGCACCCCATCAGGGTAGTTTACCGGCCTTAAAAGGCATGACATGCTGTCGTACACCCCCAAAGCCTCCCGGCGCCTAAAGGCGTGGTTTCCGGTAGTAATGACATCCACCCCGCTGTCAAACAAAAACCGGGCGCTTTCCTGGGTCACCCCGTTGCCCTCGGCGGAATTCTCCCCGTTGGCTATCACAAGGTCAATCCCCTTTAGCTTTTTAAAGGCAGGCAAATGCCTCCTTACAAATTCGCACCCTAAAGGGCCCACCACATCGCCGATCGCAAGTATATTCACAAAAATCTCCTTTCTAATCCCGTCAAAAAGCTCTGCTTACCAAGTATTATAAACCACACCCCGCCCCTTTATCAACAAAATATTGGAAAAGGATGAAACAAAGGCGGCACTCTTTAAGTGCCGCCTGCTGATTTGCTTTTTTACTTTGCGTATTCGATTGCCCGGCTTTCCCTGATAATATTGACCTTGATTTGTCCCGGATACTCAAGCTCACTTTCAATCTTCTTGACAATATCCCGGGCTATGAGCACCATTTGCTCGTCATTGACATGTTCGGGTTTGACCATAACCCTGATTTCCCTGCCCGCTTGGATGGCGTAGCTGGATTCGACTCCCTCAAAGGAATTGGCGATGCCCTCCAGCTTTTCAAGCCTCTTGATATAGTTTTCGAGATTTTCTCTCCTTGCCCCGGGCCTTGCCGCCGAGATGGAGTCAGCCGCCTGAACGAGGCAGGCCACAACGGTTTTGGCCTCCACATCGCCGTGATGAGCATGTATGGCGTGCACCACGGTCTCGCTTTCGTTGTATTTCTTGGCGATATCCACGCCGATTTCAATATGGGAGCCGTCTATCTCATGGTCAAGGGCCTTGCCTATATCGTGGAGCAGACCCGCGCGCCGCGCAAGGGTGGGGTCAAGCCCCAATTCTGCCGCCATAAGCCCCGCAAGGAAGGAAACTTCCAAAGAGTGCTTTAACACATTTTGCCCGTAACTGGTGCGGTAGCGCAGCCGCCCAAGTAACTTTACGAGTTCAGGATGTAGCCCGTGGACATTTGCCTCAATAACTGCCCGTTCGCCTTCTGCTTTAATAGTTGCATCCACTTCACAGCGGGCCTTTTCAATCATCTCCTCAATGCGGGCGGGGTGGATACGCCCGTCTGCAATGAGCCTTTCAAGGGCAATTCTTGCGATTTCCCTGCGCACCGGGTCAAAACACGACAAGGTAATGGCTTCGGGAGTATCGTCGATGATAAGGTCAACGCCCGTCAGGTTTTCAATAGCCCTGATGTTGCGCCCTTCCCTGCCGATAATCCTGCCCTTCATCTCATCGTTGGGCAGCGGCACCACAGAAACGGTAGCCTCCACAACATAATCCGACGCGCACCGCTGAATCGCGGTAGAGATGATTTCCCGTGCTTTAGCGTCGCTGTCTTCCCTGATTTGCTGTTCAAAATCGATTATTTTAAGCGCCTTTTCATGCACCAGCTCATTTTCAAGGCTCTTCAGCAAGAAGTCTTTAGCCTGTTCCGCGGTAAAGCCCGAAATGCGCTCTAACATTTCAAACTGCCGCTTCTTGATTTCTTCGGCTTCCTGAAGCTTTTCGGCAACCACCTGCTGTTTTTTTGCCAAAGCCGCTTCCTTCTGCTCGAAGTTATCGATTTTCCTGTCCAGGCTTTCCTCCTTTTGCATCAACCTTTTTTCAAGTCGCTGAATTTCGTTGCGGCGTTCTCTCAAATCCCTTTCCGCCTCGCCGCGCATGCGGTGGATTTCGTCCTTCGCTTCCAGCAGTAATTCCTTTTTCCTGCTTTCTGCAGCCTTTATGGCATCACTGACTATTTTTTTCGCTTGCTCCTCGGCAGAACCGATTATGGCTTCAGCTTTTTTTCGTCTATGTGAAACGCCAATAAAAAAGGCGGGAATAGAAGCAACAACCACACCGACAACGGCGGAAATAATGCTAGCAATAACAATATTCACTCATTCTATCCTCCTATTAACTTTTAAAATTTAATTTTTCGACGGTATAAATATACTATACCGCCCGGCGGACTGCGCTTTGTCCTATGCCAAAATGATATGTGTCATGCAACTCTTCACGGGCATTGAGAAAATTGCACAAATTTCCACATTATACTGAATATTTTATATCTTCCCTTTGATTATGTCAAGTTAATTTCTGCGTATCGGCGCCGCCAAAAAATGAATAAATATACCAAAATGCAACACTTATTAAGCCCAAAAAAATTATCGCCAATAAAATTTTTATGCTAACCAAACAATAAATAACCCCCCGCCAACAGCGAAGGGTTTAGAGCATTTCATACAGGTAGCCGCAAGGCCGAAAAGCCTTTCAACTCCCGGGGGAATCGCCCGTCACCTGATTGCCTTTCACAACGCGGCGCTCATATCCACCTGTCCCAAGGACACATTTGCCCCCGTGACAACCACATCCATGGTCTCGCCAACAGCCAGCTGCCTGCCCGAGCCCCTGTCCACAAAGGCAAAGTTCCCGTCAAAGACAAAGTTCCCCGGCGGGAAGTCCTCGACGCGAACCAGCCCTTCCACGGTATTCTCAAGCAGCACATACACCCCATAGGGCATAACCGAGGAAATAACCCCGGTAAACCTCTTGCCGATATGCTTTAGCATATACTCTGCCTTGTAGCAGTCCTCGCACTGCCTCTCGGCGCTCATGGCCCGGATTTCGCATTCCGTAGACTTTTTGGCGCTCCTCTTTACAAAGTCGCCATACCTTTTTTCAAGCTTGTCCATCCTTTCCCCCGCCACAAGGTCTGTCAAAATCCTGTGTATCGACAGGTCAGGATACCGCCTGATAGGCGAAGTAAAATGGCAGTAGTCGGCCAAAGACAGCCCAAAATGCCCCACAGGGTCGGCGCTGTATTTAGCCTTTGCCAAAGACCGCAAAAGGTTATGGGATATAAGCAGCCCATACTTTGTCTTTTTCGCCGCTTCAAGCAAGGCCGAAAGGTCAGAGGAACGCAAGCCTTCCCTTATCCGCCTTGTGTCAAAGCCGAGGAACTTTGCAGTCTCGGCCAAAGCCTGTATCTTTTCCGGCGCCGGCGGCTCGTGAATCCTATACACAAAGGGCGCCCCGGCACTTCTTGCATACAAAGCCGCCGCAACATTGGCGCTAATCATAAACTCCTCGATGAGCTCCTGCGCCGGCCCGGACTGCCTCGCCCTTACTTCTAAAGGCGAGCCGTCTTTATCAAGGGTAAAGACCGACTCGGTAGTAACTATATCCAGCGTCCCACGCATTAGGGAATTGGATTTCAGCTTTGCGGCCAGCTCATTCATAATCTCAAGGCTGCCCAGCACCTTTTCATACTTTTTCAGTGTCTCCGGGCCGGCAGTCCCGGCAATAATCTCGTTTACCTCGGAATAAACCCCCCGAACGCAGGAGTTTATAACGCTCTTTACAAACTCAAAGGAGCGCATTTTGCCCTTTTCGTCAAACTCAATAAAGCAGGAAAAAGTCAACTTATCTTGGCCGCTATTCAGGGAGCACAAATCATTCGAAATCTCAGGCGGGAACATAGGGATAACCCGGTCGGCGAAATAAACGGAAGTCCCCCGTTCAAAAGCGCTGTTGTCAAGGGGCGTCCCCCCCTTTATAAAGTGGGATACATCGCAGATATGAACCCCAAGGAGGTACCCGTCCTCCAGCCGCTCAATGGACACGGCGTCGTCAAGGTCTTTGGCGTCCTCCCCGTCTATGGTAAAGATAATCTTATCCCGCAAATCAAGGCGCCCTTTAAGGTCGTCGGAGGTAATTCCCCGCCGCTGCAGCTCCCTTGCCTCCTCCAACACCTTCGGGTCAAACTCCACGGGAATCCCGGCGGAGTCCACAATGGAGTCGGCGCAAACTTTAGCGCTGTCGGCACGCCCGTAGCTTTTCAGCACCCGGGCAGACAGCTCCCCGTACCTGTTGCAGGTCACCCTCGCCATCACCTTGTCGCCATATTCCGCCCCTGCAGAAGTCTTTCTATCAAGAGGTATTCCGAACCTTATCATGCTGTCGGGCACAAATTCCAGCCGCCCACGCCGTCCCAAAATCTCCCCCGTCAGCTCAAGGGGACCGGAAGACAGCACGCTCACGACCTTTCCCGAGGGCCCTTTTAAATCCCCCGGGTTCACCGAAAGCAAAACCTTATTCCGAGGCAGGGCATTTTGCAAATCATGCCAATGGACAAAGACATCATCTCCGCCCTCATCCAATTTGGCAAAGGCAAATCCCCTGCAAAGGGTCACAATCTCGGCCGGCACAAACCCGGCAGCGGCAGCACTCAGCACTCTGCCCTTTTTGGTGCGCACCACCTTGCCTTCCCGCTCAAGGAGCCTTATGCAGTTTTCCATTTCGGGCAAATCCGCACCCTTCCCGAGCAGCTTTAACAAAGTCTCGGGCTTTAGGGTGCACTTTTCACTATCTAAAATTTCTATAATCCGTTGCTTTAATTCCTCATTCATGGAATATCTCCTGTGTTTTTATATTATTATGCCCCCATTTTCCCTTAATAAAAAAAATGAGCCTCGCCCACGGCGAGGCTGCAAAAATTATCTTGCGAAATAGGAAACCGCGTTAATTACGATAGTGAGTAAGAAAAATACTATGGCGATTATTTTTGTCCATCGGGAAAGCATGGCATCAAGGGTTCTGGCCCTGTTCTTGCCGAAGAAGGTTTCGGCGCCTCCGCCAATTGCTCCCGAAAGGTGTGCCGACCGCCCTTCCTGCAACAGCACCACTGCGATTATCAAAACAGAAAAGAGCATAAGGATTATCCCAAAGACAATTTCCCAAACACTCATATATTAACCTCCTAATATTTTTTGCTTAGCCAAATAATACTATCACAATATAAGGCCAAATGCAACGATTTTTTTAGCTCAGCCCTTATCCTTTCCACAAAATTCAGGTATTAATCAATTCCCAAAGGGAATACTAAAGTCGGAAGGCGAAGCTTTAAATGACGCGTTTGTAGTTTCGCCGTTCCGTACCGTTTTCAAGGTCTTGCCTTGGAAACGGTATCTTTTTATTACCCCCTTTGCCGGAAAACCCCGCCGCTACGCCCTTTTCCGCCCTTCCCACTACTTGACAAAAACACAATACATAGTGTAGAGTAATACTGAACAACACAAAATATTTTGGAGGGCTAAATGAAAAAGAGGTCGAACACATACGACAACCAAAGCATATCCGCCTTAAAGGGCGCCGACCGCGTCAGGAAGCGGCCCGCCGTCATATTCGGCTCCGACGGCCTTGAAGGCTGCCAGCACTCCATTTTCGAGATATTGTCAAACTCCATCGACGAAGCCCGGGAAGGCTACGGCGACACAATAATCGTCACCCGCTACGCTGACCTTTCCGTGGAAATCGAGGACTCCGGCAGAGGCATCCCGGTGGAATTCAACCCCAATGAAAACCGCTACAACTGGGAGCTTGTCTTTTGCGAGCTCTACGCCGGCGGCAAGTACAAGCAGGGTGAAAATTACGAGTATTCCCTCGGCCTTAACGGCCTTGGCCTTTGCGCCACCCAATACGCCTCCCGGTACATGGATGTGGACATCCGCTACGGCGGCAAGCGCTTTACCCTGCATTTCGAAAAAGGTGAAAATATAGGGGGATTAAAAACCGAACCCTACAACAAAAAAGACACGGGCACCAAAATCCGCTGGAAGCCCGACCTTGAGGTCTTCACCGACATCGCCGTCCCTCTGGAATACTACCTTGACACCATAAAGCGCCAAGCCATAGTCAACCCGGGAATAAAGTTTATCCTCAAAAACGAAACCCCCACCGGCTTTGACACCTACGAGTTTTTGTACGAGCAGGGCATCGCCGACCATGTTCGGAAAATCGCCGGAGACGACAGTCTCACCTCCATTCAGGTATGGCAGACCGAGCGCCGTGGCCGCGACAGGGAGGACAAGCCCGAATACAAAGTCAAAATCCAGGCGGCGTTATGCTTTCACAACAAAAAGAAAGCCATCGAATACTACCACAACTCAAGCTGGTTAGAGCACGGCGGCTCCCCGGAGCGGGCCGTCAAGGTGGCCTTTGTCTCCCAAATCGACGCCTACCTAAAGCAAAGCGGCAAATATAAGCAAAACGAAAGCAAGATAACCTTCCAAGATGTCGAAGACTGCCTGATTTTGGTGGTCTCCTCCTTTTCCACCCAAACCTCCTACGCCAACCAGACCAAAAAGGCAATCACCAACCCCTTCATTTATGAGGCCATGGTGGATTTCTTCAAGCACCAGCTTGAAGTCTACTTTATCGAAAACCCCATGGAAGCCGAAAAAATAGCAGCCCAAGTGCTGATAAACAAGCGCAGCCGTGAAGACGCCGAAAAAATCCGGCAAAATATGAAGAAAAAACTCACCACCACCCTCGACATCTCAAACAGGGTGCAAAAGTTTGTGGACTGCCGCAGCAAAAATGTGGAGGAGCGGGAGCTTTATATAGTGGAGGGCGACTCTGCCCTCGGCGCCTGCAAACAGGCAAGAGACCCGAACTTCCAAGCCATAATGCCCGTCCGGGGCAAAATCTTAAACTGCCTGAAAGCGGGCTACGACAAAATCTTCAAAAACGAAATCATCACAGACCTTTGCAAGGTTTTGGGCTGCGGCGTGGAAGTCAAGACAAAATTAAGCAAGGAACTCAACTCCTTTGACCTATCCCTCCTGCGGTGGAACAAAATAATAATCTGCACCGACGCCGACTTTGACGGCTACCAGATAAGGACACTCATCCTCACCATGCTCTACCGTCTCATGCCCACCCTAATCGAAGAGGGCAAGGTCTACATCGCCGAATCCCCCCTCTATGAAATCACCTGCGGGGAAGACACTTACTTTGCCTACACCGAAAAGGAAAAAGCAGAAATCTTATCCAAACTCAACGGCAAAAAATATACCATCCAGCGCTCAAAAGGCCTTGGCGAAAACGAGCCCGAGATGATGTCCCTTACCACCATGAACCCCGCCACCCGCCGCCTCATCAAAGTGGAGCCCTGCGACGCCGCCAAAACCGGCGAGATCTTCGAGCTGCTCCTGGGCGACAACCTGGCGGGCAGAAAACAGTTTATCGCCGACACAGGCTACAAGTACCTTGATTTAATAGATGTCTCCTAAAACGCCTAAAGTTTAGGCCCCAAAGGAAAGGACTGGATAAGTAAATGGCAAAACGCAAAACCGAGGAAACATCGCCAAAGAGCCACGGGATAATCGAGGGCGCGGGCACGGTAATATCCCAGCCCATCGTGGAAACCCTCGAGAAAAACTACATGCCCTACGCCATGAGCGTCATAGTATCCCGCGCCATTCCGGAAATCGACGGATTTAAGCCATCCCACAGGAAACTCCTTTACACCATGTATAAAATGGGCCTGATGGGCTCTACCCGCACCAAATCGGCAAACATCGTGGGCCAGACCATGAAGCTCAACCCCCACGGCGACCAAGCCATCTACGACACAATGGTGCGCCTGACCCGCGGGTATGAAGCCCTTTTGCACCCCTACATTGATTCCAAGGGCAACTTCGGCAAAGCCTTTTCCCGCGACATGGCATGGGCCGCCGCCCGCTACACCGAAGCAAAGCTCGACTCCATCTGCCAAGAGGTTTTCCGCGACATCGACAAAGACACCGTTGACTTTGTCGACAACTACGACGGCACCATGAAGGAACCTACCCTCCTGCCCGTCACCTTCCCCACGATTTTAGTCAACTACAACACCGGCATCGCCGTCGGCATGGCAAGCTCCATCTGTTCCTTCAACCTGCGGGAGGTCTGTGAAACCACCATAGCCCTGATTCGCGACCCCAACCACAAAATATCCGACACCCTCCTTGCCCCCGACTTTGCCTCGGGCGGCATAGTACTGTACGATAAAAAAGAATTGGAAAACATCTACAGAACAGGCCGGGGCAGCTTCAAGATCCGCTCCCGCTACACCTACGACAAGTCAAACCACTGCATTGACATCACGGAAATCCCCCCCACCACCACGGTGGAGGCCATCATCGACAAAATTGTGGAACTGGTAAAACAGAACAAGTTAAAAGAAATCGCCGATATCCGGGACGAAACGGGCCTTGACGGCCTTAAAATCACGATAGACCTGAAAAGAGGCGTCAGCCCCGAAAAGCTCATGCAAAAGCTCTTTGCCCTGACGCCCTTGGAAGACACCTTTTCCTGCAACTTCAATGTGCTGATAGCCGGCGTGCCCCGCCTTTTGGGCATTGCCGAACTGATAAGCGAGTGGACCGCCTTTAGAATAGAATGCATCCGCCGCCGCACAAAATTCGACCTTGACAAGAAAAAAGAAAAACTCCATCTCCTCAAGGGCCTGTCCAAAATCCTCCTTGACATCGACAAAGCCATCCGCATAATCCGCGACACCGAATCGGAAAGCGATGTTATCCCCAACCTTATGATAGGCTTTGGCATCGACGAAACTCAAGCCGAATTTGTGGCGGAGATAAAGCTGCGCCACCTGAACCGGGAATATATCATAAAGCGCACCGAGGAAATAGAAAAGCTGAAAGAGGAAATCGCCGACCTTGAAGCCATCCTCCAAAGCAAAGCAAGGGTACAAAGCATCATAATAAACGAACTGAAAGAAGTGGCCAAAAAATACGGCAAACCCCGCAAATCCATAATCCTCTACGACTACGAGGAAGCCGCCGACAACGAGGAAACGGAAATCCCCGACTACCCGGTGCACATCTTCCTC
>JAKOXU010000111.1 GCA_029780875.1 Bacillota bacterium | reverse complement strand
GGGTGTATCCCGCCAGTGCCGCCGGGGTGCCCTTTACCGCTGCCTATATTCAGGTCAAGGGGGATCCCATTACCGACCTGACGGAGGATTTGGCCGCCGAGCAAAAGGCAAGGGCTACCTATGATAATATCCTGCGCTTGTCCGATGATCCCGATGTGAATGAGGTTATCAAGTTTTTGCGTGCAAGGGAGATTGTACATTTCCAACGGTTCGGAGAAGTTCTAAACCATGTCCAGAGCAAGATTAACCAGAAGAAGTTTTACCAGTCTAAGCCTAAAATGTAGGGCTTTATAAAAAAAGCAGCCGCTTCCCTGACGGGAGGCGGCTGAGGTTTTGTTGGGGGATGCTGAAATATTCTAAGAGATGAGGAGTGAATCGGCGAAAATATTAATCAATTGTAATAATTCACCTCAAAAAGGGAGGAATTACTTTTTAAATACAAATAAATACTCGTGTGCGAGTAATAGAAAGTTATACTTAATACTATTGGTTTTCCAGTAACCAGTTGCTTTGCAGTTGTGTTGTTCTTTTATTATTATTTCTTTGAGCTTAAAACCTTGGGACTCGAAAATTTTCATAACCTCAAAACTTAAGGGGACAACATGCCCTTTTCTTCTTGTATCGCCCATTAAAATAGCGCAGAATTTGCCTTTTATTAATACCCTATAACATTCTGCGGCGACGGTTTTCATTTCCTCTAAAAATTGTGGTATTTTGCAGCGGGACAAGTCGCCTTCTATGTTTTCACTGTATGGAATAATGTTTGCATATGGAGGATGGGTGCATATAAAATCAATACTTTCTTCATTTATGAAATCAAGATTGCGTGCGTCACCATTATACAAATATACTTTTCCATCATTTTCCCACTCAAAATTTATTTTTTCGCGGCAACGATCCAATGCTACGGGGTTTATATCTACGCCGATAATATTGCGGTTTAACAGCTTTGCTTCTATGAGGGTGGTTCCGCCGCCGACAAATTGGTCCAGTAACAAGTCACCTTCTTTTGAATAACGTAAAATTAAATTTCTTGGAATATAAGGTGACCAGTTTCCGCGCCATTTTGCGTCATGAGTTGCCCAATCGCCGCGTTCAGGGAAACTCCATACTGTGTTCATTTGAAGTTCAAAGTTGTCAGGTTCCCATTTTGTTATTTTTTTCATATAAACAACTTGCTTATTATTCCGTTTTCGAGTTCTTGAATATTGTATATGTGTTCCATTACATCAAAGGTTTCTTCAAGATTATTTCTTGCGCTTTTCCAGCCGATTCCGTCGGTAACCCATACAAAAGTAAAGCCGTCTATTGTTTTGGCTTCTAAAGCAAGATTTTTGTAGCTGCGGGCAGTTTCGTTTAATTTTGAACCGCCGCTTGCATAAAAATTTGTTTCTATTGCGTAAATCATGTTATCAGTTTTTACAACAAAATCAAAACGTTTTTCAGTCTTTCCTTGATTTGAGATCGCAGACAAATTAATGAAGAAACGCTTTTCAATGCTGCTTATTTTTTCTTCCTTAAAATAATTAATGTTTTTTATAAAGCCTGCTTTGATTATGTAGCTTTCAACCAAGTTTTCCATTAAATGACCGCCACGGTTTTTTCGCCCATTTGAATCGAGACCGGCTTCAACACCTGTTGCATAGTCTACAAGATTGCTAATTATATGATTTTGTATCAGTTCAAATAGGCCGGTTTTTCTCATAAACATTTTGTATTCTTCAATTCCATAATTCATTTCATTGAAAGAAAATGTAAATTCCCCATCGCTGTCAATTGCATAAATTTCACGTTCTCTTACGGCAATTAATAGAGGGATGCATTTTAATGTTTCAGGATATTTTTTGAGCAGTTTTTCAAAATCTTTTTCAATGTTTTTAGAACCTACAAGTGAATTAAGAATATTTAGCTAAACTTTAATCTTATCAATATTTCTATAAATTTTATCCAAATCAACGTAGTATTTGTAATCAGAGATGCTTTCTTTGAATTGAGACAACCCATTCTTCAAAATTTCTTTTCATTATTTTCACCTCAAAAGTTGGCGATAAGTAATTCGTTTATTTTGCCTCTACTTTTGCCATTGCAGTTTATCATTCTTGGGGCTTCTACTCGATTGATATTAAATGAAGAGTAAAGATTGTCAAAAAAGTTGTCATCAATATCAGTGTTTTTAGGGTAGGAATTACTTAATAAAATTTTTGCGCCTTTTTTCGACATTTTTTCAACGAATTTTGCAAGTCGGATTTGTTCAGAATCATCAAATATGTTTTCTGTATATGATGTAAAGTTCGCTGTATCAGAAATCGGGCGGTAGGGAGGGTCAAAATATACAAAGGTTTCCGGATCTATGAATTTTTCTGATTCTCTATAATCGTCGCATACTATGGTCACGTTTTTTAAAGCTTTTGAAATGTTTCTTAAATTATCAGCATCACAAATACAGGGGTTCTTATAATCGCCAATTGGTACGTTAAACAAACCTTTGCGATTAACCCTATATAAACCATTATAACAGGTTTTATTTAAAAAAATAAAAAGAGCAGCTTTTTCAATATTAATTAATTTATTGCAATCTATTTTTATTTCGTTAAATTGTTTCCTTTTTTCATAGTAGTATTGTTTTCGTTTTTCGAAATTTAAAGGTAAATACTCATTTTGCATAAGAGAAAGTAGCCCAATTAATCTTTCCACATTATCACGAATAATAGCAATATTATTGTTTTTAATACTGAGAAGTAATGAAAAATTGAAAGAGTACGGGGTATCCTTTTGATTGGTTGTAGGAAATAAATAAACTAGGGTTATGCGGGGGGCATTAGGGTTGTTTGTAGATGGTGCGTGGAGTGGTATCCTTTGTTTTATTACCATTGGCAAATAATTTGGAAGTAGTCTCAACAACCGTTATAATATCGGTGTTTTTGGATATTGAAAAATGATTTTGGGGATGTTTTTGCGGCTATGGTTTTGGGGGGTATTAGACTATTGGTAGATGATTTTGGGGGTGGTTTCTACAGATATGGTTTTGCCGTTGGTGGTGAAGACTATGTTGTGGCTTGAAGTGTCAAAGGAATGGGCTCCTACCTGCTGGAGGCGTGAGGCTATCTGAGGATAGGGGACTTCACGGCAGGAAACGGCGTATTTAGGCTGAACGGCATTTAAAAACTCTATGCCGGTGGCGTCGTTGTTGCCGTGGTGGCCTGCTTTAAGTACATCTGCTTTAAGGTCGTAGCCTGATTCTAACAAATAATTTTCGCAGTCAGACAGGGCGTCGCCCATGAGCAGGAAGGATACTTCGTCATAGGTGATTTTCAGCACTATGGAAAGGTTGTTGTTGATGGGGTTTTCAAAGCGCTGGCCTGTAAAATCGTAGTAGGGCAGTTCGGGGGCCAAAACTTCTATTGTGACAAGGGGGTCGAGCTCTATTTTTGAACCGGCGGATAGGTAGCCGGTCTCGATGTCTCTTCCTGTAAGGAAGTTGCGGAAATAGCTTCTGTAGTCGCCGTTGCCCCATGTGACATTGTCAAGGTTGATGTTGGCGCTGTAAACCTTTTGTACCTTGAAGTTGTCTAATACCGCGCCTAAGCCCCCTGTGTGGTCCTCGTGGTAGTGGGTGGCGACAAAGGCGTCAATCTTTGTGACTCCCTGTTCTTTCAGGTAGCCCACAACCTGTTTGCCCGAAACATATTTCCCTGCGTCTACGAGGATTGTTTTGTTCCACGGGGTTTGGATTAAAAGGGCGTCGCCCCTGTCAATGCAGGAAATGGCGTGAAATTTGAGCACGCCTGTGTATACGGGCTCTTCCTCTTCTTCTTCCGGCTGGACGGATGAGGATGGGTCGGAGGAGGACTGGCTGGCGGATACGGAGGAGGGGTCTGATGAGGCGGAGCTTGACTGTGAGGATGAGACGGGGACGGAAGATGAGGAGGCGCTGCCGGAAGATGGGTCAGATGTGACGGCGGAGGAGCTTTGGGATTGGCTGGAGGCTTCGCTGCTCGACGCGCCGGAGCTTTCGATAAGGGATACGCTTTCCGAGACCGATGAGCTTGTCATTTCCGATGACTCCTTTCCCGATTCCGATGAGGATGAGCTGCCGCCTGAAGTGCCGTCGCAGCCTGCAAGGGCAAGGAGCAGGGCGAAGACAAGCAGCAGAGAGAGGGTTCTCTTCATTTCGGGGCCTCCCTTTTGTTTTGATTAACACTATAATATTAGATTTTTGGCTATTTTGCAACTGCTTTGGCGTTTTTATGTAAATTATTTCAAATTCTGGAATGATTTCGAACGGGATTGGTATAGTTTTTTGCTGGGTTTGGGGCTTTTGCGCTGGTTTTGGTTTGTATTAGATTTTGGCGGGGTTTGTTTGGATGACACTGTTGACAAATGGGCGCCGGTGGTGTAATATAATGAGGCAAAAAATTGACTTGCCCCCGTAGTTAAATGGATATAACAAATCCCTCCTAAGGATTAGTTATCAGTTCGATTCTGGTCGGGGGTGCCAAAAGACCGCCAAAGCCATAAAATAGGCTGGGCGGTCTTTTGTTATGCTTTTTGTGAAAAGATGGAAAAGGGCGGGGCGGTGTGGTATAATGGGAGAAAGCTTTAAACCGCGGTATTGTTAGGATTAAGGGGGATAGGCGATGGGAAGGGGCCCTCGGCTGTTTACTGGGGAAGAGCGGAAAGCTTATTTTGAGTATTTTGCCCGGGAGGTGCTTGTGAACCTGATGCCCGGGGAGTTTTACAGCCTGCAGAAGTCTGACAAGCCCGATTTGCAGGATGTCTTTGGCAGTATCGGCATTGAGGTGACGCTGGCACTGCCGGAAGGGGAGCTTGCCGCCGTGTGGGATTTGAATGAAATCGGCGGCGGGGGCTGCGAAGGAGGGGATGAGAAAAGGGCTGAGGGGCAGGGCTCACTGAATGAGGCAAGGCGGCTTTTAATCGAGGCGGCGGAAAGGAAGATTGAGAGGCTTAACAATACCGGGGATGATGAGATTTATGAATATTATGAGTATCTGCACTATCGGCTCTTTATTTTCGCTTCGGCGCTGACTTGCGGGGAGGATTTATCTGTGCTGATGAAAGCGGTGTTAGAAGGGCAGCGGGATTGCGACAGGAAATATGAGGCTGTCTATGTTTACAGCGATGGGTTTGGGCTGTGGCAGTGTGATTTGGTGGACGGCAGCGTGACTGGGTATCGGGTGACGCAGGAGCTGAAGGAGTTTATAAAGAGGCGGGCGTTTGAGCTGGCGGAAGGGGATTGAGGGTTAAAAAAATTTTATAGCAGGATAAGCCGGGGGGTTGGGGTTTTTGTTGTGACTGGCAGTTTAGTGTGGTACAATTTGTTTAGAAAGTTAAATGCGCCGAGGGCGCTTTAAATAGGGGGAGGATGGGCTTGGTTTTCAGATTCTGTCCGGAGTGCGGAGAGGCGCTTATTATGCGTAGAATTGGGGATGAGGGGCTGGTGCCCTTTTGCGAAGGTTGCGACATGCCCTATTTTCCCATTTCCTACCCTTGTGTCATTTGCCTTGTTGTGCGGAATGGAAAGGTGGCCTTGATTAAAGAGAAAAAAGCTGAAGGTCTGACTCTGGTGGCGGGATATGTGCGGGCCGGGGAGAGGGCCGAAGAGGCGGCAAGGCGGGAAGTGGGAGAGGAATTGGGGATCGAGGCTGAAAAGCCCCGGTTTATAAAGAGCTATTACTACCAAGAAGGGGATAATCTGATGCTGGGATTTGTTTGTGCCGCTTATAGAGGGGAGTTTGCCCTGTCGGAAGAAGTTGAGGAGGCGGGATGGTTCTCCTTTGAGGAGGCGAAAAGGCTTCTTGAGGGCACAAAGGTGGCAAGGTTTTTGCTTGAGGATTATTTAAAAGGAGAAAATTATTGAACAGAAAAGCCCGGGTTGTTACACCCGGGCTTTTCTGAAAAAATGAGAGGGGATTTAGAGGGTACTTAATGAGCCGGTGGCTCACACTAGCATTGTAGTATAATATATTTATAAAAGTGTTAAGGTTAAATGAACAAAGTTTTAAATTAATAAATGAAAAAAAGGTTCTGCCGCGGAAATCTTGGTCTTTGGGCGCTGTTTGGCGGTTTTTATTTCGGGCGGTGGCTTTTTGCCAAAGGGGATTTTTTTGGTTTGGGAAATTGAAGTGTTGCGTTAAATACGGGTAAAATATATAATATACTTATCTTATTGAAATTATAGGAAAGGGCGGGCTTCATGGCGGCTTCATTGAAAAAGGCGGGAATGTTTATTTATAGGGCGGCTGCCCTTTTGACTGCGGCCGGGCTGCTTCTGTTCTCTGCTTCTTGCGGGGAGAAGGGGGCGGAGCCCTATGGGGGGCAGGACTATGTGATGGGGACCCTGATGACCCAGACTATTTACGGGGGAAATGAGGAGCTGGCCAAAAAGGCTACTTCTGAAATCCGCGTCATGGAGGCTGCCATATCCAATAAATTTAACACTTCGGAAGTGTCGAAAATCTCGGCTTTGGCGGGCAGCGGGGGAGTTGAGAGCAAATACTTTGATATTTACAAGCTGGCTGTGGATGTGTCAGTTAAGAGCGGGGGCGCTTTTGACATTACCATAGCGCCCGTGGTTGACCTTTGGGGGATTGGAACCCCCGACGCGCGGGTGCCTTCAAGGGAAGAAATTGAGGGGCTTTTGCCCTTTGTGGATTACGGATTTGTAAAGCTGGAAGACGGGACGGTTTCCCTGACGAAAGAGGGGGCGGCCCTTGACCTTGGCTCTATAGGAAAAGGGGCGGCGGCCGATTTGGCCCTTTCCGTTTATAGAGATGCCGGGATTTCTTCGGCTATCGTGGCGGTGGGGGGCAGTATCGGAGTTTTGGGCGGAAAGCCCGGCGGGGCGCCCTTTATTATTGGCGTGAGGGACCCGAAAGGCGGGGGGAACGACTATTTGGGCACCCTTGCCCTTAAAGATATTTCGGTTTCCACTTCCGGCAGCTATGAGCGGTTTGTGGAAAAGGAGGGCGTCAGGTATCACCATATCCTTGACCCTAAAACCGGGTATCCTGCCGACAGCGGGCTGGTGTCTGTGACTGTGGTTCACGAAAACGGGGCGCTGTGCGACGCTTTGTCCACCGCCTGTTTTGTTTTGGGGCTGGAAAAGGGTGTGAAACTGCTTGATGGCTACGGCGCTAACGGCATTTTTATCGATAAAGAGGACAAGGTCTTTGTGACAAAGGGAATTCAAAGCAATTTTGAGTTAAAAGACGGTTTGGGGTATGAGCTTGTCAAGATAGAGTGAGAATTTTTGGCGGCCGGCAGGAGAAAAGGCTTAATTAACGGGGTTTTAGGTATGAAGAGAAAGACAAATACTATTGCACTTATACGGTTATCTGATATAATAATTATTATTGTGCTGGCCGCGGTTTCCTTTTCCTTCCTTTTTTTGCGTACTTCCGGAAATGAGGGGCTCGTTGCCGCGGTTTTGGTCGGCAAAGAAGAGGTTTATTCTTTTGACCTTGAGAAAATTGAGGAGCCTGTGGTTTTACCCCTTGAAAGCGAGGGGATCAAGCTGTCAATCAGGGTGGAAAAGGGAAAGATTCGTTTTGAGAGCTCCGAGTGCCCCGACAAAATCTGCGTCAATACCGGGTGGCTTGTTTCAAAAGGGGATACCGCTGTGTGCCTTCCCGCCCGGGCGGCGATTGTGGTTTCGGGGCGGAAAAAACTGGACGCCATTACCGGATAAGCGGGTGTTTTTATGACGGGTTACCGAAAAAGCGTCAGCGCGGCTGAAAAAGTGGCTTTCTGCGGCATAATGTCGGCTTTGGCTTTGGCCTTGTCGGCCCTTGAGTCCATGCTGCCTCCCATGCCTTATTCGGCGGCGGGGGTAAAGCTGGGGCTTTCCAATATCGTCACCAGGTTTGTGGCGGTGGAAATGGGGATTTTGCCCGCTTTGGCGGTGGCTGTCATAAAATCCGGGTTTGTGGCCCTGACAAGGGGGCTTGTGGCCTTTCTGATGAGCTTTGCGGGAGGAGTCTTTAGCACCTTTGTCATGTGGATGGCTTGGCGGAGCCGGGCCTTTGGGGCTGTTGGCCTTGGCATTTCGGGTGCGGCGGCCCATAATCTGGCCCAGCTTTTTTGCGCGGTGCTGATATCCGGCGGCGCCCTTGTGAATCTGCTGCCCGCCATTTTGCTCTTTTCGGTTTTGACGGGAAGCGCTATCGGAATTGTTGTTTATTTTGCCCTGCCTGCCCTGCAGAGGGTGAGGACGCATATAAATACCTGATTTTGAAGGCTTTGAGAGGGCGCCGGAATGTCCGGCGGCTGCATTGAGAAATTATACATATTGTAATAAATATAAGAGATTATACTCTTCGGAGGGGTTATATGTCAGAGATTTTCGGATGGATGAAAAATGCCTGGAGGGGCGGAGTGCATCCTCCCCACTGCAAAAATACACAGGATATCGTCACGGTTGACATGCCGGCGCCCAAAAAGGTGATACTGCCCATGCAGCAGCATTCCGGCACCGAGTGCACTCCCTTGGTAAAGAGGGGGGAGGCTGTCTTTGTTGGGCAGAAGATAGGGGACAGCAATGAGAGGTTTTCGGCTCCTATCCATTCTCCCGTATCGGGGGTTGTGAGGGGGATTGTGCCTTTGCTGCTGCCTGACGGGACAAATACCGAGGCGGTTGTAATTGAGTCCGACGGGGAGCAAAAGCTCCACGATTCGGTAGTGCCCCCGAAGATAGAAACCTTTGAGGATTTCATCGCCGCTGTGAGGGAAAGCGGGCTTGTGGGCCTTGGGGGAGCGGGATTCCCTACCCATGTGAAGTTAAACACAAACGGGAAGAAGGTCCACACCCTTATTATCAATGCCGCGGAGTGCGAGCCCTTTATCACTTCCGATTTTAGGGAGTGCCTTGAGAATACCGACGATATCTTTGACGGGATTGACGCCGTGGCAAGGTTTTTGGGGCTGGAGCGGGCAGTGATTGCCATTGAGGACAACAAGCCCTTGGCCTTTGAAAGGCTGTTGCAGTATGCCGAGCAAAGGCAGGGGCTGAAATATGGCCTTGAGATTAAGCTGCTTAAAACCCGGTACCCCCAAGGGGCGGAAAAGATGATTATACAGGCTGTTGCCGGCATTGAAGTGCCCCAGGGCAAGCTGCCCGCCGATGTAGGGGTGCTGGTCATGAATGTGACTTCCGTCGGGTTCCTTGCCCGGTACCTGAAAACGGGGATGCCCCTTATAAAGAGGCGGGTGACCGTGGACGGAGGGGCTGTGGAAAAGCCCCAGAATGTGGAGGTTTTTATCGGGACTCCTATCCGGGATTTGATTGAGTTTTGCGGCGGGTATAAGGTGCCGCCGGCAAAGCTGCTGATGGGCGGGCCCATGATGGGGACTGCCCTTGCCGACGATGAGATACCCGTTATCAAGCAGAATAACGCCATTTTGGCCTTTGATGAGGAACAGGCGAAGGTCTTTGAAATCTCAAACTGCATAAATTGCGGCAGATGTGTCAGGCATTGCCCTGTCAGGATTATGCCCGTCACCATCGAGCAGGCGGTTTTGAGAGAGGATTTGGATGATTTGGCGGCCTTGGATGTCAATACCTGCATTGAGTGCGGGTGCTGCTCCTTTGTGTGCCCCGCCCGCAGGCAGCTTGCCCAGTCAATGAGGATAGGCAAGGCGATGCTGGAGAGGGTTGCGAAAGGGAAATTATGAGTTTTCCCCCTTTGAAAGGATGGTTTATATAAGATGGACAAAAAGCTGATTGTTTCACCTTCGCCCCATTTTGTGGGGGAAGAATCTACCGCCGATATAATGCAGGATGTTATAATTGCTCTTATACCCGCCCTTTTTGCCGCTACCTTTTATTTTGGGGTGCGGGTGCCAATTATCGTGGCGGTGTGCGTAATTTCCTGCGTTGTGTCGGAGTGGCTGTGCCGGATTGTGATGAAGAGGCCCAACACTGTCGGGGATTTCAGCGCCGTGGTGACGGGGATGCTGCTTGCCTTTAACCTTCCCGTAACCATAAAGCTGTGGATGGCGGCTTTGGGCAGCGTCATAGCCATTGTGGTCGTAAAGCAGATGTTCGGCGGGATCGGGCACAATTTCGTAAACCCCGCTATTGCCGCGAGGATTGTGCTGCTTGTGTCCTTCGGGCCACAGATGGTGAGGTTTACAGCTCCATTTACCACCGGGCTTGTAGACGGGGTTACCACTGCTACTCCTTTGAACCTATTGCAGCAGGGGGAAAATATGCCTCCCATTATTGATTTGTTCCTTGGTGAACATGGGGGCTCCCTTGGGGAGACCTGCGCGGCGGCACTGCTGCTGGGGGGGCTGTACCTTGTGGTGCGGCGGGTCATTACTCCGACAATTCCTTTGGCTTTTATGGGTTCCGCGGCTTTGGTGTCGGTGTTGATGGGGCTAAATCCCCTCTATCAGCTATTGACGGGAGGGCTGATTTTGGGCGCTGTCTTTATGGCTACCGACTATGCCACCTCGCCCTTGACGGAAAAGGGAAAGCTGATTTTCGGTATCGGGTGCGGCGTGATTACCATGGTGATAAGGCACTATTCCAACTTCCCGGAAGGGGTGTCTTACGCGATTATATTGATGAATATTTTGACGCCGCATATAAATAATATGACCAGAACCAAATCTTTCGGTAAAAAAATTAAATGTGGAGCAAAAAAGTATTAAAATCCGGAGTAAAATGTGGTAAAATAGACTGAGTATTATTGTGCGTCTTAATTCTTTTATAGAAAGGGAGTAGAAACTATGACAAAGGCAAACAATGTATTGAAACCGGCACTTATTTTGACCGCTATCTGCCTTGTGGTGGCACTTGCCCTTGCTTTGACCTATGCTTTGACCAAAGATAAGATTGATTCGGGCAAGAGCGGAACCGTCAATGAGGCGAACTTGAAGGTAATGCCCGATGCAGACGATTTTGCCGAGAAGGAAACGGCTGACGGTGAGAAGTACCTTGAAGCCCTCGACAAGCAGGACAATGTCATTGGTTATGTCTTTGATACAGAGGCTCAAGGGTATGCCGCCAAAATCGTTATCAAGACCGGCATTACCAAAGACGGGGAGATAAAGGGCATCGAGTATGTTGAGATTAACGATTCCCCGAACCAGACTGCCGCGGCTAAAGAGGATGCTTTTAAGAACCAGTTCAAAAAGAAGATTCCCGCAAATAAATTTGAGGTTGTCACAGGGACTGCCACTAAGGATGAGGAAATCCAGGCTATAACCGGCGGCACGGGGACTTCCAGAGGCGTTGTGGAAGCCGTCAACAAGGCTGTGGACCTCTTTAACAAGGTTACCGGCAAAGGCGGGCAGGGACAAGAAGAGGATTTGAATATTAAGGTGCTGCCCGATGCCAAAGAGTTTTCCGAGAAAACTACCGATGACGGCGTCAAATACTTGGCTGGCCTTGACAGTGCCGGCAATGTAATCGGCTATGTCTTTGAGACCGATGGCC
>JAKOXU010000100.1 GCA_029780875.1 Bacillota bacterium | reverse complement strand
ACCTTGACGCCAAAAGATTCCATACAGTCAATGGTTATATCCACATAATTGACTGACTGAAGGGGGGAGGTAAGGACTATTTCGCTGTCTTCGTCAATAAGGGGCAGGCAAAGGAGCAGGCCCGAAATAAATTGGGATGTGATGTTGCCGGGAAGGGTGAAGGTGCCGCTCGTGAGCCTGCCGGATATTGTCAAAGGAAGGGAGGTGCCGTCGGCATTAATGCCGTGGTTTTGAAGTTCAGAAAGCAGCGTGTCGATGGGGCGGGAAGGGAGCTTGCCCCTGCCCGTAAAGTAGGAAGTAACGCCGCCTGCCGCCGCTAAAGGCAAAATAAAGCGCAAAGTGGAGCCTGACTCGCCGCAGTCGATGGCGGCAAAGCCTTTATTGAATGTGTTGGTGCCGTCAATTATAACGCTGTTGCCCCGCATCTCTACTTCGGCGCCGAGGGCGGAAACGGCGTTTAAGGTGGCGATGATGTCTTCCGACAGCTCGATGGGGGATACTGTGCTCACGCCCTTTGCGAGGGAGGCGCAGATTATTGCCCTGTGGGTTTGGCTCTTTGAAGGCGGGGCCGCAATGGTGCCAGTTAACTTGCCGCCCTTTACCAATACGCTGCTCATACTCTCACCCCGAAAAATTCAGACAGTTTATCTATATCTACTTTATGGGCAAAGCTTGATCCTATTTCTTTTAAGAGCACAAGCTTAATGGCGCCCTGTGTGCGCTTTTTGTCGGTCAGGCAAAGGGGGATGATCTTTTCAAGGGGGGCAGGGTCTGTAGTGGGAAGACCGTATTTTTCAAGGCATTTTTTGATTTCTTCCGCGGTGCCGGGTTTTGTGAGCCCTGCCATTTCGCCGGCAAGGGAGGCATAGACCATGCCGATGCCTACCGCCTCGCCGTGGGAGAGCTTTGAGTAGTTGTAGTAGAGTTCCAGAGCGTGGCCCAAAGTGTGGCCGAAATTGAGAAGTACCCGCTCGCCGGCTTCCCGCTCGTCGGCTTCCACTATCTTTGCCTTGATTTCAAGACAGGAAAATATAAGGTCGGGAAGGAAATCCTTTGCGTGTTGGTTTTTTATTCTTTTGAAAAGGTTGATATCTTTTATGCAGCCGTATTTTATGGCTTCCGCCATACTGTCGGCAAAGAATTTTTCCGGCAGGGTGGACAAGGTGGCAATGTCGCATATTACAAGACGGGGCTGCCAGAAGGAGCCCACTAAATTTTTGCCGTAGGGCAAGTCTATTCCCGTTTTGCCACCCACAGATGAGTCAATTTGGGCCAGCAGGGAAGTGGGAATTCCCACAAAGTCAATGCCACGCAGGTATGTTGCCGCGGCAAAGCCCGCCATGTCGCCAACAACGCCGCCGCCCAAGGCCACTATAATATCTTCCCGCTTTACATTGTTTTCGGCGAGGTGGCTCCAGATTGGGGATATGGTGTTGAGGTTTTTGGATTCCTCGCCGGCGGGGAAGGTGAAAAGGGTGGTTTCAAAGCCCTGGGATTTAAGGGAGTTTATCACTGTTTCTGCATAGAGGGGGGCCACATTGCTGTCGGAAATCACGGCGGCTTTGGTGCCGGAGTTTATGTTTCGGATATGTTGGCCAGATTTTTCAAGAAGGTTTCCGCCTATCAATATGTCATAGCCTTTGCCCGCCCTTACATTCAACCTTTTCATTTTACAGTTCCTCCATGATTTTGCGGCTGTCGGCGAGCAGCTTTTCAAGACTTTCCTTGTCGCCCCTGTCCATGGCGTCCCTGATTTCCGACAGGTGTTTTATGAGAAGGTCGATTTCGTCCGACAGCTTATTTGAATTCATAAGGAAAAGCTCTGACCAGAGTTTTTCGTTTATAAGGGCAACCCTCGACACATCTTTAAAGCTCCCCGCGGAAAAGCCTTTGTATTGCCTTGAGCGGGGGCTTTTTACATAGGCGCAGGCTATGGCATGGGGCAGCTGGGATGTAAAGGCGATGCGCTTGTCGTGGTCATGGGGAGTGGTTTGAACTACTTGGCAAAAGCCGGCGTCAAAGGCGAGTTTTGTTAAGGTATCTATTGCCTCATGAGGGGCGTCCTGTGGAGTGATAATGAAGCTTGAATTCTGGAAAAGGGTGGCTTCGCTGTTTTGATAACCCGATACTTCCTTGCCCGCCATGGGGTGGGCGCCGATAAAGGCAAAGCCTTTT
This sequence comes from Bacillota bacterium, assembly GCA_029780875.1. GTDB lineage: Bacteria > Bacillota > Clostridia > Oscillospirales > Acutalibacteraceae > JAKOXU01. Next base: position 13,842 of record JAKOXU010000100.1, on the reverse strand, counting down.
TCTTTAGAAAAAGGTATAATTTCTTCGCAGACGGCCGATTTTACGCCGCAAAGGTCGCAGACAATGGCACCTTTTTTGAATTTATCCCCGTTTTCCTTTATATAGTCTATCGTGGCTTGAGGATAAAGGGCAAGCAATACTATGTCGGCTAAAGGCAGGGATGAGGCGTCTCCGCCTTGGCTGATAGCCTTATCGGAAATTGCCATCCTTATAATTTCGGGGTCTTTGTCAATGCCGATTATTTTGTAGTGGGGGTGGCGGGCAAGGGCTTTGGCATAAGAGCCACCGATTAGCCCTAAACCTACTATTGCTACTGTTTTTTGCACCTTTATCCCTCCGGTTTCTTTAGCTGCCCAGTGCCTTTTTCAGGCTGAAAATGCTTTTGGCGATTTTGTCGAAGGCGTCAGGAGTGAGGGATTGGGCGCCATCCGACAATGCCTTTTGGGGATCGTTGTGGACTTCGATAATGAGCCCGTCGGCGCCGGCGGCTACCGCTGCAAGGGAAAGGGGCTCCACAAGCCACGGGATACCGGAAGCATGGCTGGGATCCACTACCACAGGCAGGTGGGAAAGCCTCTTTAATATGGGTACCGCCGATATGTCAAGGGTGTTGCGGGTGTAGGTCTCAAAGGTGCGGATACCCCGCTCGCACAAAATTACCTGTTCGTTGCCGCCGCTCATTATGTATTCGGCGCTCATGAGGAACTCCTCAATTGTGTTGGCAAGGCCCCTTTTGAGAAGGATGGGCTTTTTTATCCTGCCGAGTTCCTTTAGCAGTTCGAAGTTTTGCATATTGCGGGCGCCTACTTGGATTATGTCAACCTCTTCAAACTGGTCTAAATGGGTGGGGCTCATGATTTCTGTGACTATTGGAAGGCCCGTCATTTTTCTGGCTTCAATGAGCAGTTCTATCCCTTCGGCGCGGAGGCCTTGGAATGTGTAGGGGGAGGTGCGGGGCTTGAAGGCGCCACCGCGAAGGAAGGTGGCGCCTGACGCCTTGACCTTTTGTGCCACGGCGCAGATTTGTTCCTTGTTTTCTACCGAGCAGGGGCCGGCAATTATGGCAATGCTGCCGTCGCCGATAACGGCGTTTTCGTTGATTTTAATTACAGAGTTGTCCGGATGGAATTTGCGATTAGCCTTTTTGTAGGGTTCTTGCACACGCTTTACTGTTTCCACTATGTCTTGGGCGGCGATGCTCTCGATGTCAATGCCAGAGGTGTCGCCGATGAGCCCCAAAACCGTTTTGCTGGTGCCGAACCATGTATTTACCTTGACGCCCTTGCTTTCAAGATGGGCGCTTAGCTCTTCGATTTTTTGCTGGGATACACCCTGTTTTAAGACGATTATCATATAGTTATCATTCCCTTCGGTGCTGTTTTGATGTTAAAAAAATAGGCCCATAAAATGAGCCTATATCTGTATGAATGCTTCGCTATTGCGCTTTTTCAGATATAAAACTCATTTTGGTGGTATGGGAAAGTAATTCCGCCTAAATCGAAAGGCGAAAGGGAAAAAGCTGTAATATTTTGAAAAGCTGTATTTCATAGGGCTCACCTTATTTAAGTAGTATGTTATTAATAAATGATAATATCAATATATTCTCTTGTCAACCCAGAAAGTGAAAATCGTCATTTTTTCAGAGATGAAAGTATGCTGTTTACCACCGTTTCCGGGTTGGGGTCGGCGTCGATTACAATATCGGCAGCCTGCAGATACAGGGGCAGGCGTTTTTGAAACAACTCTTTGATAAACTGCTGCCTGTCGCTGCGCTCAAGGAGAGGGCGGGTGGTGCTGCCTTCAAGGCGGCGGTATGCCGTTTCAAGGGAAATGTTGAGGAATACCGCATCGCCGCCCTTTTTGAGTAGCTTTACATTTTCCGGGAAGGTCATGGTGCCGCCTCCGGCTGAAATGATGAGACCTTTTTCTTCTGAAAAGTGCTGCGCCGCTTGCCTTTCAAGGGCGCGAAAGTGTTCTTCCCCATACAGGCGAAAGATTTCCGAGATGGGCATCGAGGCTTTTTCTTCGATGTATTCGTCCATGTCTATGAAAGGCATGTTGAGACGGCTTGCCAAAAGGTTGCCAATTGTAGTTTTACCGCAGCCCATAAAGCCGAAAAGGACGATGTTTCTCATGATTTGTCCCTCCCAAAACGGTGGGCAAGTTCTCGGTTTGCATCCTCGATTATGGAGGCAATGTCGCTTTCTTTAAAGGAAATGCCGTGCCAGATCTCTTGGGCACGGGCTGCCTGCCAGACAAGCATGGCCATGCCGCCTACTGCCCTTGCTCCCGCCTTTCTTGCTTCTTTGAGCAATACTGTTTCGGCGGGGTTATAAATTGCGTCAAAAACAGCCTTGACTCCGTTAAGAAAATCGGCTAATATAGGGCTGGCATTGGTTTCCGGGTACATTCCCACGGGAGTGGCGTTGATTATAAGGTCGGTGTTTTCGGGCACTTGGTCAAGGGATTTGATGCTGACCGCGCCCTGTGGGGACAGCCTTTCAAGTTCGGCGGAAAGTTCACGGGCTTGGGTTATATCTTGCTGACGGACGCACAAGGTCACGCTGCAACCCGACAGCACAGATTCGAAGGCAAAGGTGCGAGCAGCGCCTCCTGCTCCCAGGATTGCCACATTTCCGGAGAGGTCGATGCCGGCGGTGGAAAGGGCCTTTAGAAAACCGAAGGAGTCGGTGTTGTAGCCCTTTGCCGCTCCATTTTGGCAGTGGACGGTGTTGACAGAGCCGTAGAGGGAGGCTGTTTTGTCAAGCTCTTGGAGCAGGGGTATTATGGCACACTTGTGCGGAATGGTGACATTAAAGCCGTCTAATTTAAGCAGGGAAGGCATTTTGCCCTCAAGTTGGGATGGAGGAATCTCCATGACCTGATAGTTAGCATTTATTCCGGCCAGCTCAAAGAGGCGGTTTTGGATGAAGGGCGACATGGTGTGCCCGAGAGGATATCCGATAAGCGCGAATTTTTTTTCCATGGAATTTCTCCTTAAAAAATTTGGTTTATATTTTAAATAGTAGTTGACAAACTATAAAAATACTAATACTATTTTGAAGTAATAAAATATCCGGTTTGTTGAATAATATAGCACAAACTGCAAATGTTTGTCTATATTGCTTTAAATGAATAATAAATAATCAGTAACATTTAAAGGAGGAACTTTTGATGATTTTAGAGAAGGTTAAGGTTATACTCAGTGAGCAGTTTGATGTTGAGGAAGATAAAATTTCTCCTGAGACCAACCTTGTGGACGACCTTGGCGCAGATTCCCTCGATGTAGTTGACCTTATTATGTCCCTTGAGGATGAGTTTGAGATTGAGATTCCCGATGAGGAAATTGAAAATATCAGAACCGTCGGCGAATTGGTTAAATACATCGAAAGCAGCAAGTAAATCAGGGTTTCATTATGGCCGCCGATTTAAACGGCGGTCATTTACTATGGGCGAAAGAATAGCGGAAAGTGCCCGCGGTTGAGTTATTAGCGGGCGGGCCGGGGCTTGAAAAAATATTGATTTGCATTTATAATTGTTCAGTGCGGTTTTTTGTTATTTGATAACCGATAGAAGGGAATGGCAATATGGCTGAAGAAAAAAGACTTGTGGAAGAGATAACTCCCATGGAGGAGGACTTTGCCAAGTGGTATACCGATATTGTCAAGAAGGCTGAACTTGTTGAGTACTCAAGGGTCAGAGGCTGTATGGTTATTCGGCCCTATGGGTATGCCATTTGGGAGAATATCCAAAAGGAATTGGACGCCCGCTTTAAGGCTACCGGGCATGAGAATGTGTATATGCCCATGTTTATCCCGGAAAGCCTTTTGCAGAAAGAAAAAGACCATGTGGAAGGTTTTGCTCCTGAAGTGGCTTGGGTCACTCACGGGGGAAGTGAAGAACTGGCGGAGCGGCTTTGTGTCCGGCCTACTTCCGAAACGCTGTTTTGCGACCACTATGCCCAGATAGTGCAGTCTTACAGGGATTTGCCCAAGCTCTATAACCAGTGGTGCTCCGTGGTGAGGTGGGAGAAGACTTCCCGGCCTTTCCTGCGCAGCGTGGAGTTTTTGTGGCAGGAGGGGCATACCCTGCATGAGACTGAGCAGGAGGCTATTGAGGAGACTGAGCGTATGCTCAATCTCTATGCCGATTTTTGCGAAAACTTCCTTGCTATTCCCGTGGTGAAGGGAAGAAAGACCGAGAGCGACAAGTTTGCCGGCGCTGTTATGACCTATGCCATTGAGGCTTTGATGCACGACGGCAAGGCTTTGCAGTGCGGCACCAGCCATTACTTTGGAGATGGGTTCGCAAGGGCATTTGATATTACCTTCCAGGCAAGGGATAACTCAAGGCAGCATCCTTTCCAGACCTCTTGGGGAATGTCCACAAGGATTATCGGCGGGATAATCATGTCCCACGGTGACAACAGCGGTCTTGTGCTGCCTCCCTATGTGGCTCCCGTCCAGGTGATTATTGTTCCCATAGCCACGCATAAGGAAGGTGTGATTGAAAAGGCTCGGGAAATAGAGGAAAGGCTAAAGAAGGTTTGCAGGGTCAAGACCGATACTACCGACAACTCGCCCGGCTGGAAGTTTGCCGAATATGAGATGAAAGGCGTGCCCTTAAGGCTTGAAATCGGGCCTAAAGACATTGAAAAGAATCAGTGCGTCATTGTGCGGCGCGATAACAGGGAAAAGGTATTCGTGTCTTTAGATGAGCTTGAAAGCAAGGTGCCGGAGCTTTTGCAGGCTGTTCACGACGGGCTGTATGAAAAGGCACTAAAGCGGCGGGAGAACATGACTTATACCGCCACAACCTTTGAGGAATTTGCTAAAATAGCGGCAGAAAACCCCGGGTTTATCAAGGCCATGTGGTGCGGAGATGAGGCCTGTGAGCAGGAGATTAAAGAGAAGACGCAGGTTTCTTCCCGGTGTATTCCCTTTGAGCAGGAGCATTTGTCGGATACTTGCGTGTGCTGCGGCAAAAAGGCGGAGCACATGGTTTATTGGGGCAAGGCCTATTAATGGGTGTAAAAAAGGAGCCTTCACGGAAGTGAAGGCTCCTTTTATTTTGCCTTTATTCTATGGTCCAAGTTTTGATGACGCCGTCGATTTTCTTGATTGTTTCGACAGCCTCATTGGAAACAGGGCCGGTGACATCCAAAACTGTGTAGGCGTATTCCTTTTTGGACTTGCTGTACATGTTTTCGATGTTGGATCCTTCGGCGGATACCGTGGAGGAGATTTTGGACAGTACCGCCGGGATGTTCCTGTGAATGACGCAGATGAGGACATCGCCGTTGCGGTGGACTTCCACATTGGGGAAGTTGACGGAATTGATTATGCTGCCCTTTTTGAAAAATTCAATGAGCTCTTGGGCGGCCATTTCGGCGCAGTTTTCCTCGGATTCGGGTGTGGAGGCGCCAAGATGGGGTATGGTGATGACACCTTCAACGCCCACGAGGGTATCGTTGGGGAAGTCGGTGACATAGCATGCCACTTTGCCGGAGGACAGAGCATTGATAATGTCGGCGTCCTTGACAAGTTCTGCTCGGGCGAAGTTGAGTATGCGCACGCCGTCTTTCATGGAGGCGATGGCGTCGGCGTTAATGACATTGCGGGTTTCGTCGTTTAAGGGAATGTGGAGGGAGATGTAGTCGCTGCACTCATAAATTTCCCTCATGCTTTTGGCAAGTTTAACTGAACGGGAAAGCTTGAGGGCGGCTTCTACCGAAAGGAAGGGGTCTATGCCCACCACATTCATTCCAAGGCTCATGGCGGCGTTTGCCACAAGGACGCCGATGGCGCCGAGGCCTACGACACCGAGGGTTTTGCCCTTGATTTCGGGGCCTACGAATTGGTTCTTATTTTTCTCCACGAGTTTTGGCACTTCTTCGCCCTTGCCTTTGAGGGATTTTGTCCACTCAATGCCTTGATAGACTTTGCGGGATGAAAGCAGCAGGCCGGCGATTACCAGTTCCTTTACCGCGTTGGCGTTGGCTCCGGGGGTGTTGAATACAACTATGCCCTGCTCGCTGCACTTGTCTATGGGGATGTTGTTGACGCCGGCGCCTGCCCTTGCGATTGCCCGCAAGGAGGTGGGCAACTCCATTTCGTGAAGGGAGGCCGAGCGCACCATTATGGCGTCGGGATTTTCGCACTGGTCGGCGTGGATTTCAAATTCATCGCCGAAAAGGGAAAGGCCTGCTTTGGAGATTTTATTTAAGGTTAATATTTTAAACATTTTCGATATCTTCTCCTATATTTTTATTATGCGTGCTTTTTCTCAAATTCCTTCATGAATTCCACCAAGGCGGTGACGCCTTCTACTGGCATGGCGTTGTAGATGGAGGCCCTCATGCCGCCTACGGAGCGGTGGCCTTTGAGGTTTACAAAGCCGGCTTCAGCCGCTTCCTTTACAAAGAGGGCGTCCAGTTCCTCGCTGCCTGTCACAAAGGGGACATTCATGATGGAGCGGTCCTTTTTGGCCGCGGTGCCCTTAAAGAGGGAGGAGCTGTCAAGGTAGTCGTAGAGGATGGCGGCTTTCTTGCGGTTTATTTCTGCCATTTTTTCAAGGCCGCCGATTTCGTTTTTGATGTACTCCAGCACCAGCATGCAGATGTAGATGGCGTATGTGGGCGGCGTGTTATACATGGAGCCGTTCTCTACATGGGTGGCATAGTTGAACATGGTGGGGGTGTTGTCTCTTGCGCGGCCCACCAAGTCTTCGCGGATAATAACAATTGTCACGCCGGCGGGGCCGAGGTTTTTCTGGGCACCGGCATAGATTATGCCGTACTTGCTGACATCGATGGGTTCAGACAAAATGTTGCTCGACATGTCCGCCACCAAGGGGACATTGCCTGTGTCGGGCAATTCTTTGAAGGCTGTGCCGTAAATTGTGTTGTTCTGGCAGATGTGAAAGTAGTCGGCGTCCTTGTCAAAGGTGGAGGGGTCAAGCTCGGGGATGTAGGAGAAGGTTTTGTCAGCAGAGGAGGCAACTATGTTGCACTGACCGTAGCGGGAGGCTTCCTGATATGCCTTTTTAGCCCACTGGCCGGTGATGACAAAGTCGGCGCGGCCGGAGCCGTTGAAGAGGTTTAGGGGCACCATGGCGAATTGAGAGGAGGCGCCACCCTGCAGGAATAGCACTTTATAGTTGTCGGGAATTGACATGACTTCCCGGAGCAATGATTCGCAACTTTCTATTATTTCACCGAAAGCTTTAGATCGATGTGACATCTCCATCACAGACTGCCCTGTAGATTTGTAACAGAGCATTTCGTCGGCAGCGCGACGAAGTACGCTTTCGGGCAGCATTGAGGGGCCTGCCGAAAAATTGTAAACTCTTTTCATAAAATTGACCAATCCTTTCTATTTTGGCTGAAGGCTGTGCCCTCTAATTATACCGCATTTTTCTTTAAATTTAAAACAAAAATATACATATTATTATAGTTTTTCGAATCAAAATAGTCAATCGCTCCCGGAATTATTTTTGAAATATAAAGCCTTTGATGAAGCGAATTTACGCTTGTAGCGAAAATTTTCAAAAAATCCTTTGATTTTGGGGGAAAATGGGTTATTATATTTGGGCAACGCTTAATTGAGGGAGTTTTTTCGATGAGTTTTCTGCTTTTCGCGGTGGGGCTCGGACTTGTAATATTATGCAGCAATGTGTTTGTGGATTCCGCTATCTGGACGGCGAGGACTTTTCGCATTCCGCAAATTATCATTGGCGCCACCTTGGTCAGTCTTTGTACTTCCCTGCCGGAAACCGTGATATCTATTACTTCTTCGGCAAAGGGATTTTCCGATATGGCTTTTGGAAATGTTTTGGGTTCCGTTTCCTTTAACTCTTCAGTCATACTGGCCCTGACATTTGTCATTGCGGCTCCCAAAATTGTAAACAGGGCAAGTGTCCTGAAAAATGCGGCGATTTTATTGGGGCTTTTGGCGGTGGTTTTCTTTTTTATCTATCGTTTTGGCGGTATCAGCAGGGTCACCGGCGGATTTTTGCTTTTGTGCCTTGTTTTTTACCTTGCCTACAACACGAAAGAGTGTATTGAGTGCCAAGCCCTTGAGGAAGAAGAGCCGGTGGATAGGACTGTAAAGGCGGTAATTATTAACTGCGCCCTATTAATTTTGGGGGCGGCGGGAATTGTCTTCGGTTCGAACATGATGGTGACTCACGGCGAGAAAATTGCCCTGTCGTTAGGGGTTTCAAAGATGATAATTGGACTTGCCCTGACTGGAGTGGGCTCTTCCATGCCCGAGCTTGCCACGGCTATTGCAGCCATGGTGAAAGGGGCTCACAATATTTCCGTGGGCAATGTGATTGGGGCGAATATTTTGAATGTTACCCTTGTTTTGGGGGCGGCGTCGGTGGTTTCTCCCATTAGGATTAACAGGATTGACGCCCTCTTTCATGTGGGGTCCCTTATGATATTTGTTATGCCTCTTCTTGTGGCGGGGGCTTTGCGCAAGGAAAAGTTCAGCCGTTTTGACGGGGTTTTGCTCCTTGCCTTTTACGGAATTTACATGTATTACACTGTAACCTTTTTTTCATAAAAATTGGCAGTTGGCAGGCTCATTCGCGCGCCTTAACAAGGCTGCGGATGAGCTTTTTTGCGTCCCTTTTGTCTAATCCCCTGATTTTGTGGCAGGTTTTCTTGTCGGAATTTACAAAAACCTCAAAGTCGCAGATATTACCTGATCCCCTTGATATTAGGGCGGTTTGATGGACTTTGTCTATGGGGATGTGAAGTCGGCGAAGGCAAAAGGAGGTGTGATAACTGATAGTCAGGGAGCTTTTGCCTTTGCCTGCACCGGAGGTTTGGAAGGAAATGAGCGAGATGATGAACTGCCAGAGGAAGACTGCCAGCAGGGATAGGGAAAATAGGATGAGGGCGGGGAAAAGGCGGGGATAACGGGAAAAAAGGGCAAAGGTTAGGCTTAAAGTGTAAGTTATGAGGGAAAAGGGTTTTGATATATAACGGAATTTTGCCCGTTTTGGGGGTGAAATTTGGACGGGGGCGACTTCAAATTCCGGCAGAAGCTCTTTTAGGGCATTTATGCATTTGTCGTAGTTGGCGGCGGGTATGAGGATTGCCCGCTCGCCTTTTTGTTTTCCGTAACCGGCACATTGGAGGTAGACGGAATATTGATTTAGAAGACGCAGCAACAGGGTTTGCCTGAATTCCACAGAATTTATGGAGTTGACAAAGAGGATGCTTTCCCGCAATGTTATCAGCCCGGAGATTACCACAAGGTGGTCTTTTTTTCGCAAGACAGTGAATTTGTAATAGCGGGAAAAGGATTTGATAAAGGAGACTATCCAGCCAAACAGCAGCAGGACGCCGATAACTGAAAGGGCGGGAGGCAAAATCTTGGAGGCGTATAGGGCGGCCCCCTCCAGGGTGGTGAGTATGTTTTGCTGGAACTGGCGCCCTAAAATCGTGCCCCCGGTGCTGAACACGGAATAGGCAAAGAGGAAGCCTGCGGCGGCGTTTGTGCTGGAAATCAGCATGAGGGTCAGGCGGTTGTGTTCCGTTTGGAATTGGGAGATAGGTTCGCTTTTTTTGCCGCCAAGGATGGCGTTGGTGATTTTGTAGGCATCCTCTTTGTAAAGGCGAAGGGAAAGGCTTGCCTTTTTGCCCCGGCGGGCGTTGGTTTCAATGCGAAGGCTAATAGACCCGGTGAGCTTTAAAAGGGGCGGGGTGTCAAGGTCTATGGAAGTTATTTTGGGAAAGGGGATAATTTTTTCGGAACGGATGAAAATGCCGCTTGCTACACAAATGCAGTTCCGGTGAAGGGTGACTTTGATGCTGCGCCACTTTATTATTGTCACGATAAGGGTTGAGGCAAAAAGGGATATATTCCACCAAGCTATTTGCTTAATGCTGTCGCGACTCACGATAATGCCCAGAGCGGGGATTAGGTAGGCAAATATATAGCGGAGGAAAAGGTAAAATACCGTGACGGGATGGGCGCGGATTTTGTCCACGGCTCACTCTCCTTTCAGCAAGCGCAGCAGTTGCTCTGCTTCCTGATGGGATAGGGTGTAGAGCCTTGTCCTTGCGCCGGCAAGGTAGATTGTGATGGTGGAAAGGTCAAGGAGCCTTTCCAGCGGGGTTTGGGTTATCTCTAGAAATTGGATGGAGCCGAGGGGAATTGTGCGCTCCTTAATCTTTAAAAGGGCGGAGGTAACATGTATTTCGTCTTTTGTCACTTGGCAGCGAAAGTAGGACAGCCTTTTTGGCAGGGCGGCGGCAAAAAGTAAAAGCAAAGCCGACGCTGCGACGGGGAAAAGGGCCGCGGCGAGGCCGAAAACTACCCAGATGGCGCCCGACAAAAGGGCGAATATGGCTGATATAGCCATGATTCTTGCCTGCCAAAGGAAAATGGCTTTTTGAGGGACGCGAAATTTTGACAATGGCTACACCTCCACTTTAATTTTCCATATTTAGGGCCGGTTTATTAAAAAATCAGCATAAAAGTTATGGAAATTTTACGGATTTCGTGTTATTATGTATATTGGGTGAATTTGTGCTTGCTTTAGATTTTTTTGGCTTCGACTTCTGAAAGGGGAGTTTTTGAGAGTTCCTGTTTATTGAATGCTTTTCATTCTTTATCCTGAAAGGACGCTGATTTAGTTAATGAGAAAGACCAAAATTGTATGCACTTTAGGGCCGGCTACCGATGATATAAATGTTTTGAAGGAAATGATGCTGGCCGGGATGGATGTTGCGAGGCTCAACTTTTCCCATGGCACCCATCCTGAGCATAAAGAGAGGATTGAAAAGATCAAAAAATTGCGGGAGGAATTAAATCTTCCCGTTGCCATAATGCTGGACACAAAGGGACCTGCTATCAGAACCTGCTCCCTGAAAGATTCTTGCGTAAACCTCAATACCGGGGATGCTTTTATCCTTACCGCCGAGGATGTTTTGGGAGACAATACTAAGGTTTCCGTAACCTTAAAGGAACTGAAAGACATGGTTTCCCGGGGGGATACCATTTACCTCGACGACGGCTGCATACAGCTTGTGGTGGAAAATATAAAGGGACAGGATATAATCTGCAAAGTGGTGTGCGGCGGGGTGCTGGCAAACCAAAAGAGTGTCAATGTGCCTGGAGTTAAGCTGGATTTACCGTATTTGAGCCAAGCGGATATTGATGATATACTCTTTGGCATTGAAAACGATGTGGATTTTATTGCCGCTTCATTTACCAGAAGAGCTTCCGACATCATAGAGATAAAAAGGATTTTAGAACAGCATAACGGGGATAATATTCAGATTATCGCCAAAATAGAGAATGGCGAAGGCGTGGACAGTATTGACGAGATAATTAAGGTTAGCGACGGTATTATGGTGGCAAGGGGCGACATGGGAGTGGAGATACCCCTCGAGGAGTTGCCCAGAATACAAAAGGATATTATCAAGAAGGTTTATATGCAGGGCAAAAAGGCCATTACCGCCACTCAAATGTTGGAGTCAATGATAAATAACCCGAGGCCTACCCGGGCCGAGATTACCGATGTGGCAAACGCGGTGTATGACGGGACAAGCGCCCTTATGCTTTCCGGGGAAACGGCTGTGGGGAAATATCCTGTTTTGACAGTAAAGACTATGTGCAAAATTGCCGAGCGGACGGAAAATGATATAAACTACAAAAAGAGGTTTTATGAGTACCGGCTCGACACATCAAATGTTGCTAATGCTATAAGCCATGCTACCGTAACGACGGCCCTTGACCTTGACGCCGCGGCAATTGTTACAGTGACTAAAACGGGCAGTACCGCAAGGATGATTTCAAAGTTTAGACCTTCTTGCCCCATAATCGGGTGCACTACCGATGAAAAGGTGCGGCGGCAGCTGAATATGTCTTGGGGCGTTATCCCTATTTTGATTGAGGAAAAGAGCAACACCGACGAGCTATTCGACTATGCTGTGGAAAAGGCCCTTGAGACAGGGGTTGTAAAGTCGGGGGACTTGGTGGTTCTCACTTCGGGCGTGCCCCTTGGGGTTCCCGGTACCACGAATATTTTAAAGGTGCACATAGTCGGGCATGTGCTGGTGTCGGGTGCCGGCGTCAATAAGAAGTCGGTGGTTGGAAAGCTATGCGTCTGCAAAACCGAGCAGGAGGCTTTAAGGAAGTTTGAAAAGGGGGATATTTTGGTTATCCCCGAAACTTCAAATAATATTATGAGCATACTCAAAAACGCCAGCGGCATTATTACGGAACAGGGGGGATTTGCCTCCCACGCGGCGGTGGTGGGGCTCTCCCTCGATATTCCCGTTGTATGCGGGGCGCAGTATGCTACAGATATTTTAAAGAATGGGACTATCGTCACCCTTGACGGGTCAAGGGGAATGGTCTTCAGCGGGATAATGAATAAGCTGTAAAAAAACACCGCGCCGGACGGCGCGGTGATTCTTCATTTATATGTTATTTTATATCCAAAGTGTAAGTTTGGGCGGCGGTTTCTTTTACCTTGCCGAAATAATACATTGCCTTTTTGTCCCCAGGGTCGATTTTTTGCATTTCTCCTGAAATTGGACTTGAATTGCCAGAGTTTTGGGACAAGTCTTTTAAGTAAGACGATTGGTATATGTTGTTGTCTTTGTCCACTATAAAGATATCGGTTTTGACCGAGGCAGGTTTTTCAGCGTTGTAAAACTCGTCGAAAAAGTCCCTTATATATATCTTGTTTTTGCCTTTAATATCTGCTTTTTGCAAGGCTTTTTCAAGGTGAGATTTTATTTCGGCGAGCTCCTGCTCTTTGAGCTTGGAGCTTTTGTATTTAGGCTTTGTGGGAGCGCCGATTTTTATGTAGTCTCGATCCATAGGGATTGTTTTTCCGTAGCTTTTTGTAAAGCTGATAAACTCATCTTTATCTTTAATTATCATTTCGATGCATTCTGTTATTGCTGTTTCTGTGCCGTTGAGGGCGAGGTCGACGGACACATAATAGAAATTTTCGGTGTAGTTGTTGATTTTGGAGGGATCGTGGGCAGGTTCGACAAAGATTAAATACCCTATTGTGCCAGTGGAGGACCTGTTGCAATAATAGGGGAGCTCATAGCCTATCAATTTGTGGAACTTTGAGTGTTCGCCGTAATACCACAGGTCTTTGTTTATGGCGCTTTGGAGGAACTCTCGTGTTTTTTCGGCGGAATAGGTCGGTGTGCTGAGAAGCTGGTTATAAAAATCCTCGATAAATTCTTTGTATGACGAAATGAGTGAACTGTCTTCGGAGGTTTCATTGTTTCTTGAGTAGGTGGATTGGTAGATGACATTTTTTGTGACGCACCCGCTCAATGCCACTGAAAGCAAAAGAAAAAGGGAAAGATAAAATAGCCTTTTCATTGTTTTTCCTCCTTAAATTTATACGCAAGGGAAGGTAAAACCGTATTTTTCAAGCACTGCTTGTAGCGCTTGCCTGTCCCTGATAGTTATGAATTTGCCGGTGTTGGCTATTTTGGCTTTTGAGCATGAGTCGCAGGCGGGACATACCGTGACGCTCTTTTTGCCGTCGGAAAAGGTTATGGAAATGTCGGGAGAAAAGCCGCAAGCGGGTTGGTCTTTGTAGGATATTCCCTTGAGGTTGTTGATGATGATTTTTTTGTCAGCTTCGTCGGTGACTGTGGTGTCGATTTCTTTGCCAAGATAGTTAAATGTTAGCTTTATTTCCGTGGCAAAGGAAGGATCAAAAGGAGCGGGGGCAATCAAAATTGTTGTCAGCGCGATTATAAGGATTAGCAAGGCGGCGATTGAGGCAGTGAATATTTTAGCTTTCATAAGGCTAATCTCCTTTGCGCGCTTTTTGTCAAAAAGTTGG
>JAKOXU010000096.1 GCA_029780875.1 Bacillota bacterium | reverse complement strand
GATGTTGGGTGACCACTATGATCCCCGGAAAAATGTGATTAGGCTGTCGCCTCAGGTTTTCAATGGCACTTCTGTTGCCGCCGTTGGGATTGCCGCCCATGAGGCGGGACACGCCATCCAGCATAGAACCAGCTATGTGCCCATAAAGCTGCGCAGCGCCATATATCCCGTTGCAAATCTCGGATATCCTGTAGGGATTTTCCTTGTTATGTTGGGGCTTTTCTTTACCGGCGGGTCGAGCCTGCTTGTAGATATCGGCCTTATCCTTTTTTCCGCGACGGCAATCTTTCATTTTGTGACGCTGCCTGTGGAGTTTAACGCTTCAAGGCGGGCCATGAAGCTGCTTGCCGATAACGGGATTTTGTATGAGCAAGAGCTGCACGGCGCCAGAAAAGTTTTGACGGCTGCCGCCATGACCTATGTTGCGGCGACTGTGGTTTCCGTTTTGCAGCTGTTGAGGCTGCTTTTGCTGGTGAACAGGAGAAGAAATTAGTGCCTTTTGGGTTTGAAAGGCTTGGCTTTTGATGAAAAATACAAGAAAAATTGTCCTTGATGCCCTTGTCAAGGTGGATGTGAAAAAGGGATACTCCAATATAGTTTTTGACAATGCCCTTGAAAAAGCGGGGCTTGACAGCAGGGACGCCTCCTTTGCCGCCGCCCTTTTTTACGGGGTGCTGGAGAGGAAGCAGCCTTTGGATAAGGTCATCGCAAGGTTTTCAAAGGTGCCCCTGAAGAAAATTTCCCCTGTGGTGTTGGAGATACTGCGGATGGGAGTCTATCAGCTGTTATTTATGGACAAGGTGCCTTCCTTTGCCGCGGTAAATGAGTGTGTTACCTTGGCAAAATCCAGCGGGCAGGGAGCGGCGGCCGGGTTTGTCAACGCAGTGCTGAGGGCTGTGCAGAGAGAGGGCAGAGAGAAGCTATTAGGCATTTTGGAAGATGATGTTTACGGAGGGTATTCGGCTCCCCGGTGGCTGGTGGACTTGTGGACCAAAGCTTACGGGGAGGAAAAGGCAAAGGGGCTAATCAAGGCTTTAGTTGGGCCGGCTCCTTTGACGGCAAGGGTGAATACCACTAAAATTACCCTTGAGAAATTGGTGGAAAAATTGGCCGCGGAAGGGGTTGACGCCGAGCCTGTGGAAGGGCTTATTGATGCGGTGCGGCTTCGGAACGCGGGGGCTGTTGAAAAGCTCAAGGCTTTTAGTGAGGGCCTTTTTCACATACAGGATTTATCCTCCCAAATTTGCGCCTTTTGCGTGGGCCCAAAACCGGGGGAGAGGGTGATTGATGTGTGCGCCGCTCCCGGAGGCAAGGCCTTTACCATGGCCGAGATGATGGAAGGCAAAGGGGAGGTTGTGGCCTGCGATGTAAGGGAAAGCCGCCTTTCCCTTATTGAGAAGGGGGCTGCCCGGTTAGGACTCAACAATGTAAAAGCTGTCTTGAGGGATGCGGCGGAGCCTCAAGTTAATTTGGAGCATGCCGATGCGGTGCTGTGCGATGTGCCCTGCTCTGGCCTTGGAATTATAAGAAGAAAGCCCGAGATAAAGGAGAGGGAGCCAAATCCAGAGCTGCCCGAGCTGCAGTATAAGATACTTTCCCTGTCGGCGGAGCTTGTAAAGGAAGGCGGCAGGCTATTTTACTCGACTTGCACCTTAAACCCGAAGGAAAACAGTCGGGTTGTTGAGCGGTTCCTCAACGAGAGGGTGGATTTTGAGCCCCTTATCCTTTCGCTGCCGCCCTTTGTAAAGGAAAGCGGAGGCGGGTTTGAGATTACCCTGATGCCCCATATCCACGGCACCGACGGGTTTTATATCGCCGGGTTTAAAAAGAGGTGAATTGTTTATAGACAGGGATATTTTGTCGAAAACTCCCGAGGAACTGAAGGAGATTTTGGCAGGCTACAATGAGCCGGGGTATAGGGCTGTGCAGATTTTTCACTGGCTGCACAGGAAAAAGGCCGGCTCCTTTTCGGAAATGACTGATTTGCCTGCAGGCTTTAGGGAAAAATTGCAGGCTGATTTTAGCATTTTTGGCGCAAAAATTGAAAAAAAGCTTGTATCTTGCATAGATGATACTGTAAAATATCTATTAAAGCTTTTTGACGGTGAGTTGGTTGAGGCCGTTTTGATGAAGTACAGGCACGGGTATTCTATGTGCATTTCTACCCAAGGCGGGTGCAAAATGGGCTGTTCATTTTGCGCTACGGGAATGGGCGGGTTTACCCGGAACCTGACAGCTTCTGAAATGCTCTCCCAGATTTATGCTGCGGAAAAGGACATGGGTGTCAGGGTTTCCAACATTGTGCTCATGGGAATGGGGGAGCCTTTAGACAATTTCGACAACACCATTGGTTTTTTGGAGCTTGTGTCTCATAAAGAGGGGGCAAATTTGAGCCTTCGCCATGTGACACTGTCTACATGCGGGATTGTGGATAAGATTTATGAACTTGCGAAATTTAAGTTTCCCTTGACTTTGTCGGTATCGCTGCACGCGCCTTTTGATGAAGTTAGGACAAAATTGATGCCTGTAAATAAAAAATGGGGTATCTGTGAGCTAATCGAGGCTTGCAAGACATACATTGACATGACGAAACGGCGTATTTCCTTTGAATATGCCCTTATTGACGAAATAAATGACAGTGATGAATGTGCCCTGCAGCTTTCGAGAATCTTGAAAGGCATGCTTTGCCATGTTAACTTGATCCCCGCAAACGCTGTTTCGGGAAAGGACCATAAAAAAAGCTCTAAAGAGAGGATGGACAGGTTTAAGTCAATCCTCGAAAAGGGCGGGTTGAATGTGACAATCCGCCGGACCTTGGGAGCTGACATTAATGCTTCGTGCGGCCAGCTTCGCGGTAGAAGGGATTTTGGGGAGGTAAACTTTCATGAGACTATTGGGTAGATCCGATATCGGCAGGGCAAGGGCTACCAACCAAGACGCGTTCACTGTCGGAGAGCTTCCGGGCGGTGCGGCTTTTGCTGTTGTTTGCGACGGGATGGGCGGCGCCAAAGGCGGAAATGTTGCCAGCTTGATGGTTTGTGATATAATGGGAAAGAAGATAAAGGAATACTATAGGGAAGGAATGCCTGAAGCCGCCATCAAGGAGATGCTGCAGTCGGTGGTTGGCGAGGCAAATTCGAGCATTTTCGATATGGCTTTAAACGACGAAAATCTGGAAGGCATGGGGACTACCGCCGTATTAGCCCTTGTTGTCGACAGGATTGCCCATATTGCCCATGTGGGGGACAGCAGGGCTTATTATCTCAACAAAGAGGGCATTTTCAGGCTTACAAGGGACCATTCCGTGGTGCAGGACCTCCTTGAAACAGGGCAGCTTACCGAACAGGAGGCAAGAAAGCATCCCAAAAAGAATATTATTACCAAGGCAATCGGCGTTGAGAAAAAGATAGATTTCGATTACTGCCAGCAGCAGCTGGGAGAAAATGAGGCAGTCCTTATGTGTACTGACGGGCTTACAAATTACATAGATGATGAGCAGATTTACAGGTACTACCTCGGGCACAGCATAGAGGCGCTGCCTGATAAGCTGATTGAGGCGGCCAATAACTGCGGTGGAGGCGATAACATTACTATTGTAGTGATATCATAGATGTAAAAGCGATATCTTTTATTGCAGATACTAAAATATTTCAAACCCGGTGGCCTTAAAATTTTTGTTTGAGGCTATCCAATTATTACAGGGGGTTGAACATAACATGGATAAATTTGTGGGAAAGAAACTTGATGGCAGGTATGAAATACAGGAGATTATCGGTGTGGGAGGAATGGCTGTTGTTTATAAAGCCTATGACTGCATCGATGACCGGATTGTTGCCATTAAGATTTTAAAGGATGAGTATCTGACAAATGAGGAGTTCCGCCGCAGGTTTAAAAACGAGTCCAAAGCCATTGCCGTTTTGTCCCATCCGAATATCGTGAAGGTTTATGATGTGAGCCTTGGCGACAGGCTTCAGTATATCGTCATGGAGTACATCGACGGCATTACACTAAAGGAATACATTGAGCAGCAGAGGGATATACGCTGGAAGGAAGCTGTCCATTTTGCCCAGCAGATACTCCGCGCCCTCCAGCATGCCCACGATAAGGGCATTGTTCACAGGGACATCAAACCCCAGAACATTATGCTGCTCCGGGATGGGACTATTAAGGTTACCGATTTTGGCATTGCACGCTTTTCAAGGGTTGAAAATCGCACAGCTTTGGGCGAAAAGGCTATCGGTTCGGTGCACTATATTGCTCCGGAACAGGCCAGGAATCAGGTTACCGACGAAAAGGCCGATATTTATTCCCTTGGGGTTATGATGTATGAGATGCTGACGGGTACTCTGCCCTTTGACGCTGACAGCGCCGTGTCCATCGCTATTATGCAGATGCAGAGCGAGCCCCAGCGCCCGAGGGAGCTAAACGACACCATACCCGAGGGGCTTGAGGAAATTATCATGAGGGCTATGCAGAAGGATCCCGAAAAGAGGTACCAGTCTGCTGCCGAGATGTTAAAGGACATTGAGGAATTTAAGCGAAATCCCAGCATACACTTCGAATACAAGTACTTTATCGACGATGCTCCCACAAAGTATGTGGACGCAATAAAGAGGGTCAAGGACAAGGGCAGCAAGGACGAGGACGACAATGAGAAGTCGGGGAATACCATTCCCGTTCTCGCGGGAGTGGCCGCTGCCTTTGTGGTCTTTGCCATCGGCTTTGTGCTTTTCCTTTTCTGGCTCAACAGCAACAAGGTTCCCAGCATTGTTATGCCTAACCTTGTGGGAATGACTGTTCAGGAGGTAAGGGAGCAGTATCCCAAGCTCCGGATTGTGGAGGAAAGCCCCGAGTATAACATGGATTACCCGGAAGGCGTAATATTTGAGATGAATCCTTCTTTTAAGCCGAATTTCCAAATTAAGGAGAACGCCACATTCCATGTAAAGGTGAGCCTCGGCAAGAGAAAGCTGAAGGTGCCGGATGTTTACGGTCTTGATAAGGTGACGGCGACCAACATTTTGAAAAATGAGTACCTTGTCGTCAAGGAAATTTTGGCGTATGATGCTGAAACTCCTGTGGATTGTGTCATAAAGACGGTGCCTGAAAAGGACCAGGAGATTTTCGAGGGGCAGGAAATTCAGATTTATGTAAGCCTTGGGCCGGCTCTGGAGCCTACTAAAGTGCCTTTGCTTGTGGGGCTCAATCTTGAATCGGCGAAGAGAAAGCTGGAGGAGAGCGGGCTGACTTTAGGTGATATCATCGAAATTAACGATGCAAGCCCGGCGGGCACAGTAAAAGAATGTATCCCTGCGGAGGGGACCGAACTCAACAAGGGCGATAAGGTGGATTTAAAGGTTAGCAACGGCAATCCTCCCGCCGGACCCAATGTAACAATCAGCTTTGATTTGCCAAAGGTGTATAGCCCGGTGACCTTGACGGTTTATTTCAGGGGTAAGCTCGTCAAATCCGAGCGCATTGATATTCCTGCAGACAGGGGTACCTATGAGTACACCTTTGAGGGGACGGGCAGCAATAATGCTGTTCGCGTAAAACTCAATGGCAAGGATTACGCTATCACTACCATTGACTTTACCACAGGGACTTGGGATCCCATTCAGTACTATGACATAGATTTGGATCCCGGTTCGGGTTCCAGCTCTTCTACCAGCAGCGAGGAGCCTTCTTCTTCTACTTCTTCCGAGGAAACAAGCTCGTCCGAAGAGGATGAGTAACGGATTTGAGGAACAGCTCTTTTCTGCGGAGGGGTGGATTCGTGGAAAACTGTGAAGGAATTATTTTAAAGGGCGTCGGCGGTCTTTATACAGTAAAGACCGCCGGTGAGTTATTTACATGCAAAGCAAGGGGCCTTTTCAGAAAGGACGGGAAGGTGCCCCTTGTGGGAGACCGAGTCAGTGTCGGGTTTTCCGGGCAAGGGGTACCGCTGATTTGGAATATACTGTCCAGGAAAAACGAGCTTGTGCGGCCGCCTATCGCGAATATCGACAGGCTTTTTATCGTATTTTCGGTAAAGGACCCGGCGCCAAACCTATATAATTTGGACAGGCTCATCGCCATTGCCGAGTACAAGGGGATTGAGCCTTGCATTGTTATAAGCAAGGTTGATTTATGCGATGGCAGGGAGTATGCCGAGGTCTATGAAAAGGCGGGGTTTACCGTTGTTGAGGTTTCCTCCAAGACGGGGGAGGGGCTCGATAGGTTGAAAAAGGAGCTTTTCGGCAAGGTGAGTGCCTTTGCGGGCAATTCCGGGGTGGGAAAATCCACCCTGCTCAACGCCTTGTTTGCAAATCTAAACCTTCCCACGGGGGAGATAAGCAGGAAACTTCAGAGAGGGAGGCATACTACCCGGCACCTTGAGCTCTTTCCCATCGAGGAGGGAGGGTTCGTTGCAGACACGCCGGGGTTTTCCTCCATTGATTTTGAAAAGGGTATAGTTATACTGCGCCATGAGCTGCCAGGCTGTTTTCGCGAATTTTCGGAGTATATAAACAGGTGCAGGTTTACTTCCTGTACCCATACAGAAGATGAGGGCTGCGCGGTAAAGGACGCAGTGGAACGGGGAGAGATTAGCCCTGCGCGGTATAAAAGCTACCTTGACATGTATGATGAGGTGAGGAATGTAAGGGAGTGGGAGGTAAGATGAGCAGGTGCGTGATTTTTGCCGCCGCCGATATTGCCGATTATTCGGATATTAAAAGGAGGCTGCGGCCGGGGGACTTTATAATCTGCGCCGACGCTGGGTTAAAGCACGCCGAGGCTTTAGGGGTGCGGCCCGATTTGATTGTGGGGGATATGGATTCCTTTACCCGGGAGGTGCCGGAAAATGTGGAGTGTATTACGACTTCGGCGGAAAAGGACGAGACCGACACCCTCCTTGCAGTGCAGCAGGCACTGGGGCGTGGTTTTTTGGATATTTTCATATTTGGCGGGTTGGGGGGAAGACTTGACCATACCCTTGCCAATATATCGGTTTTACTCTATGCCGCCGAAAGGGGGGGCAATGCTGTTTTAGCCGATGAAAGCTGTGAAGTGAGGATGCTAAAGCCGGGCAGGTACTACTTTGAGGGGGAAAAGGGGAAGTATTTTTCCCTGTTTGCCTATCTGGCGCCGGTAAAGGGGCTGAATATCAGGGGCGCAAAGTATGAGCTTGACAGGGCTGAAATAGACTGCTCCTTTCCCGTTGGGGCGAGCAATGAGTTTATCGGAGAAAAGGTTGAGGTGTCCTTTACAGAAGGGCGGCTGCTTGCGGTATTTAATTATTGACGGTTGTTAATGTTGTTTATTTTCACCAATACGGCCATTTGGCTATTTTTCACCGATATAGCCAAATGGTTATTTATTTTTCACCAATATTGCCATTTGGTTATATACTGTAATACGGTCGATTATTTTTGGCCATGGCGGATTGGCGGTGGTGATATGCGGTGCTCCTTTAGAAACGGGTTGTGGGCTGTGGCCTTTGGGGCAGGCATTTTGGCTTGCTGCTTTTTCCCGCCGGGCATTTTGGTGTGCCTTACCGCTGTGATAATTATCATCCTTGGGCTGATTTTGTCGAGATGACATTTTTTCGGAGGGTTGCAGTCATGAAAATAGTTGTTGTAAAGAGCCCTCGCTACTTGAGAGGGTTATTGAGGTTTATCTTCAGGATTAAAAGGGAAGATACATAAAGACTTGCAAGGTACGGCTTTATGAAAACGGGCAATAATGCCCCAAAATGCACGGAGCGGGACTTAGACCTGCCCATTTAAATAAAAACACCGGCTCGATTGGTTGAGGCCGGTGTTTTTTTGCATAAAGTGGACAAAAGATTAATATACTTGCATAGAACTTAAAAAAGGAGAGATAACCCTTATGGAGTTCAGGGAAATGCAGGAGGTTGTCACCATAAACGAGGTGGCTTTTGACGGTTGTTCCGAGCAGCCCGTTGACCTTGACTTTACCTTGCCGGACTACTGCCCCGATATATCCCGCATTTTAAAGTGCCAGTTAAACCCGCGGGTTACCGGGTACCGGTTCAGCGGCGACTCCCTGACGGTGGAGGGCGTCGCCGGGATAAGGCTGCTTTATGTGGGGGAAGGGGGAGGCAGTGTTAGGAGTTACAGCCACTCTGTCCCCTTTACAGCCCAGTATGCCTTAAAGGGAGTGCCGGAAAACCCTTTGGTGCGCGTCAAAACTAAAGTGGATTACCTAAACTGCAGGGCTATCAGCCAGCGGCGGGTGGACTTGCATGGTGCCTTTTCGGTGTGCGCTAGGGTTTATGTGCAGAAAAAGGAGCAGGTGACCACGGGAGCCCAAGGGGCGGGAGTGCAGCTTAAAAAGGCATCGGTTACCGTCAGCAGCATTATAGGGTCGGCTGATCGCGGATTTAATGTGGCGGAAATGCTGCATGTGGGGCAAAATAATTCCCCAATTGAGCAGGTTATATCTTACAGCGCCGTTGCAGTCATGAATGAGTTTAAGGCTATCCCCAACAAAATTCTGGCCAAAGGTGAGCTGCTCATCAGGGTCCTTTATGCCAGCGATGTGGCAAAGGGCATTATGGACATTACCGAACATTCCGTGCCCATCAGCCAGATTATCGACATTGACGGGGTTGATGAGGACTCGGTTTGCGATGTGAGATTTGATGTTGTGAGCAGCGATGTCACTCCCCGTATTGATTCAAACGGGGATTGGCGTATGCTGGCGGTGGATGTGAGGATAAACGCCGCGGCCCGAGCCTTTAAGGAAATGGAAATCCCGGTGCTGACAGACGCCTATTCCACCGAATACGAACTAAATGTGGAGCAGAAGCCCGTCAAACTGGAAAGGGTAGCGACGGTAAAGCACGACACCTTTCTTGCAAAGCAGGCTTTTGATTTGCCAGAGGACGGGGTGGAAAGGGTCATTGACCTTTGGTGCGAGGCCGATTCCCTCAACTTAAAGGAAGAGGAAGGCGGGTATAAAATTACGGGAGACCTTAAAATCTGCATGCTGGCTTGCGATATTCAGGGGACGCCTTCCTACTATGAGAGGAAAAGCGATTATGAATATATGTGCGAAGTGCGGGGAATGCCTCAAAATTCCCGCTGTGAGGCCGATGTTACCGTGGTGGCCGCAAGCTTTAGCCTAACGGCGGCAAATACCATTGAGGTGCGGTGCGAAATGAAGGTGGACGCACTTGTCTTTGCCGTGTCCAATGAGAAGGTGATATGCTCCCTGCAGCCCGATGAGGGGAAACCTGTGAGCAAGGATGAGGCTGCCCTTACCATTTACTATGCCGATGAAGGCGAAAATGTTTGGGATATTGCGAAAAAGTATAAAACTTCGGTGGAGGCTGTCTTTAAAGAGAACAATTTGGACAGCGAAGTGATGGCGAAAAAAGCCATGCTGCTTATACCGATTTGCTGAAGGTCGGGCATTTATAATGGAAACAATTCTCTACCTTGAGGGGGAGGAATAATGGAAAATCGCAGTATTTATCTTGATATAGCGGAACGAACCCAAGGCGATATTTACATAGGGGTCGTGGGCCCTGTGAGAACGGGCAAATCCACCTTTATAAAAAGGTTTATGGATACCCTTGTTATCCCCAATATACCCGTAGGGTATCAGAGGGAGCGGGCTTTGGATGAGCTGCCGCAGGCGGCGGCGGGTAGGACTATTATGACCACCGAACCTAAATTCATCCCGGAGGAGGCGGTGCAGGTTACCCTTGAGTCCAACGCTTCCTTTAATGTGAGGATGATCGACTGCGTGGGGTATATTGTGCCCAGTTCCCTCGGCTATATCGAAGGGGATATGCCCAGAATGGTCATGACACCCTGGTATGAGGAGGAAATCCCCTTTAACCTTGCCGCCGAAATTGGCACAAGAAAGGTAATCACGGAGCATTCCACCATCGGGATTGTGGTGACTACCGACGGCAGTATCAGTGATATACCCCGGGAGGAATACGAGGAGGCGGAAGAGCGGGTTGTAGAGGAGTTAAAGGAGATAAACAAGCCTTTTGTGGTGCTGCTCAACTGCATGTATCCCGCCTCAAACCATGCCGCGGCGCTGGGGGAACAGCTTTCAAAGAAATATGATGTGCCTGTCATTCCCGTAAACTGCTTGGAGCTGAATGAAGAGGAGATTAAAAAGATACTGGCTACCGTGCTCTTTGAGTTCCCCATTAGGGAAGTCAGGGTTGATATGCCCAAATGGCTTTCCTCCCTCGATAGGGACCATTGGCTACGCTCGTCGGTCTTTACGGCCATACAGGAGTCCGCACAGAATATCTCCAAAATTCGCGAGGTCAGCAGTTTTGTGGAACAGGTCAAGGGATGCGAAAACATTGAAAATGCCGGAACTCTCTCTGTTGATCTGGGCAAGGGAAGCGTCCTTGTAAATATAGGCATAAATGTAAAGCTCTTTTACCGAGTTCTTGGGGAGACTACGGGCATTGAAATTGACTCTGAAGCCGGGCTCATGTCCTGCATGATTGAAATGGCGAAGATAAAGAGGGAGTATGATAAAATTAAGTCTGCCCTCGATGAGGTCAACGCTACAGGATATGGAATTGTAATGCCGCAGTTGGAGGAACTGTCGCTGGAGGAACCCGAAATTATGAAGCAGGGCGGCAGGTATGGCGTCAGATTGCGGGCCTCGGCGCCTTCCATACATATGATGAAGGCGGATATCACTACCGAAGTGTCGCCCATCGTTGGGTCGGAGAAACAGTCGGAAGAGCTTGTGATGTACTTGCTGCGTGAGTTTGAGGAGAACCCCATAAAGATTTGGGAATCCAACATTTTCGGCAAGTCGCTCCATGAGCTGGTCAATGAGGGGCTGCATAACAAGCTGTACCGTATGCCGCCCGACGCCAGGGCAAAGCTGCAGGAGACGGTGGAGCGCATTATAAATGAAGGCTGCACTGGGCTGATTTGCATAATCCTTTAAGGAAAAGCAAAGAAAGGCGGCAAGGGGAAAACCCTTTGCCGCTTTTTTGTTTACTGCTTGATGAGCAGGTAGGCAAGGTAAAAGCATGTAAAGAGAAGGGTTACATTATAGCCGCTTTTTAAAAGGAGAATAAACCCTACTACGGCTGCCGGTAGTAGGATTGCAGCGGACACTGCCGTGACTATTCTTTGGGCGGTGGTAGGGTCGGTTTTAAGGCTCATTAGAGAGCAGAGCACCCTGCCGCCGTCAAGGGGGAAGATTGGCAGCAGATTGAAAAGGCCTATTACAAGGGAGACTGCCGCGGCAAGGAGAAATGAGTCGCGGCAGAGGGTTTTCCATAAGATATAGAACAAGATTGAACAGATTATGTTAACCGCGGGACCTGACAGGGCGGCAATAATCTCATTTTTGAAGCTGCGGACTGATAAGCGGGTGTCGGAAATTTTGATGCCTCCCGGAGTGATTTTAATTTTGGCGGGTGCGCAATGGAAAATTTTTAGGGCGATGATGTGGCCTGCTTCGTGGAGAGCCGCAAAGAGTATACACATGGCGGCGATGCCGCTCCGGTCCAGCATTAATAGGATTGAGGAGGCCGCTAATGTGTAAAAACAGACCTCGGCTCTCATGCCGAAGAATTTAAAGTTCATCTTGGAATACACCCTTTAGCAGCCAGTAAGGATCGTAGCGTTTGCCCTTGGCCCGAATTTCAAAGTGAAGGTGATAGCCTGTGGAGGAGCCTGTGCTGCCTACCGTCGCTATTATGTCCCCCCGGTTGACTTTGGTGCCATCAGAGGCTAAAATCTCGCTGCAGTGGCTGTAAAAGCTGTCAATTCCGCCGGGGTGTTCCACTAATATGTAGTTGCCATAGGATGGGTCGGTGCCGGTTTCCTTGACTGTGCCGGGCAGGACACAGGCTATTGGTGTGCCTTGCGGGGCGGCGATGTCCATGCCGCTGTGAAAGCCGAATTTTTTGGTGATGGGGTGGGTGCGGTAGCCGAAGGCGGAAGTGATTCTACCTTGAGCTAATGGCGGATGGAGCTTTGCAGTGGTGAAAATGGGGGCAAAACTGGCGCTCCTTGGCGGGTAAAATACCTTTTCGTAAGGAGTATGAGAAAAGACAGCGTCCTCCCCCCCTTGAGGGGGGAGGGAGCCGGAACTTTCTTGCGCTTCTTCGTCATTTTGTGGGCTTTGGCTGCTTTCCGTTAGAGCGGATTCTTCCTCGTCCTCTGTGTCTTCTTCGGGTTCGCTGTTTTCGCCTTGGCTTGAGGGGGGGATTGGGGCGAAAACTTCCCGGATTTGGCGAATGCCTTCGGCCAGAGGGGATAAAAAGGTGTATTTTTCCGTCAGTGAGTCAAGGGTTCTCATTGCCGCCCTTGCAGTTATTTTTTTGTCCGTAAGCCGCAGATATTCTTGACGCAGATTGTCAAAAATATTTCCCCCTGCGACTTTAAAAAGAGCAACAGCGACAAAAATTGCAAGACAAACACCTACTTGAGTCAGAATTACATAAGTTTCATTTTTACCTGTGTCCCTATTGGTCGTTGCAGCCCTTCGCCTGTAAGCCCGCGTGCGGTAGGGTCTGTCGATTTCCATAACTGTGCCCATTCCTTTCCGGTTTTCTACTTTATGTTTCCTCCATGAAATAGCTATGCGTAAAACGGGCGGTTAATTACCCTGAAACTAAATTTTGTTGAAAAATGTTATTTGTCCTTTTATGTTAATACCTTGCATAAATTATTCTGTTGTGATACTATTTTCACAAACTGATAAATCTGGGAGGATACCATGGATAAAGTGGCTGGGGAGACTGAAAAATATAAGGATACAGCTAAAGATATTGCCTTTAAGATTTGCCTTTTAGGCATCGGTGCGCTGCTTTTGGTGACGGTTTTGGAATATATAAGCAGAGGCAGCATTCTTTCGTTTTTTTCCTGGATAAGCGACAAGTTTTTGCATTTTTCCTTTAGCGTGGTTTTCGCCTTTGCCATACTTGCCCTTGTTTGGGCGCTGATTAACAGATTTTATATTGCCTTTATCATCACTTTCCTTTTATACCTTGCCTTTTGCGTCATTTCCTTTTACAAATACGCCCATCTCGGGGCGCCCTTTATTCCTTCCGATGTGTTGCTTGTAAATCCTTCCTTTGCTTCCCTTTTGCCTGATTTGCATATTTCCTACTTTGATATATTCAAGTTATGGTGGATATATCCCCTGCTTTTGGCTTTGGGGGGGATTATTTATCTTTCTGTGGTATTTAAAAGCAAGATGAGGTTCAAAAAAATCGAGCGGTTTGTGGTTTTGGCGGCGGCTATTTTGCTGATTGTGGTTTTGTGCTTAATACCGAGACCTGCGAATATGTATATAAAGCCTGATAATTTGTACCAGCAAAACGGGTTCACTCTCGGGTTTTTGCAGAGCGCCAAATCTTTAGGGGATTTTAGAAACCAAGTCATTGCATTCGACGAGAAAGAGATAAGGGACGAGATTTTACAGTGCGCGGGCAAAGACGAGAAGCCGGCTTCGGCAGAAAAGCCCAATGTAATCGTTGTTTTGAGTGAGTCTTTCTGGGATGTGACGCAGCTTCCCAATATTGAGATTTCCTCTGACCCTATTCCTACATTCAGGGCGCTGTCGGAGCAGTATGCTTCCGGCAGGCTCATTTCCCCTACATACGGCGGGGTGACTTCAAATGTGGAGTTTGAGTTTTTGACGGGGCTTACTTGCAAGTATTTCCCCGCCGAGTCAAATGTCTATGCCACTTTTTTGAGGGGGGAGACTCCTTCCCTTGCCAGCTATTTTAAGTCTATGGGTTATGAATGTACCGCCATTCACTCCTATAAGAGGAAGTTTTTCAAAAGGCATAAAGTTTATTCATACTTTGGGTTTGACGAGTTTTTGGCGGAGGACGACTTTGAAAGCCCAGAGATAAAGGGCAATTTTATCTCCGACAGAGAGTTGGCCAAAAAGATAATTGAGGAATTTGAGGCAAATGACGACGGGCCTCAGTTTATCTTTTCGGTTTCCATGCAAAACCACATGCCCTATTTCTTGCCCGACTATTATCCTGACAACAAGTTTGAGGTGAAAAGCGATCTTTTGGATGAGGACGACCTTTACAGGATTAAAAATTATTGTCAGGGTATTAGCGATGCCGACGCCAGTTTAAAGATGTTGGTGGATTATTTCAGCAAGGTAGAGGAGCCCACTGTGATTTTGTTTTTCGGGGACCATCTGCCCGCCTTGGATGAAAACGCCGCGATATACAAAAAATTAGGGTTTATTAAGGATTCCTATTTGATATTCAGTGACCCGGAAAATATTACCGACGAGGTGCTGGAGGAATGCGGTAAGCTGCTTTCCACTTCCTTTGTGCTGTGGAACAACTTTGGCCAGGAGAAGGCAGAGGCAGAGAACATGAGTGTGAATTTCCTCGGCACTTACCTTTTAGATTATCTCGGTCTTGAAAAGCCGGAGTTTAACAGCTTTTTATGGGACATGTATAACAATACCCCGGTGGTCGGGCACTATTTTACCGTTGATAAGGATGGGAAAATGACGAAGTCTGTGCCGGAAAAATATAAAAGGTATGATGAGGTTTACCGGATTGTTCAAAACGACATAGTTTTCGGCGACAAAAAGCTGAAAGATTTATTTTACAGGTAAAGGTTTAGCGGGAAATAGGGCCTTCCGGTAGCGGGGGGCCTTAAATTTTCGGGAAAAATTTGTCTTGATTGATTATCGGTGCTTTTTTTGGTATCATTAAAATGTAATTATATTGTCAGGAGGAGCTCTTTTGAAGGATAGAATAAAAGCCTTGCTTTCCAAAGCGCAAAAGCCTGCCAGATACTGCGGCGGGGAACTCAACAGCGTGGTCAAGGACAAGGGCCGCGTAGATGTCAGGTTTGCCTTTTGTTTTCCCGATATATATGAGGTGGGCATGTCTCATCTTGGAATGAAAATATTGTATGGGCTGTTAAATGAGCGGGAGGATGTTTGGTGCGAGCGTGTCTTTGCTCCGTGGGAGGATATGGAGGAGGAGATGCGTGGAGCCGGCGTACCCCTTTTTGCCCTTGAGAGCCAGGACAGGGTAGCGGATTTTGACATTATCGGGTTTACCCTGCAGTATGAGCTGTGCTATACCACCGTTTTGAATATGCTTGACCTTGCGGGACTGCCTGTAAGGGCGGCGGATAGGAAGGCTCTCACTCCCCTTGTGATTGGGGGAGGGCCGTGCGCCTGTAACCCCGAGCCTGTTGCGGAGTTTTTTGACCTTTTTGTGCTGGGCGAAGGGGAAGAAGTGATATTGGAGCTCATTGACTTATACAAGGAGCACAAAAGGGCGGGTAGCAGCAAGGAAGCTTTTTTGCGTCAGGCAGCGAAAATTGAAGGGGTGTATGTGCCGTCTCTTTACAGTGTCAGTTACAATCCCGACGGAACCGTCAGGGAGGTGGCTGCCCGTGATGGGGCGCCCGAGAAAATAAAGAAACGAATTATAAAGAATTTGGATAAAAGCTATTATCCCGACAAATTTGTGGTGCCCTTTATAGACATTGTCCACGACAGGGCTATGGCGGAATTAATGCGCGGGTGCATCAGAGGCTGCAGGTTTTGCCAGGCGGGCTTTATATACCGGCCGGCGAGGGAGAAGTCGCCTGAAACCGTGGACAGGCAGGGCAGAGCCCTTTGCGAGTCAACGGGGTATGACGAGGTGTCCCTCTCTTCCTTGAGTTCCACCGATTATAGGAAGCTTAACGAGCTGATGAAAAGGATGACGGAGTGGGCGGATAAAGACAAAGTGAGTATGACCTTGCCCTCTTTGAGGGTGGACAAAGTCACCCCCGAGATTGTGGAGCAGCTAAAGAAGGTGCGGCGGGGCGGGCTTACCTTTGCCCCCGAGGCGGGGACCCAAAGGATGAGGGATATCATCAACAAAAATGTGACCGAGGAGCAGTTGCTTGAAACCTGCAAGATTGCCTTTGAGGCGGGGTGGACTGCCGTAAAGCTGTATTTTATGATTGGGCTGCCTTTTGAGACTATGGAGGATGTGGAAGGGATAGTCCGATTGGCTCAAAGGTTGGTGGATTTGTATTATTCCATACCCACAAGGCAGAAGGGGAGGCCCGTTAAAGTTACCGTCAGCGTGGCTTCCTTTGTACCAAAGCCCTTTACCCCATTTCAGTGGGAGCCGCAGGATTCGCCCGAAATGTTGAGGGAAAAGCAGGCAAGGCTTTTGGAAGTTAACACTTCAAAGCACATATCTAAAAAATGGCATGAAAGCGGGACAAGCCTAATCGAGGCGATTTTGGCAAGGGGTGACCGCAGGCTGTGCGGCGCTATTGAGCGGGCATGGCGCAAAGGGTGCCGGCTTGACAGCTGGGAGCAATTTTTTAGTTTGGACGCGTGGCTCCGGGCTTTAGAGGAGGAAGGGCTGTCCGGCGAGTTTTATGCAAATAGGCGGCGGGAAATAAACGAAGTGCTACCCTGGGACCATTTGGATTTTGGGGTGACGAAAAGCTTTTTGTTGCGGGAGTTGCAGTTGGCGCAAAAGGCTGTGGCTACCGGAAACTGCAGAGAGAAGTGCTCGGGCTGCGGGCTGGCGGCTGAGAGGGGAGGGGTGTGTCTTGAAACAGGTCAGGATATGGTTTGAAAAGAAGGGTAGGGCAAGATATATTTCTCACCTTGACTTGAACAGGACTATGGCAAGGGCGATTAGGCGGGCGCGGCTGCCTGTCTGGCATACCGAAGGGTTTAATCCCCATCCCCACATTGTTTTTTCACTGCCGGCGCCTTTGGGGATTGAATGTTGCCGTGAATCTATGGATGTAAGGCTGATTGAGGATGTGCCGCTAAATGATATTGAGGAGAGGCTCAACGCCCAATTGCCGGAGGGACTGAAGATTTCAGGTGTGACGGAGCCGAAGATGAAGATTTCCGCAATTGCCTTTGCAAGGTACTTTTTAGATTTTGCGTTTGAAGGGAAAAGCGGGGATGAAGTCAAAAGCCTTTTGGAACAATGCCTTGACGGGCGGGAATTGATTATTGAGAAAAAGACAAAATCAAAGACGGCAGTACTCAATTTAAGGGAGAAGTTGAAGGATTTTGCCTTTGACAAGACGCCTGACGGCAGGGTAAGGTTTTGGGTTGTGCTGCCGGCGGGGTCAAAGGAGAATATTAATCCGGCTTTGCTGGTCTTGGCCTTTGAAAGGGAGTTAAATGCCGAATTTGACATAGCAGAGGTAACAAGGGAGAGACTTCTCACCTTTGACGGGAAGATTTTTGAATAGTGTTTGCCCCTTCGCCTGAAAAAGGCAAGGGGCTTTGTTTTTGGGATTTTATTGGGGGCAATATGTGTTGCAAATTGCGACAAAATGCTCTAAAATAATATAAGAATTTGACGGAGGGGATAGGCTGATGATATGGCACTGCGCCCCGCTGGACATGGTTATAAAGGAGCTTGGTTCCAACATCTCTACCGGGTTGACGGAAAATGAGGCAGCCGGGCGCCTTGAAGCTTACGGGAAAAATGAGTTGGATTTTGCACGCGGCAAGGCCCTTTTAAAGGATCCCCTTGAAAGATTGGGAAATATTTTGAGGTTGGCCTTTTTACTGGCGGCTGTTGTTTCCGTTATTTTCATTAAAATTAACGGAGAAGGAAGCTACGCCGTCGCCGTTTTTATGGTCATACTTGTCTTTGTGGATTTTCTGGTTGGACTTATACTGAAATTATTTGCTAACAGGGCTGTTTTCTCCCGGTTTAAAAGCTTTGAGTGCAGCGCAAAGGTGCTGCGGGATGGCAAGGTTGTAAATATCAGCTCAAAACTGTTGGTGCCGGGAGATATTATAATGCTGGAGACGGGGGACTTGGTTCCCGCCGATGCCCGGATTATTAGGTGCAACTCCTTCAGATGCGATGAGTCAATTTTGACGGGGGAGGATTTTACCGTAAATAAGGATGCCGGGGCAAAGATTTTGGCGATTTCCCATTTGAATCAGCGCTATAACATGGTTTACAGCAGGTGCGCCGTGGTGTCGGGGAATGCCCTGGCCATTGTGACGGAAACCGGTGCAAATTGCGAAATTAACAGGGTTGCCACCAGCCTTGGAGTGCAGGGGAAAAAGATTGACGCTGCCATAAAGTCCCTATCGAGGATTTCAAGGTTTGTAAGTTCCATGGCCCTTTTCGGTGCTGTATTTGTCTTTTTTGTTGGGCTGATAAAGGGGATGCCATTTCTTGATGCGCTGCTTGTGTCATTTGCCTTGGCTTTGGTTGCTGTGCCGAAAGATATGCTAATTACCCTCCGCTCTGTTTTTTCCGGCAGCCTTGGCGCTGTGGCAAGAAAAGGGGTTGTGTGCAAGGGGCTGCCGCAGGTAGAGGTTTTGAGCGGGACTACAGTTTTCTGTTTGGATAGGAATCTTTTGCTTAAAGTTAGGGATAAGACCTTTAAGGCGGTTTCTTTCGCGCGGGAAACGATAGACTGTTCCAATCCCGACGCCTTGGGAGACAGGGAATTGGTTAAGGTGACGGCGCTTTTTCGGTTTGCCGTTTTGTGCTGTGATGACCCGGATGAGGGCGACGCTGTGGACAGCGCTATTGTCCGGGCGGCGCGGACCTTTGGGGTGTCAAAGCAGGAGGCGGATTTGGCCTATCCCCGGGTTACTGCGGCACCCTTTGATCGGGCAAGGAGGATGGCGGCTACCATCAATATAGTTGACGGGGAGGCCATTGCCATTGTCAAGGGGGCTGTGGAAGAGGTGCTGCCCCGCTGTGAGAGATGTGACCATGCCGCCATTGAGGATAAGTTCAATGAGATGGCTTCAAAGGGGCTGCAGGTCATTGCCGTGGCCTTTAGAAAGCTGAATGAGGCTCCCACAAATTCCGCATTGTCTGAAGTGGAAAACGGGCTTACCTTTGCCGGGCTGATGGGCTTTGCCGACAGTTTTGACAGAGAGGCTACCGGCGCTATCAGTGAGCTGCGCAGGGCGGGGATTAAAACTGTACTGCTGTCGGGGGACAGCCCTGCCGCTGCCGCTGCAGTAGCCAGGAAAGTGGGGATATCAAACGGCGGGCAGGTTTTGGAGAGCAGGAAGCTGACGA
This sequence comes from Bacillota bacterium, assembly GCA_029780875.1. GTDB lineage: Bacteria > Bacillota > Clostridia > Oscillospirales > Acutalibacteraceae > JAKOXU01. Next base: position 18,802 of record JAKOXU010000096.1, on the reverse strand, counting down.
TTATGACAGATGAAGAACTGGTTGACAGTATAAGCAATTACAGTGTCTTCGCGAGGGTTACCCCTGCCGATAAACTGCGCATTGTAAGAGCTTTTCAGCAGAGGGGCGAAGTGGTTTTGCTGACGAGCAACGGGGCGCAGGATATTTCCGCCCTCCAGAGGGCTGATATTGGATGCGCTTTGGGCAGGGCAGGCTCCGATATTGAAAGGTCGGCGGCTGACATCGTGGTGGAGGACGACAGAATTGTGTCTGTTGCCGAGGCGATTTTTGAGAGCAGGGGAGTTTTTGACAGGATAAAACGAGTAGCGCAATTCAAGCTTTCGACACATATTGCTGTCCTGACGGCCTATGTATTGGCCATGATTTTTTGGAATCAGGGATTTTTGAGTCCGCTGCAGTTGCTGATTGCGGGCTTTGCGAGCATGATTTTGGGGACGGCTTTGAGGTTCCGGAAAGTGCGGCATAAAGTGGGCAAAGAGCCGCCTAAAGGCAGGGGGGAGCCGGTTTTCCCTTCCTTTTGCAGGGTGGGTGCTTATCTTTACGGGCTCCTGTTGGGGGGCGCTGTGGCTGGCGCCTATATTTACGGGGGCGGGCTAACTTATATGATGGAGGAACAAAGCGCTGCCGTACTTGGGACGAGTGCTGCCTTTGTTGTTCTCTTTTTCGCCCTTGTAATCCTTGCTATTAATTTGTCGGCAGTTGCTATTAGGCGGTTGCCTTCAACGGTGAACCCGTATCTTATTGGCGCCGCCCTTTTGGTTTTTGGCGTGGTGTTTTGCGGGATGTTTTTTGCACCCGCAAAGGGGTATTTTGAGGTTGTTATCCCCTCAAATGGAGGGGTGTGGGCAAGACTGATTATGCTGTCGGCGCTGCCCGCTGTTTTGGGAAGGTGCTTATTGTTATTGACCCGGCCGTTTTCCAAAGTGAAAAATTGACTTTTGACAGAAGTTGGTGGGAAAATGTACTCAAAGGTCAACAGCTTGGGACTATTCGGAATAAACGCTTTTATGGTTACCGTGGAGGCAGACATTTCCCAAGGGCTGCCCAGCTTTGAGGTGGTGGGTTTGCCCGATACGGCGGTAAAGGAGTCCCGGGACAGGGTTAGGTCTGCCATGAAAAACTGCCAGCTTGATTTCCCTGTCAGCAGGATTACCGTAAATTTAGCTCCTGCCGATGTGAAAAAAGTTGGGCCTATTTATGATTTGCCCCTTTTGTTGGCGCTGCTCAAGGCTTCACGGCAGTTTGACGCTGATTTGAGCGATTGCGCCTTTGTGGGAGAGCTTTCGTTGACAGGGGATGTGCGGCCCGTCAACGGAGTTTTGGCTATGGCTATTGAGGCAAAGAAAAATGGCATTTTGCGCCTTTTTGTGCCGGCGAAAAATGCCGCTGAAGGCTCCTTTGTGCCGGGGATTGAGGTTTATCCCGTTGAAAGCATTGTAGAGCTCTTGGATTTCTTTCGCGGCAAGGCTAACATTGAGCCCATGAAGCCTTTGGGTTTTGAAAATATAATGGCGCCGGTTTTGCCTGATTTTGCCGATGTGAGAGGACAGTATGAGGCAAGGCGCGCCATGGAGATTGCGGCGGCGGGCGGGCACAATGTCCTGCTTGTAGGGCCGCCCGGGTCGGGGAAAAGCATGCTTGCAAAGAGGCTGCCTTCTATTTTGCCGGAACTGACCTTTGAGGAGGCTATTGAGACTACTATTATTCACTCCATTGCGGGATGCCTGCCTGACGGGGTGCCTTTTATGAAATTTAGACCCTTCAGGGCGCCGCACCATACCGTTTCGCCCGCTGGGCTGACGGGGGGAGGGGCAATTCCGAGGCCCGGTGAGATTTCTCTTGCCCACAACGGGGTGCTCTTTTTGGATGAGCTGCCCGAGTTTTCCCGCAACGCCATGGAAGTCCTGAGGCAGCCCATTGAAGATGAAAAGGTGACTATTTCTCGGGCGGCGGCTACCTTGTCTTATCCTTGCTCCGTGATGCTGGTGGGGGCTATGAACCCGTGCCCCTGTGGGTACTTCGGGCACCCGACGCGGCAGTGTATCTGCTCAAGGAGGGCGGTGGCCCAGTATTTATCAAGGGTGTCGGGGCCGCTCCTTGACAGGCTGGATTTGCATGTAGAAGTGCCGGCGGTGGAGTTTGAGGAGATTTCTGCAGAGGGCGATGCCGAGTGCAGCGCGACCATAAGGGAACGGGTAGTAAAGGCCCGCAAGATTCAACAGGATAGGTTTAAAGGGACAAAGATACTTTGTAACGCGAGGATTACTCCTGATATTATAAGAAAGGTGTGCCCTCTTACCGACAGGGCAAAGGAAATGCTGAAATCCGCCTTTGAGCGGCTTGGGCTGTCGGCGCGGGCCTATGACAGGGTGCTGAAGGTATCCCGAACTATCGCCGACCTTGACAACAGCGAAGTAATTGACGCCCATCATGTGGGCGAGGCTGTCCAGTACCGCAGCCTTGACAGGAAATACTGGCAGAGGTTTTGAGTATATCGGGTTTGCATTTTAGCCCGCCCCTTTTCATATTATTGGTATGAAAAGGGGGCGTTTTTTTGCTTTTAAAGGGGAAAGCTGAAGGGCTGAAAGGGGCCCTTATTATCACCGGCATATATACTGCGACTGTTATCGGAGCGGGGTTTGCCTCGGGGGCAGAGATTGAGATTTTTTTTGCCCGGCACGGCCTTTTGGGGCTGGCGGGGATAGCTGTGGCTGCGTTGCTTTTTTCCTTGACTTCGGTGTCTGTGCTGCTGCGGGTATATCAGAGTAAAGTGAAATCTTTCGGGGGATATTTAAAACTTATAGCCCCTTCCAAGGTGGCGGCGGCGATAGATATTATCTGCCTTTTGTTTTTGTTTTCCTGTTTTTGCGTGATGGTAGCCGGGGCAGGGGCTGTGGGAAGGCAGAAATTTGAGGTGCCGCCCGTTGCCGCCTGCCTTGTTTTTTTAGGGGTGTGTTTTGTAATTTTTTGTTTTGGGTTCAAGGGTATTGCGGCGGCAAGCGCAATCCTCGCGCCTTTGATGCTGGTTGGAATGTTGGTGGCAAGTCTTTGCGCCTTTTTCGGCGCGGCGCCCGTTTGGGTTGGAGGATTTTGCCCCTTTGGAGACACCTTTTTTGTGTCGGCGGTTATTTATGTGAGCTACAATACACTGACGGGGGCGGCGGTGCTGGCGGCTTTGGGGCATTGCGTAAAAAGTAAAAAGTGGGCGGTTTTTGCCGGGGTTGGGGGGCCGGTGCTCCTTTGCGTTACGGCGGTTTTTATGGTTTTGGTGCTCATCAAACTCAAAGGGTTGGGGGAAGTGCCTATGCTGGTGGCGGCGGCGCTGCTTTCGCCTTATTTTGAGTTTTTCTATGCCCTCGTCCTTGTCTTTGCCATGCTTACAACGGCAGTTTCCTGCGGGTTTGCATTGGCAAGCAGAGTATGCAGTGCGTTGAAGGTAGAAAGGTGGCTTTTTTGCCTTCTTATGTGCGTGGCGGCCCTTTTTGTGGCGGAACTGGGGTTTGCGCAGTTGGTGGGCAGATTGTATGGATTATTCGGGTATTTGGGTGTGGGGCTGATTGCTTTGATACTGGCAGACTTATATAGAATGGCAAAAAAGGGCATGGGCTCCCAAAAGTAGGGTAAGCCCATGCCTATATAAATGGGTCAGGAAAATGGTGTTTTGTGACTTATTCAATTATTATTTCGGGGAAGTCAGGTCAAGATAGCTGATTTGGCTGAAGTTATCCATGGAGTAGGCGGTTATCCTGTCTTTGTAAAGCATGTAGCAGGTGTTGCCGATGTAGGTGACCCTTGTGCTGAAGTTCATTGAATTGTCGTGATTTGGAAGCTCTGCCTTTACTGTAAATCCTTTTTCGGGGTCTAAAGATAGCACAATGCTGCCGGAAAAGTAAAAGATGTTATTTTCGTTTGCCAAATTTGCGGGGAAAGCGATTATATTTTTCTCCTTTGAAAAGAAGAAGGCTTTGTGGTCGTCGAGGGCGATTGAGTTGGAGCTCCGATTGCCCAAAATCAGTTTGGTGACTTCTGTGGGGTTCACGGGGTCCGACACATCGTAGAGGGAAATTTTCAGGCCTTTGCTTAACGCGGTTTTTGTGCCGTTGCTGTTTACAATTTCTTCGGTATCCTTACCGAGGCCGATTAGCAGGTTTTGGGAATAAGGGTGCAGATATGAGCTAAAGCCCGGCATTTCAAGCTCGCCCAATACTTTGGGCTTTGTGTGGTCTTTTAAGTCTATCACAAAGAGAGGGTCAGTTGTCATATAGGTGATCATATATGCCCTTTCGCCCATAAAGCGGACGGAATAGATTAACTCGCCAGGGGCAAGGCCTTCAATAGAGCCGGTGAGTTTTAAGTCTTTGTCCAGCACATAGATGTTGTTTAGATAATTACTTGTGAGGGAGGAATATGTGGTGGTGGCGACTCTAAAGTGGCTATCGAACTCGTCCATAGCAAACTGGCCAATTATGGTGCCAGGGACGGTGCCGGTGGCTTTTGATGTTACCTTGCCACCGGAAATGCCGAATTTAATGATGTTTGTTTTTATAGAAAATACACCTTTTGTAAACTCATAGTCTTCGGAAGCTATATAGATGTTATCGGTGCCGCCGTAAACATAGTGTCCGGAGCCAAGGCATGCTTTGGTGTTGACTTCCCCTTTAGGGTCAGAAATGTCAAGGCCGGTTATCACGGCGTAGGTGAGGACTGAAGAGTCGGGGATTATGGCTATGTCTTTTGCGGCAATGGGGGTAAATTTGCCCGTCGCGCTGGAGTCGGAGATGTTGGGGACAAATAGCTCGGGCCTTTCATCGTCGATTAGTTTGGGGTTAATGTTTGCAACGGATGCAATATAAAGGTGGCTGCCGATAAGGCGGCTTGATACATAGTAACCGTCTTGTTTGAAGGTGCGCTCTTTTTTGGGGTTGTTTTTATCGGTTGTGTCGAAAATTGTAACTGTAACGGAACGGGATAAGCTGTAGTAGTCGTTTGTAAATTCGGCTGTAGCGTTATTGTTGTATGACGCGAGGGAACCCTCATCAGTGGCGATTACTATCAATTTATTTTTGAAAATATAGATTTCTTTGTTATAGTGATTAGGGTTATTTTTAAGAGAAATTGAGGAAACGAGCTTCATGCTGCCGGCGTTTTTTGCGTCTATGATATTAAGTCTATCATTATAGAGCCAGTAAATATATTTGCCGTCATTTTTGAGGATGTCGCCTTCATCCACGCCGCCTACCTGTACATTGGTGACGCCGTGATCGGTGTTTCCGGGCAGATTAGATTTTGGAGATCCATCTGCGAGCCAACTGCCTCCATCTGTATAGTCAGAATATCCCATTTTCTCCTTGCTTCGGCCTGCAATGGATTTGAGGGCGTTTGATATATCCTTGTAGCTGGTTGCGGTGATGGTATTTGTTTCGGGCAGTGTTTGGGGTGGGTTCTTGGAACTTGTGTCAGGTGATTCTGATAAATTGGGCTCACGGGAATTTTCTGATCCCAGATTCGATTCGAAAGAAGGCTCACGGGAGTTTTCGGATTTTTGCTCTGATTCGACGGAGGGTTTAAGGCTTTCGGTCGGTTGAGGTTGTTCGCTTGTGAATTCGCTTTCTTCGAGAACGGAAGGAGTGTTTACGCCTTCGTTTGTGGGAATGTTGTCACGAAAGCGGAAGTTTATATAGTAGATACCAAAAATCAGGGCAAGGCAAGCCGCTGCAAGAGAGGCAGTACGGTAGAAAAACTCTTGCCGATTTAGCTTTAGTTTTCGCTGGGCGGGGAGTTTTTTGATGATTTCGGCAGGGGAAATGTCTTCCGCAGGAGGAATCAGATTATCGAGGGAAGAAAGCTTTTCGGAGAGAAGGGATAGTTCTTGTTGCAGGCCTTCTTCGGAGATTTTTTTCAAATTAATCATCCCTTTCTTGAGGTAAAGGACATTGTGTTAATCATAGGAAATGTGGTTTTTTAGTTTTTGTAAAGCCCTGTGAAGCCGAGAGCGGACTGTATTGGCGTTTATTCCTAAAATGCTTGATATTTCGTGGCTTTTATAACCTTGTACTACCGAGAGCAGAACTATCATGCGGTCGTCGGCCTTGAGTTTTAATATGTGCTGGTAAATCTCAAGGGAGAGGGCGATGTCTCGGTCCGGGGAGAGGGTGTCGGCCTGATTTTGAAGCTCGTCGAAGGTTAGCTGTTGTCTTCTCCTCATTATATGGCGGATTTTCTTGCTGCATTTTGCCGACAAAATTGAAAAAAACCAATTTTTAAAGCAATTTGGGTTCTTTAGTGAGCCGATATTGCTCCATGCGTCAACTGCCGCTTCTTGTACTGCGTCTTCCGCATCCTGACGGTCGGAAAGACAGTAGTAAGAAAAGCGGTATAGTTCCTGCCAAAACAAAGAGTAGAGTTCCCCAAAAGCGTTTACTTCCCCCTGTTGCGCTAAAAGGACAAGGTCTGCCATCTTTTTGTCCATACAGCCACTACCTTTCGGCTCGCATTATATAAGTGCATTTTTTCGGGCAATTTGTTGCAAAAAAGTAAAAAAATCTCCTTTTGATGAAATTTTATACTATTGAAGCAAAAAGGCAACTTTGGTTTCACCGTCCTTGTTAAATGGGTTTTGATTTAGTATAATATAAGGGCTAAATAATAGAATGGAGAAGGTAAGATGGCGGATTTGGTACTTCAATGGGATTTGGAATTAAGGCTTGAGAAGGTCAGGGCGGTGATGGAGGACAGCAAATTTGATGCTTTGCTTGTCACTAGCAACGCGAATCTTTTTTATTTGACGGGTATGGTGATAAACGGGTATGTCTTCATTACTCAGGAGAACTATTTTGTCTTTGTGCGCCGGCCTGTGGGGCTGAAAGGGGACAATATTCACTATATAAGAAAACCCGAGGATATTCCGGAGATACTGCAAAGCCTTGGAGTGCCGTTGCCCGTGCAAATAGCCCTTGAGGAGATTGATATAAATGCCGCGGAGTTTGAGAGACTCTCGAAGGGGTTTGAAGGGGCGGGAGTTTCTGGCGGCTCTGGAATACTGCTTCGGGCAAGGGAAGTTAAAACCCCCCTTGAAATGGAGTTTTTGAAAAGGACGGGGCAAAGGCAGGCGGAGGTTTACAAACTCGTGCCGTCTCTATATGAAAAGGGGATGACCGACCTTGAGTTTTCCGCCGCGATAGAGCATGGGTTTAGGAAACGGGGACATATCGGATTTTTGCGGGTGTCGGGGTTTAGGATGGAGTGCTATATGGGGCAGATTTTTGCCGGAGATAACGCTGCCGCTCCGTCGCCCTATGATTTTGCTCTGGGGGGCGCGGGCTTGCATACGGCCTTCCCGAATGGGCTGGCGGGAATTGATATTACCGAGGGCACTACCGTTATGGTGGACATGACGGGCAATTTTGAAGGATATATCACCGACATGACAAGGACCTTTAGGGTGGGGGAAATATCTGAAATTGCTTACAGGGCACATAACTTGTCGCTAGAGATACAAAAGAAACTTTCCCAAAACTTCGGCGAGGGGGCTGTCTGCGGGGATATGTATAACTTTGCCTATGAGATGGTAAAGGAGCAGGGCCTTGAGCAGTACTTTATGGGAGGAGACCAGAAGGCGGGCTTTATCGGGCACGGGGTTGGAGTGCAGTTAAATGAGTTGCCTGTGATTTTCCCCAAAAATAGAGAGAGGCTCAAGGCAGGAATGGTAATAGCCTTGGAGCCGAAGTTTGTGATACCCCATGTAGGGGCTGTGGGCACCGAGAACACTTATGTTGTGACGAAGGATGGCCTCGAATGCATAACTGTGCTTGATGAGGATATAATCGAGTTAATATAATAAAAAAAGCCCGTCCCATTGGGGACGGGCTATTTGTTTATTTATTCTTCTTTGTTCCAGCTGTACATTTTGCGCAGTTCTTTGCCCACTTTTTCTACCGTATGTTCAGATTCTATCCTGCGCATGGCGTTGAAGTTGGGGCGGTTGACCTTGTTTTCCAGTATCCATTCCCGGGCGAAGGTGCCGTCTTGGATTTCCTCGAGTACCTTTTTCATCTCGGCTTTTGTAGCATCGGTGATTATGCGCTTACCGGTGCGGTAGTCGCCGTATTCGGCGGTGTCGGAAATGGATGAGCGCATCGCGGAAAAGCCGCCGGAGTAGATAAGGTCTACAATGAGCTTCATTTCATGGACGCATTCAAAGTAGGCGTTCTCAGGTGCGTAGCCGGCTTCAACAAGGGTTTCAAATCCTGCTTTCATAAGGGCGGTAACGCCGCCGCACAGTACAGCCTGCTCACCAAACAGATCGGTTTCGGTTTCATCCTTAAAGGTGGTTTCAAGGACGCCTGCGCGGGCGCCGCCGATGCCGGCAGCGTAGGCAAGGCCGATTTCCTTTGCCTTGCCGGTGTAGTCTTGATAAACCGCGATAAGGCAGGGCACGCCCTTGCCCGCCACATACTCGCTTCTGACGGTGTGGCCCGGGCCCTTGGGGGCTATCATGAGCACATCCACATAGGAGGGAGGCTTGATTTGCCCGTAGTGAATGTTAAAGCCGTGGGCGAACATCAAGGCTTTGCCTTCGGTAAGGTGGGGCTCGATGCTCTCTTTGTAGAGGTCTGACTGTTTTTCGTCGTTAATCAGTATCATGATGATGTCGGCCTGCTTTGCGGCCTCGGCTGCCGTGGCAACTTTAAGGCCGTCGGCTTCGGCCCTTGCCCAAGACTTGCTACCCACATACAGCCCTACAATTACATCGACGCCGCTTTCGTGGAGGTTTAATGCATGGGCATGACCTTGGCTTCCGTAGCCAATGACAGCCACCTTTTTACCTTTGAGCAAATCCAAATTGCAGTCCGATTGATAGTAAATTTTTGCCATATTATCTCCTTTGCCGGTGCCGCTACGGCTATTTATCTCATGGCTCCCGGCGGCTGGTTTACGGGAGCCGAAAATTTCCGAATAATATTATATAGCTATTTTGGATTGTATGCAATAGTGGAACCCTTTTCGATAGCAATTATTCCCGTGCGCACTATTTCCCTGATGGTGTAGGGGCGCAGCAGCATCTCCAGCGTTTCGGTGCGCTCGGCGGTGTCGGCAAACTGCAGGGTGATGGTGCGGTCGGTTACATCTATGATTTGGGCCTTCATCAGTTCTGCAATTTTCATTATCTCCCCCCGCTGGGAGGCGGTGCAGGCCACTTTTATGAGGGAAAGCTCGCGGCTGATTTGTTCATTTTCCGGAAGGGTTTTGACCTTGATGACGGGGATGAGCTTATTGAGCTGTTTTGTAATTTGCTCAACGATATAGTCGTCGCCGTTTACCACTATGGTCATGCGGGAAATGGTGGGGTCGTCGGTTACCCCTACCGCCAAGCTGTCTATGTTGAATCCGCGGCGGGAGAAAAGACCGGCAACTTTAGACAGGACGCCTGCCTGGTTTTCCACTAAAACCGATATTGTGTGTTTCATGCCTTATCATTCCTTTCCCTATGGTATGCCGGCAGTGTTTATTATATTGAGCTTTCGTCCGGGCAAACCTTGCATATCAGGATGTAGGGCTCGTTATCCGATAGCATTTCCTTGATGGCGGATTCGGCTTCCTGGTCGTTTGATGCAGTCCTTGCCCTGATACCGTAGGCTTTGGCTATTGTGGTAAAGTCGGGGCTGCCGTCAAGGCAGACTGCCACTCGGTTGCAGTTGTAATGTTTGTTTTGAAGTTCGCACACCATGCCAAGGTGGTTGTTTTGCATTATTACTATTTTGACGGGAACATTGTGCTGGCGTGCCGTGGCAAGTTCACACATGCTCATTTGGAAGGCTCCGTCGCCGCATACCGCCACTACCTGTTTATCGGGGGAGGCTATTTTTGCACCTATGGCGGCGGGAATGCTGTAACCCATTGTGCCCATGCCGCCTGAAGTGAGGAAACGGCCTTCCCTTATCTCAAAGTGGTTGGCGCTCCATATCTGGTTTTGTCCGACATCGGCCACAAGGGTACCGTCCGGCTCCATGTGTTGGGACAGGCGGCACATAAAGAGTTTAGGGTTGACAAAGTCGCATCTGTCGTTGTAGGGCTTTGCCTTGCTGCGCAAATCCCGCAAGGTATCAAGCCAGCTGTCTGGGGCCTTGTAGTCGGATTTTTCGATTACACCTTGCAAAATCAGGCGCGCGTCGCCCACGATTGGGATGGTAACGGGCATGTTTTTGCCGATTTCTGCAGGGTCGACATCTATGTGAATTATTTTGGCGTTGTCGGCAATGCGGTTAGGGGAGGAGACGGAGCGGTTTGCCACCCTGGCACCGATGAGAATGACCAAGTCGGCGTTGTGGATTGCCTTGTTAGCCGTTGATTTGCCGTGGGTACCTACCATGCCGAAGAAAAGGTCATGGTTTGTAGGCAAAACGCCGATGCCCATCATGGTTACAACTACGGGAATATTGCATTTTTCCGCAAAGGCGCGCAGCTGCTCCTGGGCATTGGCGCAAAAGATACCGCCGCCGGCGCAAATCAAGGGACGCTCTGCTTTGGCAATGGCTTCAACGGCGCGCTTTATCTGGAGGGCGTGGCCGTCAACCGTGGGGTTGTAGCTTCTTATCTTGACGGATTCGGGGTAGTCAAAGTCCGGCATCGACTTTTTTTGAATATCTTCGGGGATATCTATGAGAACGGGGCCTTTTCTGCCGCTGTTGGCGATGTAAAAGGCTTCCTTCATTATCCTGGGCAGGTCTTCTACTTTTTTGACAAGATAGCTGTGCTTGACAAAGGGCTCGGTGGCGCCCGTAATGTCGGCTTCCTGAAAGACATCACGGCCGATAAGGTCGCTTCTTACTTGTCCTGTGATTGCCACAAGGGGGATGGAGTCCATGTATGCAGTGGCAATTCCGGTAATTAAGTTTGTAGCGCCCGGCCCGGAGGTGGCGACGCATACGCCCACTTTGCCGGAAATTCTGGCATAGCCGTTGGCGGCGTGGGCGGCGTTTTGTTCCTGCCTTACTAATATATGACTTATTGAGGAGGACAAGCTGTCGTAAAAGGGGCAGATAGCAGCACCCGGATACCCGAATATTACAGATACATTTTCCTTCTCCAAAGCTTTTACCATTATCTGTGCACCCGTAATCACACTGTTTCCTCCTTTTCCTTAATTCTTATCATTATAAACAATTCTTTTGGCGGCGTCAATGCTTTTTATTAATGAAAAGGCGTCCCGATGAATCGGGGCGCCTTGAAATTGTGCAAAAAAATCAGGCCGGACTTGCCGGCCTGATTATCGGTTTAATTTAGTTTATTTGCTGTTGAAAACCTTCGGCCTGATGACGAAGATTACAGCAGCCGCAGCAGTGAGGGCGAACAAAGCGATGAGGATGTAGTTGGCGTCGCCGGTCTTGACATTGCCGGGCTTGGAGGATTCGTCACCGGAAGCAACAGAGGAAGGAGCCTGGGAAGGATCTTCGCTGGTGCCCTGAGAAGGAGCCGCTGAAGATTCGCCGGGATCTTCGGAAGGAGCCTCGGAGGGAGCTTCGGAGGGAGACTCAGAGGGATCTTCGGAAGGAGCCTCGGAGGGAGCTTCGGAGGGCTCTTCAGAAGGATCTTCGGAAGGATCTTCGGAAGGATCTTCGGATGTCTCTTCGTCGATGGGAGCCGCATAGTACTGGGGCAACGGATAAGAGGTGTTGTCGGAATTCTCTACCTTCTCGATTTCAACGGTTGTAGTGAAGGGAGCGGAAGCGGTTGCCGCCTGAATGTTTACGCGGACATCGACAACGGTCTTGTTGGTGCCGGCATCGTACTGGGATACGATTTCGCCGCCGGTAACTTCGTAAACGCCTCTTGCCATGATGAAGCGTACGCGGCCGTCATAGAAGTTCTGCCTGATTTCGTTGGTAATATCCACAGAGTTGGTGGTCTGTGTGCCGTCGTTGGCCTTTTCATATTCGGCCCTGACTCTCTGAACGGCGCCATAGTTGCCGTTGTAGAGGTTGAAGTAGTCGACATCGTTTTGGCGGGTGGTTACTCTGTTGTAAACCCAAGTTTCGCCACTCTTCTGGAAGTTGTAGAATCCGCTAAAGCCGTTTGCCTGGCTGGCGCCCAGCATGAGAACGGGATAAATATCGTTGAGGTGAAGCTTTGTCTGATGGCCGTGACCCACGATCATGAGATCAGCGGGCTTGTCGGCTTTTGCTACCGTTACCCAGCTGTTGTAGCCTTCAAGATAGTGGGAAAGCATGAGACGGTATTTAACAGTAGGATCGCTGTAAGCCTGATTGTAGTCGCTAACAGCCCAGTTGTAGAAATCGTTCAGGGTAAATTCGCAGCAGTTTACATAGAAGGCGCCCATGCGGAAGGAGTATGTGCGGGCTCCGATAATGCTCTCCCACTGCTTCTTGCGTTCATTGATCTGGACATAGTCAGACCAGCCAATGTCGTGGTTACCGGGCAACACTACAGTCGGAACAGTGTAGCCGTTGAGAGTTTCCCTGTACTTGTTGAGCATCACTTCAGCGGTTGCAAGGCCGACCCAGTTATTAGCTTTGTGATAGGTCTGTGTGTTGTCTCCGGTGTAGACAATGAAACGCGGGTTGATGAGGTTGAAGGTGGGCCTTACCCACAGTTTCTGATCAAAAGAGGATTTACCGGAAGAAGTGGTGCCGTTGGCGTTTGCCTGCTCAAGGTTTGTGTGCTCGTCAGTTACTTGCATGATGTAGAAGCTGGCATCAAGGTCTTCCACAACGCTGACGCTGCGGTCGGAGACCAATACTTTGTCTCCGTTCTTGAGAACGAGGGTGAAAAGTTCGATGGGCATGTCATCGGGAACCTTGACCTGGAAAATGTAGCCGTCCTCGGTGTTGCATCTGACTCTGCCGGTGGTTACCGACACAACTTCAGCATTCCAAGATCTCACATCGTTTTCAAGGGTTGCAGTCCAACCGGTTGTTGGAAGCGCCTGTGTTGCTCTTACCTCTACCCTAATGGTGTCGCCGGGTTCACCGAAAGCAGGTTGTGTTCCGCGGGGCAGCCAAATGTTAGCTTGCGGATCAAAGGCGGCACTTGAAAAGATGCCACTGCTTAAAACCACGGCCATTGCGATTACGAGAGCAATCACAAGTAGGCTTTTAAATTTGACCATAATAACTCTCCTTTACTTTATAATATAGAGTCTTAATATACTATATAATAAAATTTATTAAAAATCAACAATTAAGTGATATTTTTTAAAATTTATTTATGATAAATTTTGTAAATTCAGGGGCGCAATTCCGAAGGAGGGAGAGGTTTTGTGAGCAAAAAAAGAGGGTTGAAAGGCAAAACTTTTGAAAAGTTGCGGAAGGGCGGCTTGTGCGGATGATTTTTAGGGGTTAGTGCGGCGCTTTTTTGAAAAAAGGGAGGGCTTTGAGGTTGGGGCGGGAATATCGCGGCTTGTTGACATTGTAATGGGGATGAAGTAGAATAGGGTAAAACGACATACGGGTGAAATTATGGCTGATTTGGAAAAATTGGTTTTCTCCCTTTCCGCCCTTTCAATATATAAAAATGTATTGAAGGCGCCGGTACCTGCGGCCCTTTTTGAGCTGATAAAGGCTTCAAAAGGGGATCCCTTCACTTTTGGGAAGTGTTGGGGCGGCTTTTTCTCGGCCCTTTGCACCGCCGGGCACTGCGACAATTTAAAGCAGTGTATTGAAAACGAAATATTGTGCGACGACAACCCCTTTACAAGGGCGGCCAGCGCCAATACTCCTTTGCCCGAAAATGTGCTGGACGCCGTGGAAAATGACCTTTTGGCTTTGGAGGAAATGGCGTCGCTGCGGCCCATTGACTTTTTTGATGAAAACCCCGATGTGGATTTTGCAAGGCTTCCCATATGGCAAAACGGCAAGGCGGAAGTGCTTTGCGATAACTGGGGCGAAAAGATAGATGTTTTGCGGGAGTACCACAAGAAAAAGGGATTTGGGATTTTTGCCCGGTACCATGCTTTTGTGTGGGGCAAAGGTATAATCCGCCCGGTAAAGCATGTGGATGTGGTGGAGCTTAGCAGCCTTAAAGGCTATGAGATGGAGCGGCAGTTGGTTGTCAACAATACCCTTGCTTTTTTGGAGGGGCGGCCAGCCAACAATGTGCTGCTCTATGGCGACAGAGGAACGGGCAAATCTTCCACTGTCAAGGCGGTGCTAAATGAGTTTAAGGGCAAGGGCCTTAAGATGGTTGAGGTGCCTAAAGAGTCTTTAGGGGAGCTTGCAAGGCTCAATGAGATGCTGGCCGAAATACCACTTTACTTTATCGTGTTTGTGGATGATTTGTCCTTTTCCGGGAATGACGATTCCTTTTCATCTTTAAAGGCGGTGTTGGAAGGGGGGCTTGTGGGGAAGCCTTCCAATACCTTGATTTACGCCACTTCTAACCGCAGGCACCTTGTAAGGGAAAGCTTTTCCGACCGGGCGGGAGATGATATCCACGAGGGGGATACTATTGAGGAGACCTTGTCCCTGTCTGACCGGTTTGGGATTACAGTGACCTTTTCTTTGCCGAATAAGAAGCAGTATCTTGACATTGTTTATGAGTTGGCAAAGGATTACGGCGTGGAAATGGAAAAAGAAAAGCTCGAGAAGGGTGCCGAGCGGTGGGCCCTGCTCAAAGGGGGCCGTTCCCCGAGGATCGCAAAACAGTATGTCATAGCCCTGAAATCGGGATATTTTGACGGTTTGGATGATAGGGATGTTTAGGCGGAAAAAGGGTACCCAGTCTGCAAGAGAGCGGCGGCAGGTGCTTTCCCGTATTGACAAAAAGGCGCTCCGATATGTGACGCAAAAGGAAGATGGAGACACCGAAATAATTTTGGGCAAGAGCGGGGCGATCAACATTATCGGCGACGAAGTGGTGGTGGATTTTGAGGGGGCCGATTCCCTGCGCTTTAAGGCTGACGCCGTGAAGGTGGGGGAGCTGATGAGCCTTGAGGGTTTTGTGCTGTCGGGAGAGGAAAGGACGACCGGCAGGCACATGAATATTGTTGGATACTATAAGTATCACCGTTAATACCTTGAAGGGAAGATTGCGGATGAAAAAAGCGTTATTTTGGGCAATTTGCGTCTTGATGGCGCTGATGCTTGCGGCGGGATGCGATTTAAAAGGGGGCAGTGAGAGCTCTTCTACTGTTGTCGAGGAGTATCCCGTAACGGTAAACAGTGTAGTGATAAAAAAGAGGCCTGAGAAAGTTGTTTCCCTGTCGCCCACTTTGACGGAAATTGTATTTGAGCTGGGTAACGGGCCACAGCTTGTGGCCTGTTCCAAATACTGCGACTGGCCCGAGGAGGTGGAGGACCTGCCTCGGGTGGGGACTGCCGGCATGCCGAAAGTCGAGGAGATCATTGAGTTGGAGGCCGACCTTGTCATTGCACAGCAGGAGCTGCCCGATGAAGCTTTGCAGCAGTTAAAGCTCAAGGGCATTGATGTGCTGGTGGTAAAGGGTGCTTCCGATGTGGACGGGCTTTCCGAGATATATATGAATCTTGGCGCCGCTTTGGGCGGAAATGTCACCGGCAAACAAAACGGCATTGAGACGGGCAACAGGCTCATGTCAAAGTTCAGGAATCTTAAAGTGCAGGTTCAGTCCCATGCCGATACCCTTCCCGCTACCGTGTGCTATATCGCTTCGGCGGAGGGGCATATGGCCACGGGGGATACTTTGATAGGGCAGCTGCTTGAAATGGCGGGGGGCGTAAATGTGGCCCATGGGGGGGCAGATTTTGAGTTTGGTTTGGACGAGTTAAAGCTTGCCGACCCGCAGGTTATCTTTTGCCCCAAAGGGTTGGCTTCTAAGATTAAAAACAATGATAAGTATAAAGCCTTGGCGGCGGTGAAGAACAACAAGGTAATTGAAATTGACCCGGTTTTGCTGGAAAGGCAGACTTCCCGCATGGCCGAGGCGGTAGAGCAGATGGCAAGGGCGCTGTATCCCGATGCCTTTGAGGAAGGGTCGGAAGCTGCAAAGTGATAAAAAAGCAATAAAAAAAGGGCTGTGATACTGTCACAGCCCTTTTTGTTATAGCTGGGTTTCGGAGTAGTTGCCCAAAAAGGAGAAGGATTCGAGCTCTTTTGACAGGGAATTCAGCAGCCGCCGTGTTTTCTCGTTTTTGACGCTGCCTTGGCAGTCGAGGTAGAAGTAGTATTCGAAGTTTGTGTCGGCGATAGGCCTTGACTCTATTTTGGTGAGGTTCAGCCCGTTTGCGGCAAAGCGGGAAAGGGTGCGGTAAAGGGATCCCGTTGTGTGGGATAGGGTGAAGGTGACGCTGATTTTGTCGGCTTTTTCCGGAATGATCAGCTTTTTGGAGACCGCTATAAAGCGGGTACTGTTGGCCTTGCTGTTTTGGATTTTTTCGGCAAGGATGGAAAGGCCGAATTCTTCACCGGTGCGGCGGGAAGCGATGGCGGCGATGGTTTTGTCCTGTTTTTCCGCCACCATTTTGGCGGCGCCGGCGGTGTTAAAGTAAGGTATGGGCTCAAATCCCTTTTCGGATATGAAGTTAGAGCATTGGAGAAGGGCTTGGGGGTGGGAGTAGACCTTTTTTATGTCCCGCAAATCGGCGCCGTCCACTGCAAGCAGGCAGTGGTCTATGTGGAGGTTGATTGCCGACACTATGTAAAAGCGGTATTTCATGAGAAGATCGTAGACTTCGTTTACCGAGCCGGCGGTGGAGTTTTCCACCGGCACTACGCCTATTTCAGCTTGGCCTTTGTCTACCGCCTCAAAAACTTGGCTAAAGCTGTCGTAAAAGCTGACTTGGGCCTTTTCTATCATGGCCCGGGCGGCAAAGTCGGAATAGGAGGAGGTAACGCCTTGGCATGCCACCTTTGCCTCTTTGGGCAGGGAAGATGCGCATCGGGAAATGAGGTCGGAGATTTCCCCGCCGCCGTTGATTATGTCATGTTGCAGCGACCGGCTGATGTCAAATATAGTGGAGTAAAGGAGACGGACATAGTCGGAGTTTTCGCCGCTTTTTGACGCAAGCCGCTCCAAGATTTCCAATTCCCTCTGAAGGTTGAGGATAGGAATGCCTTCCTTTGCCTTAATCTCGGCAACATCGCGGGATAAGTTAAGGCGATCTATAAATAGGGAAAGAATTTCGTTGTCGATTTTATCGATTTTTTTACGGGTTTTGTCAAGCTTCAAAGGGCATTTACCTCCTTTAAAAGGTCGCAAAGGGCTACCGCTATCGCAGATTCCACCACGGGGACGGCGCGGGGGACGATGCAGGGGTCGTGGCGGCCTTTTATGATAAGTTTTTCCTCTTCGAGGGTGTGGAGGTTTACCGTGTTTTGTTCCTTGGCGATGGATGCCGTGGGTTTAAAGGCTACCCGTAATATTATGGGCATGCCGTTTGTAATGCCCCCTTGGATTCCGCCGCTGTTGTTGGTTTTGGTTTTGATTTCGCCCTTTTGAACGATAAATTCGTCGTTGCACCGGCTGCCCTTCATTGTGGCGGCGGCAAAGCCGGCGCCAAATTCAACGCCTTTGACGGCGGGAATGCCGAAGACAAGGGAAGAGATGGCGTTTTCGACGCCGTCGAAAATTGGGGAGCCGATGCCTGCGGGAAGGCCTACCGCCGCGCATTCTATGATGCCGCCTAAACTGTCGCAGTCAAGGCGGGCGGCTTCTATCGCTGCGCGGATTTTGGGTTCTTTTTCCCTGTCGTTGAGGGGGAGGGGCATGCGGGAAAGGTTTTCGAGGGGCTCTTTGTCGATGTTTACCGGGTCAAAGGGAGTGTCGGCAATATCACCTATGGAATAGATATGGGCGCCAATGACAATGCCCCGCCTTTTGAGGATTTGGCGGCATACTGCCCCTGCAAAGACAAGAGGGGCTGTGAGCCGACCGGAAAAGTGACCGCCGCCACGGGGGTCGGCAAAGCCTTTGTATCGGATAAAGCCGGTATAGTCGGCGTGGGAGGGGCGGGGGAGGATTTTTAAGTCTTCGTAGTCCACAGAGCGGGTGTCGGTGTTTTCAATTATGGCTGTCAGGGGTGTGCCGGTGGTTTTGCCGTTATAGAAACCCGATATAATGGAAGGGGAGTCGCTCTCTTTGCGGTTGGTGGACATCCTGTCCCTGCCGGGGGAGCGCCTTTCCATTTGGAAAAGCACTTCCTCCATGTCTATTTCCTCTCCCGGGGGCAGGCCGTCGATGGTGACGCCGATTGCCTTTCCGTGGCTTTCCCCGAAAATGGCGATTTTCAGGCTATTTCCCCATATTGATGACATAAAATTCTCCTCCTAACTTGCCGAAATCCTCAAAAAAGGTGGGATAGGATTTATTGATGCTGTAATAGTCGGTGATTAGTACCGGCTCGGGGGCTTTCAGGGCGGCAATTGCCATGGACATGACTATACGGTGGTCGTTGTAGCCTTCAAGAGAGGCGCTTTTTATTGTGTTTGTGCCTTTAATGATTAGGCCATCGGGCTTTTCCGTGACTTCGACGCCGAGGCGGGTGAGGTTGTCACAAACCGCCGACAGTCTGTCGCTTTCCTTAATTCTAAGGCGGGCGGCGCCGGAAATAGTCGTGGTGCCCTCCGAAAAAGCTGCCACGACGGACAGGATTGGCACTAAATCGGGAATGTTTGAGGCGTCTATGTCGATGGCTTTTAATGGGGTGCTTGTGGCGCGGATGGAACCGTCGCCCTGCCACGCGATGTTGGCGCCAAAGCGGGAGAGTATGTCGGCAATGGCTTTGTCGCCCTGTTTCGAGGCGGGGTTTAGGTGTGTTATAACACAGTCGCCTCCCAAAGAGCCTGCCGCAAGGAAAAAGGCGGCTTGGGA
>JAKOXU010000054.1 GCA_029780875.1 Bacillota bacterium | reverse complement strand
ATACAATGCCCTCATGCACGACGCTATGTCCTGCTTTAAAGCCCGGGGCATCACAGCCTGCGCCTTTGGCGACATCGCCCTCGAAGATGTAAAGGGGTACCGGGAAGAAAACCTAAATTCCATCGGCATGAAGGCCCTCTTTCCCCTTTGGGGCCGCAGCACAAAAGAAACAGCCCAAACCTTCATAGATTTGGGCTTTAAATCCATTATAACATGTGTTGACACACAGGCCCTGCCCCTCTCCTTTGCGGGCAGGCTCTTTGACAACCGGTTTTTGGCCGACTTGCCGAAAGAGGCGGATCCCAGCGGAGAATGGGGCGAGTTCCACTCATTTGTCTTTGACGGCCCCATCTTTTCAAGGCCCGTCACCTTCACCGTCGCCCAAAAGCTCCTCCGCGACAACCGCTTTTACTACTGCGACCTGATTAGTACTTAATAAACTTGTCCCCCGGCGCTCCGCAAATCTTGCACTTGTCGGGCCGCACCTTTTCTATGTTGCCGCACACGGGGCAAAGGTAGTAATAGACCTCTTCGGTGCTGTCAAGGCTCTCAAGGGCGTCCTTGTAAAGCTGGGCATGGACTTCTTCCGCCATCATGGCTCCGGTAAATCCGATCAGGGCCTTTTTGTTGCCTTCGGCCTCGGCGTCCTTGACAAACTCGGGATACATTTCCTTATACTCATATGTTTCCCCGGCAATGGCGTCCTTTAAGTTCTCTGCGGTAGTGCCGATTTTCTCGGCCGCCTCAAGGTGCTTTTGAGCATGGATAGCCTCGGCGTCGGCAGCCGCCCTAAAGAGCTTGGCCACATTGAGCTTTCCTTCCCGTTCAGCTTGCTTTGCGTATGCGGTATATTTCCTATTTGCTTGGGATTCACCCGCAAAAGCTTCCATTAAATCTTTCAAGGTTTTATTTTCCATTTTTATTCCTCCTTGCTTTCACAATTTCTACAAATATAGTATAATTAGTTTACCACAAAATTCACATCAATTCAACCATAAACCTAAAGGAGGTTCAAAGTATGGAAAATGTGCTGTTAGCCTTTTCCCTGACTCTCATCGCCGGCCTATCCACAGGCATAGGCAGCCTGCTGGCCTTTTTTTCAAGGAAGGATAACTCCGATTTCCTCTCCATCAGCCTCGGCTTTTCGGCGGGAGTCATGATTTATATATCCATGATAGAAATTTTCAGCGACGCCCGGGCAAGCCTTATAAAGGAACTGGGCAGCCGCGCCGGCCAATGGGTAACCATCGCCGCCTTTTTTTCCGGCATGCTGCTCATCGGTATAATCGACAAATTGATTCCCTCATCGGAAAACCCCCACGAGCTCCACTCCGCCGATGAAATCGACAACCCCGCCGAAGACAGCCACCACTTGGAGCAAATCAAAAAGCGGGAAAAGGCGGAGCGGGACCACAAGCTCCTCCGCATGGGCATGTTCACCGCCCTGTCCATCGCCATTCACAACTTCCCGGAAGGTTTGGCGGTATTCATCTCTGCCCTGAAGGAACCCCAAATCGCCATCCCCATAGTCTTCGCCATCGCCATTCACAACATCCCCGAAGGCGTCGCGGTATCGGTACCCATCTACTTTGCCACAAAAAGCAGGAAAAAAGCCCTTATCTATTCCTTTTTATCGGGCCTGTCTGAACCGGTAGGCGCCATAATCGGCTTTCTCATCCTGCGCCCCTTTATAAATGACATCGTCATGGGCATAGTTTTCGCCCTTGTAGCCGGCATCATGGTCTACATCTCCCTTGACGAACTCCTCCCTTCTGCACGGGAATACGGCAAACACCATTATTCCATTTGGGGGTTGGTTGCCGGCATGTTGGTAATGGCGGTCAGCCTGACGCTCTTTGCGTAAAAAAATTACATTTTTACTGACATCCCCGCCCCAATGTGCTAAAATCATTTCAAAGGCCAAATTTCAGGAGGCAAAAACCATGGAAAAAATAAAAATAGCAATATCGGGATACGGCAATTTAGGCAAAAGCGTGGAAGCCGGCATTCTGCAAAACAATGACATGGAGCTTTTCGGAGTCTTCACAAGGCGAGACCCCTCTACGATAAAGACCCTGACAGGGGCCAAAGCCTACCTTGCCGATGAAGCCCCTTCCTTTGCCGACAAAATCGATGTTATGATACTCTGCGGAGGCAGCGCCACCGACCTGCCGAAGCAAGGGCCCTTCTTTGCCGCCCATTTCAACACGGTGGACGCCTTTGACACCCACGCCAAAATCCCGGAATACTTCGAGGAAATGGACAAAACCGCGAAAAAGGCCGGCAAATTCAGCGTAATTGCCGGCGGCTGGGACCCCGGCATGTTTTCCATCATGCGCCTTTACAATGAAGCCATCCTTCCCGAAGGGGGCACCTACACCTTCTGGGGCCCGGGCGTCAGCCAAGGCCACTCCGACGCCATAAGGAGGATAGAGGGCGTCGCCGACGCAAAGCAGTACACCATCCCCATTGAAGAAGCTGTAAACGCGGTTCGCGGCGGTGTCAATCCCAGCCTCTCCGCCCGCCAAAAACACAAAAGGGTATGCTATGTCGTTGCCCGGGAAGATGCCGACAAGGAACGCATCGAACGCGAAATCAAAACCATGCCCAACTACTTTGCCGATTACGACACAACGGTGCATTTTGTTACCCGGGAAGAGCTTGACCGCGACCATTCCGGCCTTCCCCACGGAGGCATCGTGATAACGACGGGAAAAACGGGCATCAATAAAGAACACGGCCACACCATCGAGTATAAAATAGCCCTTGACTCCAACCCCGACTTTACGGCAAATGTGCTCCTTGCCTTTGCAAGGGCAGCTTACCGTCTCAACCGGGAAGGAGCCACGGGCGCAAAAACGGTTGCGGACATCCCACCCTCATACCTCTCCCCCAAATCCCCGGAAGAGATAAGAAGGCTTTACATCTGACCTCCCACGCATATTTATGCAAAACCATTTTATATTTTTTCACTCACAAAAAAGCGGCTCTTCCCGCTTTTTTTGTTTCCCGGGTCTTACAGTCTATTCCCTTGCAAAAAGCCGCCGCGCCATTTGGCAAAAGCCCCGTCCAACAAAAACAAGGCCCCGGGCAACGAACAGCCGCCGCCCGGAGCTTTTTTCGATTGATTTTATGCCAAAAATTTGTTATCATTAATTAAATAATCAGCTTTCCCCCAACCTCAAATCCCGGCCCTGCCCAAAGCCGCAGGGTCAAGGATAAGGAGCCTTGCCATGAAACCCGTAAAAAAACTTGCGCTATTGCTTATAGCTTTCCTTATATCAGGCTGCTCCTTTATCGGCACCGACATCGACGGCGTGCTATTGCCCCCCAAGCCTGCGGGGGAACAAGCCGAGATAAAGACGGCCTTGGAGGAAGCGGTAGGCAAAAACATAATCCTCAAATACCCCCTGTCGGGAGAATACCGCTCGGCCTTTGTGCTGCGGGACATCGACAACGACGGGCAGCGGGAAGTTTTCGCCTTTTACCGTCTGCGCTCCGAGGGAGCGGGCCTGCATGTCAATGTCCTTTGCTGCGAAAAGTCAAACTGGAGGTCGGTTTACGACTACACCAGCAGCTACAACGATGTGGACAGCATCCACTTTGTCGACCTTGACAAGGACGGCATCGAAGAAATCCTCATCGGCTGGAGCGCCTACAACACAAAGGTGCTCTCCATCTTTTC
>JAKOXU010000053.1 GCA_029780875.1 Bacillota bacterium | reverse complement strand
TATTTTTTGTCTTTTCAAGAGTATCAATGTCTTGCATGCAAAAACCTCCTCGTCAAAATCAATCTTTTGCAAACCTTGAGTCGCCATCCTCAACATACTCCAGTATATCGCCCGGCTGGCAATTCAAAGCCTTACATATAGCCTCAAGGGTGGAAAACCTAATCGCCCTTGCTTTGCCGTTTTTCAGGATAGACAAATTGGCAAGAGTTATCCCCACCCGTTCCGACAACTCATTTAAACTCATTTTTCTTTTTGCCATCATGACATCAAGGTTCACAATTATCGGCATTAGGCTACTCCTTTACTATCAAATGGTATAGTCGTTTTCCT
Organism: Bacillota bacterium; assembly: GCA_029780875.1. Lineage (GTDB taxonomy): Bacteria > Bacillota > Clostridia > Oscillospirales > Acutalibacteraceae > JAKOXU01. The sequence goes on along the minus strand of JAKOXU010000053.1, from coordinate 43,512 downwards.
CCTTATACTTGACGGCCTTGTAGAACAGCTCGCCAAGTACCGCCACTAACAATGCCGTCAGACCGAAAACAATAAAAAATATAGGGATGAAAAAGGAGTGGATAAATATTGCCCCTGCCCCATGAAGGACGCACAGCCCAGCCGAATATACGGCTATGTGCTTTATCCTCCTTGCGTTTTCATAAACAAAGGGATTGTCATTGTTAATCCTTTTCAGCATCTCCCTTGCCTCAAACAGTATCATAAAACCCAAAATCCCCGACGGATACAAAAGGCACAGCCTTGAAATAAAGAAGTAATCGCTGTAATTTCTCTCATATAGCTCCAACGAAAAATACACCACCGCCGGCAAAAAAATGATTATTGCCGCGCCTATTACCATCGCAAGGGTAATTAGTCTTTGTAAAAACTTTGGGAACCAAGGTTTTGCAACTATCCACATAAACGCTCACTCCAAGAACCTTAATTTATCTCAAAAATATCACGCTCTCTTCCAAAAGTCAATATATTTTTATCAATTTTCAATAAATTTTATTTGAAAAAGATATATAGACAATACTAACCAATACAAAAGCTGCCCCTCTGTTTCATTAGTTTGAATAATATCCCAGCTTGTGTTATAATGTTTCTATAGTTAATTAGAATCAAAATAATTTGGAGTTTCCCCCTTTAAATAAAAGTAAAGGAGAATCGGGGATGAATTACGCATGGCCGATGGACACCATAACCGAACAAATTGTTGAACGAAAAAAGAGTACAGTGGATTATATAACCATGGTCCTTATTTCATTGGGATTTTTATTAGTGTTTGTTTTCTTATTCGTATTGGCAAGAAGATATGCTGTATTGTTTAATATCCTATTTTTTGTGGTTTTCGGCATAGGCTACCTGCTATGGAAGCTTTTGATGAGTTTTAATGTGGAATATGAATATTCCGTCATAAACGGCGAAATCGACATAGACAAAATCATATCAAAACGCAAAAGAAAAAGGATTGTCAGTTTCAGTGCCAAAAACATTGAAACCTTTAAAAAATACACGGGTAACAACGGACAAAAGAATTTCAGAAAGGTGATTTTTGCAGGTTCAGACCCCAAATCCCCGAACCTTTGGTGCTGCGCTTTCAAGGACAGAGCCTTTGGCAATACTCTATTGATTTTTGAGCCGAATGAAAAGGTCCTGCAAGCAATAAAGCCATATTTGCCAAGATTGGTGGCCAGCGATGCTTTCGGTTGGAATTGACTCTGTGGAAATATCCCGAATCGCAAAATCAGCAAAAATTCCGCGATTCTTAGAAAAAGTATACGGCAAAAAGGAACTTGACGAGCTGTCGGCAAAGGGCTTGCCTGCCCAAAGCCTTGCGGCATGCTTTTGCGCGAAGGAAGCTTTCGGCAAAGCCTTGGGTACGGGAATCAGGGGCTTTAAGCTCACCGAAGTGGAACTTCTGCACGAAAAAAGCGGCAAGCCTTATTTAAAGCTCTCTGGAAAGGCACGGGAACTTGCCGAAAGAATATGCAAAAACCCTGAAACAGACATCAAAGTCAGCGTAACCCATACCAGGGAACTGGCATCCGTTATAGTAATTATCATTGGAGGTGCCGAAAATGGTTGTCCTGACATCTGAACAGATTAGAGAAGTTGAGGCAAAGGTCAGTGAAAGCGGAATTGAATTGAGCCGCCTTGTCTTCAATGCAGGTTCGGCTGCTGCACGCATTATCCGCGAAAGAATAGGCGTAAGCGACCGTCAGGTCACCATCGTCTGCGGTTCCGGCAACAACGGAGCCGACGGCCTCGTGGTGGCCCAAAAACTGTACGAAGCAGGAGCCGATATCAGGGTTGTACTGGCTTGCGGAACCCCCAAAACTCCCGAAGCCATGGAAATGTTCAGCAGGATTTTAAGCTTAAACATTCCCATCCTGCACATTGACAGAAATCCAACGGAAATCAGGCTTGCCTTAAATCAGGCAGGCATACTGGTAGACGCAGTTTTCGGCATCAGTTTTCGCGGCACGGTGCAGCCGCATCTTTCTGAGCTTTTCAATTTAATTAACAAGTCTCCAGCTATAAGAGTATCCCTTGATTTGCCAAGCGGCACCTACTGCGACACCGGCCTTGTGGACGAAAGCTGCATAAAGGCCGACTTTACCATCGCCTTTACCACACTAAAACCCGCTCATATTACATACCCAGCTGCAGGCTACTGCGGCAGGCTGTTAGTCGCCAACATCGGAATCAGCGAAAAAACAATAAAAAGCGTAGACTCCCACATACAGGTAATTGACAAAGTAATGATTTCGCAGATAATAAAACCCCGCCGCTCTGACAGCCACAAAGGCGATTTTGGCCGCGCGCTATGTATCTGTGGCAGTATGGGCATGACGGGAGCTGCAGTATTAGCCGCCAAAGCGGCGGTACGGTGTGGCGCCGGGCTCGTATCCCTTGCTACCCCAAAGTCGTGCGTGCCCCTTGTTGCTTCCCGCCTTGTGGAACCCATCATACATCCTATGGATGAAACGGGACAAGGCACCCTGTCCGCATCCTGTAAAGGCGAATTACTTGACAGAGTAAAATACGCCCAATCCTGCCTTATAGGCTGCGGTTTGGGGAACTGCCCCGACATAAGGGAAATAGTTGCTTCCATCGTGCGTAACTGTGTTTGCCCCCTAATAATTGACGCTGATGGAATAAATGCTATTGCCGGGAATATACATATCTTGAAGGAAGCAAAATGTCCGGTTATTCTCACACCCCATCCGGGAGAGATGGCACGCCTGTTAAGTACTAATACTTTACAGATTCAATCCGACAGGATCGGTACTGCCCGACGCTTTGCAATGCAGTATAATTGCATTCTTGTCTTAAAAGGCGCCAACACCGTCATCGCCGACCCAGAAGGGGAAATCTACATCAACACCACAGGCAATCCCGGCATGGCCAAGGGAGGCAGCGGGGACATGCTTGCGGGAATGATTGCCTCCTTTGCTGCCCAAGGGATAAGCCCCATTGACTCTGCCATCTGCGCAGTTTACATGCATGGAGCCGCCGGAGACAACACCGCGAAAAAACTTTCCCAGCACAGCATGACCCCATCTGATATGTTGGACAATTTGCCCTTTGTCTTTTTAGAATTTGAACGATAGGGTGGTTTGATGCGTTATCGGTTGCTTATTTTTGTTATTGTCCTGATGTTGATTTTACAGGGATGTGCCAAAAGTCAGGAAAAAATGCCCGAAAGCCTAACAGACGGATTTGAGGCAAATATCTCTGTAAACTATCAAGACAACAATTATGAAGCAAAGATAACCAGAACGGCCCCCGGACAGTGCAAAATTGAAATGACAAAGCCTCTTCTGCTAAAGAGTATGACCTTTGAGTGGACCGGCACTGAAATCATCATGTCCTATCTTGGGCTAAAGCAGTCCATCTCCCCTCAAAGCCTTCCCAACGCCGCCTTTGGGGACGCAATAGTAAAGGTGCTGGACGCCTTGACAGCCGTCAACGGGCTTGATATAAAAAAGGATGGGGACAGCCTGCTCATTTCCGGAAGCATTGACTCCGGCCCTTTTCAGTTGAGCGTCAACAAGGAAACGGGAGAAATCGCCACGCTGGCTCTGCCCTCCATTAAGCTCTCCGTCACCTTTAAAGATTTCAAAAAAATATAATTAGCTTTTCCTCATATTTTCTGGCTGTTTTGAATACAAAATATTTGTTATTATAATTTAATAAGCTAAAATTCTAATGCCGCGTTTTCCAGCGCGGCATTGTTTTTATGTCAAAATTTCGATTTCTTTATAAAATATAGTGAGAGAGCCTTATGATTTGCCCTTTCAATGAAAATATCTCGCTCCAAAAGATTTATTTTGATGATTATTTTGGGGGGTTGTTGGCAAAAATAAGTACAGCAAAATCAAATCTAAATTTTCCAAGCCGGAGCGTGGAAGAAGTGAACATTAAAAGGGGAGATATCTTCTATGCCGATCTGAGCCCGGTTGTGGGCTCAGAGCAAGGAGGCATAAGACCTGTACTAATTGTTCAGAACGATATCGGAAACCGTTTCAGTCCGACGGTAATTGCTGCGGCTATAACAAGCCAACGGGATAAAGCCAAACTTCCCACCCATATAAAGCTCAATTCCTCAGAAAGCGGGCTTGCCAAGGACTCCATTGTGCTGCTTGAACAAATCAGGACAATAGACAAGCAAAGGCTTCGCGAAAGACTCGGCAGGCTCGACGAAGCTTCCATGGAATTGGTAAATCAGGCTTTATCCATAAGTTTTGGCCTTGATAACTACAACAACGACCTCTTGGAAAAAGAGGCCACTTAATACCTCAAATCATCTTCATAAAACGCTGCTTTCAAAGCGGCGTTTTTTGCTTTTCCTGCATATAAAAGCCTTTGTCGGACAAAATATTAACAATATATCATCAGTAAAGGAGTGCAAGTATATGGCAACGCTTACCACAAAGGAACTGTCGGCAATCGAAGACCAGCTCAGCATGGAACAGAGCCTCATCAAAAAGTTCAACGCCTACGCCAACATGAGCACCGACCCGCAAATCAAGGCAAAATGCCAGCAAATCGCACAAAAGCACCAGCAACACTACAACATTTTAATGAATCATTTAAGCTAAAGGAGAGGTAGTATGAATCAAAATCCAATGGGAGACAAAGAACTTCTGCACGATGGATTGTCATCCCAGAAACTGATGACGAGCAACTACAACAACTTTGCCAACGAATGCGCAAACCCCGATGTCAGAAACGATTTTATGAAAATCTTAAACGAAGAGCACCAGATTCAAGCCGAAATATTTACGGAAATGAGCAAGCGGGGCTGGTATGAGATAAAGCCCGCGGAGATGCAACAAATCTCCTCTACAAGGCAAAAGTACCAAACCATGCAGTAATGAAGGGAAAGCCGCTTTAACGGCTTTCCCTTTTTGCATTGTCCCCTATTCCCTGTCGCCAAAATTTTCTCTTGTCCTAAATTGTGACATAATGGCACCCCTCCCAGTGCATATAATTATAAGGGACGGGAGAGGATTTTATGGAACAGGTCGTATATGTGGATGTCCTGCTGGCAAGCAACCTTATAATCAATTACCTGATGCTTTTGTCCGTCTCCAGGCTGTTGCGCCACAAGGCAAAGAAGACAAAACTTTTTTTAGGCGCCCTGTCCGGCGCCCTGTATTCACTTGTCATCTTCTTCCCTATAATCAGCTTTACATATTCAGCCCTTATGAAGCTGCTTTTTTCAATGCTAATCGTCCTCATTTCCTTTGGCTTTATGAATGAGCGAAGGTTTGCATTGACTCTCATAGCTTTTTATGCCATCAACTTTTCCTTTGCAGGCATTATGTTTGCCCTGTGGCTCTTTTTGGCTCCAAACGGACTGCTCATAAACAACGGCATAGTCTATTTTGACATATCCCCCCTAATGTTGATTTTGTTGTCTGTCTTGTCATATATGCTGATAAAGCTTTACAGCCTGCTCTTTTCCCACAAGGCGCCAGTCAAATCCGCCTTTGACCTGACAATCTACGCCGACGGCAAAAGCGCCACGGTAAAGGGCATTGTGGACACGGGAAACACCCTCACCGAAATCTTTTCCGAAGAGCCGGTAATCATAGTCGAATGGGACAGCCTGAAAAGAATACTCCCGGATAGCCTAAAATTCTCATTTTATGCCATATTGAGTAACAACTCTCCAAAAAACGATTTCCCCGCCGGCAAATGGAGCGCCCGTTTTAGGGTAATCCCTTACAATTCGGTGGGAAGTAGCGGCCTTTTGCCGGCCTTCAAGCCGGACATAATCATCCTAAAAAACAAGGACATTTGTTTTGAGGTAAAGGACACCTATATTGCTGCATGTAAAGACAATCTGGCAAACGGCGAATTTAGCGCACTTATAAATCCGGAGGTTTTGAGATTTAAGCAAAAAGAAAAAAGAAGAGGTGGGGTTGTTGAGAAAACTGTTTAGAATAATTCGGATAAAGCTTACACTTTTCCTGATCCGGTTCTTTTTTAAAAGCCGGGTTCTAAAGCCTCTTATTTACTACATAAATGGCCCCGAAACCCTTCCTGCTCCCCTGTCCCAGGAGAAGGAAGCAGCCCTGCTCATGCGCATCGAGGCCGGTGACAACTCAGCCCGGGAGCCCCTTATCACCCATAACTTGCGGCTTGTGGTTTACATAGCAAGAAAATTTGAAACCTCGGGGGCGGGAGTGGAAGACTTAATTTCCATCGGCACCATAGGCCTTATCAAGGCCGTTAAAACTTTCTGCCCTTCAAGAAACATAAAGCTCGCCACATATGCCTCGCGGTGTATTGAAAACGAAATCCTCATGTTTCTGCGCAAATGCTCCCCTTTGCGCAACGAAGTCTCCATCGATGAACCCCTTAATGTGGACTGGGACGGAAATGAGCTTCTCCTTTCCGATGTTTTGGGCAGCGACAATGATATCGTCAATCGGGAAATAGAGCAGGAAGTGGAGCGGGACTTGCTCATGGAGGCAATAAACCGCCTGTCCGAACGGGAACGGGCCATAATGCAGCTCCGCTTTGGCCTTTGCGGGCAGCAGGAGCACACCCAAAAGGAAGTGGCCGACACTTTAGGGATTTCCCAGTCCTATATTTCAAGGCTTGAAAAGCGAATTATCGAAAGGCTGAAAAAAGATTTGGAAAGGGTTGGCTAAACAATTCATGCATAAATCCTTGCGGTCTGCCAATAATGTAACCGTGACCTCTCCCTTTCGCATTTGGGTTTTTTGGTTGACTTGAAAGCAAAATATGCTATAATAATGCTTGGTTGTGCAAAAAAAGGTAGTGCAACATTCGACCCAAATCATTTTGCGGCTCGAGGAGTTGAAATATGAGCAAACAAAACACAGTAACCGCTTTTGAGGAGTTCGCAAGTCCTGAAGCCGTTACTGAAGATGTCACGACCGCGGAAACTGCCGACAATATTCCCGCCGATTTTACTCTTGAAAATATCCTTTTTATACCCTCAAATAAAGAATATAAAAAAGGCCGAAAACTCTACCTTTTCTTTAAAAGGCTCTTTGATATAGTTGTTTCCCTTTTCGGCATTGTAATATTTGCGTTGGTTTTCCCCTTTGTTTCTTTGGCAATTGTCCTTGAATCAAGGGGCAATCCTTTGTTTTTGCAGGAAAGGATAGGGAAGAACGGGCGCTGCTTTAAAATCATCAAATTCCGCAGCATGTATGCGGATAACGACTTAGCACATAAAGAAGTGCGCGGAGAAAATGGGTTTTCTCAGGCAAAGGGCGATCCGAGGGTTACGAAAGTCGGCAGGTTTCTGCGAAACTTCAGTATAGACGAGCTTCCTCAATTTATCAATGTCTTTAAGGGCGACATGAGCCTAATAGGTCCCCGTCCCTTTATTCCCAGCGAAACATGGCAGCTTTCCAAAAACCACATCATTAAAAGGTTGAGTGTCCGCCCGGGCATTACTGGGTTAGCTCAAATCAACGGCCGAAGCAATGCCAGTTTGGAACAGCGGGAAGAATGGGACCTTTATTATGTTGACAATATCGGTCCATGGCTGGACCTTAAAATCTTCTTTTCCACCTTCTGGGTTGTAATCACAAAGCGCGATGTACTGTAAATGAGTTTTCCTGGCGGGATATTTTCCCCGCCCTTTTTATTGCTGTCGCTGCACAAAAAGGTTTACATAATTCCCTTTTCAATCATCGCTCAAAAGATATGCCAAAAGGCCCCGTGCCTTTTTCTTAAACCTCCTTTGGGGCGGGTTAAAGCACACCAAGATTGTGTCCTCCCCTATCACCTCAATGTCACACCAAGGTATAATGATATCGTCACACCGCCCAAGTAGCCCAAAAAGCCGCAGCCGCCCGTATATCACTATGGCCACCACCTTGGCAGTGCAGGTATCCACCTCCACATCGCACACATATCCAAGCCGGCACCCGGTTTTTATGTTAATAACTTCCTTGTTCCTCATGTCGGTTACCCTGCAAATCAAGTTCCCACCCCCTTTTACATATATATTCAAAATCCACCGCAATTTTCACCCTCCATCAATGCGCTAAAGTTAGAAGGGCGCCGCAGCTGTTTGCCGCGGCGCCCTTTTTATATATTCCTTTTAATCTTGTCAAGAGCCCCTTTTTCAAGCCGTGACACCTGCGCTTGAGAAATTCCTATTTCCGCTGCCACCTCCATTTGAGTTTTTCCCTTGAAAAACCGTAACATTAAAATGCGTTTTTCCCGTTCGCTCAAATTGGCAATGGCCTCTTTGAGGGCAATTTCATCAAGCCAGTTGTTATCATCGTTTTTGTCGCCAACTTGATCCATGACATAAATGGTGTCCCCCCCGTCGGAATATATGGGTTCAAACAAGGATACCGGCTCTACAATGGACTCCAGTGCCAAAACCACCTCTTCCCGGGTAATCCCAAGCTGCTCTGCAATTTCCGAAGCGGTAGGTTCCTGTGAGTTTTCGTTAATCAGCCTTTCCTTTACCTGCATAGCCTTATAGGCGGTATCTCTCATGGAGCGGCTCACCCGAATAGAGTTATTGTCACGCAAATACCGCCTTATCTCGCCAATTATCATGGGTACAGCATATGTTGAAAAGCGCACCCCATGGGAAGTATCGAAGTTGTCTATTGACTTGATTAGCCCTATGCAGCCCACTTGAAAAAGGTCGTCCAAGTTTTCCCCCCTGCCAGTGAATCGCTGTATAACGCTAAGTACCAGCCGCAAATTCCCCTTAACTAATTCATCCCTCGCCTTTTGGTCACCCTTTTTCGCAAGCTCCAAAAGCTTTAGTTTTTCCGGCTCCGTCAAAACTTTTAGCTTTGAAGTATTTACCCCGCAGATTTCGACCTTGTTAAACTGCATATCCACGCCCCCTATTACTGGTATCATTTTTCATTATTGCCAGTAATAGGGATTTAATACTTGGATATATACAACAAATTTTTACCTTTTCTTTTGCCAGCAAACAAAAAAACAACGGCCCGGCGAAAATACGCCGGACCGGTTCAAATTACATCAAAACCCGAATTATTTCTTTTCCTTGATAAACTTATCAATGGCGGCGACAGCCTTTTTGCCCGCTCCCATGGCAAGAATTACCGTTGCAGCACCCGTCACGGCATCGCCTCCGGCAAATATCCCTTTGCGGGTGGTTTGCATGGACTCTTCATCCACGATTATGCAGCCTCGCCTGTTGACCTCAATCCCTTCTGTAGCCCTCTGAATAAGTGGGTTGGGCGAGTTGCCGATGGCCACAATGACGGTATCCACATCAATGGTGAAGTTGGATCCCGGTATCTCTTTCGGAGACCTTCTGCCGGAAGCGTCGGGCTCTCCAAGCTCCATCTTGACGCACTCTATTGCCTTAACCCTTCCCTTCTCGTCACCGTGAATCTCAACAGGATTGGTCAAATAGATAAACTTAATGCCTTCCTCTTTTGCGTGATGGACTTCCTCCGCCCTTGCAGGCATCTCATTTTCGGAGCGGCGGTATATGATATAGACCTCTTTAGCGCCCATTCTCTTTGCGCTGCGGGCTGCATCCATTGCCACATTACCCCCGCCCACAACGGCAACAAACTCGGAATTTACAATGGGAGTCAAATAACCGGGAGTATTGGCCTTCATAAGGTTGATGCGGGTCAAATACTCATTGGCGGAAAAGACACCCACAAGGTTCTCCCCTTTGATATTCAAAAAGTTTGGAAGCCCAGCCCCCGAACCTATGAATATTGCCTCATAGCCCATTTCTTCAAGGTCCTCGACCGACAAGGTTTTGCCGATAACCATGTTGGTCTTTATTTCCACACCCATCTTCTTCAATGTTTCAATCTCGGCATCCACAATGTCTTTGGGAAGCCTGAATTCAGGAATACCATAAACCAGCACTCCGCCGGGCATATGGAAGGCCTCAAAGACCGTCACCTCATAGCCCAGTTTTGCCAAATCCCCTGCGCAGGTCAGTCCCGCAGGACCGGCGCCGATAACCGCCACCTTATGCCCGTTGGGCTTGGCCTTTTGGGGCTCCTTCTTTGAGTTGGCCATATGCCAGTCAGCCACAAATCTCTCAAGGTTCCCAATAGCCACAGGCTCCCCGTTTTTGCCCCTCACACACACGGCTTCGCACTGGCTCTCTTGGGGACAAACCCTTCCGCACACTGCAGGCAGGGAATTTGTGGCCGTTATGATTTCATAAGCCTTTTCATAATTCCCATTGATGATTTCCGTGATAAAATCGGGTATGTTGATATTGACTGGGCAGCCCTCAACGCAAGGCCTGTGCTTGCAGTTTAAGCACCTGTTTGCCTCTTCAAAGGCCATTTGCTCGGTGTACCCCAAAGCCACTTCGGAAAAGTTAGTAATCCTGGCTTCAGGTTCCAGTTCCGGCATCTTCACCTTTGTCTTGGAAGTATTGAGCTTCCTCTGGACATTGAGAAGCTTGCACTCGTGTTCCTCCTGCTTTTTATACATACTGTTGCGGGCAATTACATCGTCAAAGTCAACCTCGTGCCCGTCAAATTCAGGCCCGTCAACACAGGCAAATTTGGTTTTTCCACCAACAATTACGCGGCAGCCGCCACACATTCCGGTGCCGTCAATCATAATGGGGTTAAGGCTTACCTTTGTCTTTATCCCATATTTTTTGGTTATATCGGAAACCGCCTTCATCATGACAAGGGGCCCTATTGCCACCACAAGGTCATACTCTGCGCCCTCATCAATCCTCTTCTGCAGTTCCACAGTGACAAAGCCCTTGTTGCCGTTAGACCCGTCGTCAGTCATGATAGTAAAGCTGTTGCTGACCTTTCCAATCTCTTCTTCAAGTATAATCAATTCCTTATTCCTAAACCCGGCAATAAAGTCAACCTTTGCCCCATTTTCGTAAAATGCCTTTGCAACGGGGTAAGCTATGGCGCACCCGGCACCGCCTCCGATTACGGCTACGCGTTTATATCCCTCAATCTCTGTGGGCAACCCTAATGGACCGACAAAATCAAGGATACTGTCTCCCACATTAAGCTCATCCAACATCATCGTGGTGGCCCCGACCTTTTGATATATAATGGTCACGGTACCAGCTTCCCTGTCATAATCGGCAATAGTCAAAGGTATCCTTTCGCCTGTCTCATTCACCCTTAATATTATGAACTGCCCGGCAAGGGCCTTCTTTGCGACATAAGGAGCCTCTACCACCATAAGGGTCATGTGGGGATTTAGAACCCTTTTTTCCACAATTTTATACAAATTCCTCACCTCGGGATTTCTATTTTCAAGTATAATCTTTGCTATTATAAACTATATCAATGAATATGTAAATAATATGTTTTCCCTTGCAAAAACTTTTACCTTTCCAATTGCGAGCCAATATACTTCTAAAAATATTATCCCTGTCATATAAGATATTGCATTCTTGTTGACGAAAGGCGTTGACAGGAATATAATAGTCTTATTCAAATTCAAATATTTTCAAGGCGGATGAAACCATGAATTTTCTAAAGCGCACATGGGCGGAAATCAACCTCAACGCTATCAGTTCCAACTTTAAAAGGTTGCGTGAGAACATTAACTGCGGCACCAAAATCATGTGCATTGTGAAGGCTGACGGATATGGGCACGGCGCCGAGCGGGTTTCCATGGAGCTTCAGGAGGCAGGTGCCGACTGGTTTGGAGTCTCCAATATCGAAGAAGCCCTGCAGCTCCGTAAAAACTCAATTGACAAGCCCATTCTCATTTTGGGATACACCCCGCCGGAAATGGCCAAAATTCTCAAAGACTACAACCTCACTCAAACGGTCTTCTCCCTTGAATATGCACGCCAGCTTTCAGAAAGCGCCGGTCTTTGCGGCGTTGATATCGACATTCACATAAAGCTGGACACAGGCATGGGCCGCATTGGCATTCCGGTCTGTGAGGACATAAAAAATGTCGTGGAAACGGCAAAGCAGATTTGCACCATGAAAAACATCGCGGCAAGGGGCATTTATACTCATTTTGCCCGGGCTGATGAAGGAATACACGATAACTCCCAGACAAAGAAGCAGTTTGAGCTATTTTTGAATGTAACCGAGGCGTTACAAAAAGACAATATCCACTTTGAACTGCGCCACTGCTGCAACAGCGCCGCCACCTTGTCCCACCCGGAAATGCACCTTGACATGGTTCGACCGGGAATCATACTCTATGGACTCTACCCTTCCCCCCACATCAGAGGAGTTGACCTTATCCCAGCCATGGAGTTAAAGAGCGTAATCTCAATGCACAAGACTATTGAACCGGGCTGTTCCATAGGATACGGCCACCGCTTTACCGCCGCCCGCAAGACAAAGGTCGCCACCCTACCCATTGGCTATGCCGATGGATACACAAGGGTTTTGTCGGGAAAGGCAAACATGCTTGTCTGTGGCAAAAGGGCCCCAGTTATCGGCACAATCAGCATGGACCAGTGCATGATAGATGTTACCGACATAGAGGGAGTAACTGCAGGAATGACAGTTACTGTCATAGGGCATGACGGCAACGAGCATATTTCGGTGGAACAGGTATCCGACATCGCCGGCACCATCAACTACGAAACCGTATGCCTTATCGGCAAGCGGGTCCCGCGCCTTTATTTCAAGGATGGCGACATTGTGGCCCAACTCAATTACCTTCAAAACAACAACAGCCTAATTTGCTCAAAATAATCGACATTCCGACTAAAACAGCGACGGCAAGTAAACTTTGCCGTCGCTGTTTTAGTCGTCGCTGTTTTATTATAATTATTATAACTACCCTTTTATTGCACAACTGATGCCGCATACCCCGCCGCGCTCTTCATTTCCACAATGTTATCGCCGACCGTCTTCGCCACCCCGTCGGATTCTTCGGTATAATCATACTCCTTTACCAGATCTTTAAGCGCAATGCGGCAGTCCAAGTCCCTTTCGTCCTTTATCTGCTCCTTTAGCCCTTCCAGTTTGGTAAAAAAGTTTTTATCAATATGGTTCGCGTTGCAGATAAAGATTTTGTTACTTTTTGTCTTGATTGTTAATTCATCGTTGTAAACTAACTCTTCATGCAGCTTTTCTCCGGGACGCAGCCCGGTAAAGACAATTTTTATATCCTTGTCGGGCTCATAACCGGACAGCCTTATCATATCTTTTGCAAGGTCAAGGATTTTTACAGGCTCGCCCATGTCGAGGATAAATATCTCCCCACCCTTCGCGAGGGATGCCGCGCGCATGACAAGCTGAACAGCTTCCGGAATTGTCATGAAGTACCGCACTATTTCAGGATGGGTAACAGTCACGGGCCCGCCTTTTTCAATCTGGCTCTTAAATAAAGGTATAACGCTACCGCTGCTGCCAAGGACATTGCCGAACCTGACAGCGGCAAGATTTGTTTTAGGGCTGCTATAATTTAGGGTCTGAATAATCATTTCCGCGACCCGCTTTGTGGCGCCCATGACATTCTTGGGGTTGACGGCCTTATCGGTGGAAATCAAGATAAAGTTCTCTACATCGTATTCAATAGCCAGCGTTGCTACATTGTAGGTGCCAAAGATGTTGTTCTTTATGGCTTCAATGGAATTTGCCTCCATCAAAGGCACATGCTTATGGGCTGCAGCGTGGAAGACCACTTCTGGCCTGTACTTCGAAAAGGTCTCGGCAAGCCTCTTCTCATCCCGGACCGACCCGACAACCACCACAACCCTGTTTTTGTCAAAATGTTCGAGCAGCTCATTTTCAAGGTTAAAAAGGCTGTTTTCGCAATGGTCAAATATAATCAGTTTCTCACATTTCAGATTTAGGGCCTGACGGCAGATTTCCGAGCCGATAGAGCCGGCCCCGCCAGTCACCAAGATAGTCTTCCCCTCAATAAATTTCCTGATTTCATCGATATCCAACTGGATAGGAGACCTTCCCAGCAAATCTTCTATATTTATCTCCCTCAAATAACCCTTGTCAAAGTCGTAATCCTCAATCCCTTTAAACACTTTAAGCTCACATTGCAACTGCCTGCATAGCTGGATGATATTGAGGAGCCTGCTTCTGTCAAGGGTCCTGTTTGAAATTATAACTTCGTGGGCAGAGTAACTCTTAATTTTCTGCCTTAAAGCGTCCAGCCCGCCGTCGTAAACACGGATCCCGCAAATAGTGGATCTGTTGCTCGACAAGGGCTTGTCTTCAATAATGGCAGTTACAATCTTATCATGGGATTTGTCGCTCCTAATCTTTTCAATAATAAGTTTTGCGTCATCAATTTCACCATAAACAATGACCCTGACCTTTTTGCTCTTGAAAAACATCTTAACAAATTTATTTATAGATTCGGATAGAATCCTGTAGGTAAATCTTAAGCAGCACATCAACAAAAATTGAAACAAGACTGCTATCAACACAACCGAAAGAGGAATAATCCCCGTTAAAAGTCCTGCTTTATAAAAAATATCGATAACATATAAAAAACCTATATTCAATATTGTAGCCAAAGAAGAGGCGGAAAACTGCCGCATCGCTTCAGCAATGCCTGCCATCCTCCAAATATTGTTGTAGCAGTCAAGCAAGGCATTGGATAAAATGGCAGAGGAAATCAGGCTGAATAATATCATCAGGCGCAATCCGTCGTATTCAGTCGAAAACCATTGAAAAAGATTGTCATATCTCAAAGCGTAAGCCAGTATGACAGAAAAAATCACAATAGTAGTGTCCAGTATAATAAGCAAAGATTTTTTCATCAATTTGCCCAATATCCTGTTCAAAATATATCCCCCTATATTAACAATTCAATTAACAATTCAAAATTAAGTTAATAAAATATACAAAAGAGATATTATTATTTTATGTTTTTTGACAATAAAAGTCAACAACAACCTTTCTCGACAAATAACTTGACAATAATTCACATTGTAGTATAATTTTAATGATTGAAATGCTCTACAAGCAAATAATTTGTAAAGGTGTTATTTCTTGATGAATGCTGAAATCAGCTTAAATGAACTATTATCAATTTTTCTAAAACGAATATGGTTTATTGTATTCTTCACTATTATTAGTGCTGTATTGGGTTTTCTCATTTCAAACTATGTAATTCCTCCCCAATACATTTCCTCCACAACCCTGTATGTCCAGGGTAACGACAAGCAGGGTTCCAACGACAAACAATCCTTAACCGATTTGCAATACCGCGAACGCATTATAAACACATATGTAGTAATTTTGAGCAGCGATGACTTTTTGTCAATGGTAACGGATCAAATCGGTCTTGACTACACCCCAACCAAAATCAAACAAATGACCACGATAAAGGGCATCCCCAACACCGAAGTCTTTGAAATAAAAGTTAAAAACGCCGATCCCATACATGCCCAAATAATAGCCCAAAAAATTGCGGAATTGGCGCCTGAAGAAATATCAAGGGTTGTAAACTCCGGCAAAGTGGAAGTAATCTCCACGGCAAAAATCCCCACAAAACCCGCCTCTCCAAATATACCAAAAAATACGGCAATAAGCTTAATGTTAGGGTTTGTCCTATCCCTGTTGCTGGCATATCTCCTCTCATTATTTGACGCTACGGTAAAGGCGTCGGAAGAGCTAACAAAGCGATATAACTTGCCCGTTTTAGGGACAATACCCGACTTCGATGTGAAATCCAGAGGTGCGAAGTGATGAGTAGGAAGAATGCCAAAAATCGAATAAGGAACATCCATATCCTTAACGAAAAAACTCCCTTTCAAATTGTTGAAGCCTTCAAATCATTAAGGCTGAATCTTATCTTTGCTCTCCCCAATGTGGAGTGCAAAAAGGTACTCTTCACAAGTGCACTTCCCAACGAAGGCAAGACCACTACTTGCGTCAATACAGCGATTGCTTTGTCTCAAATGGGCAGCAAGGTCCTTGTGATTGACTCTGACTTGAGAAAGCCAGTCTGTCACCTTTATTTTAAGACAAAATATTACCCCGGCCTGACAAATTTTCTCTGCGGGCTCAACGAACTGGGAGAGGTAATATCCCACACAAGCTATAACAATTTGGACTTTATGCCCTCCGGGCTTATACCTCCAAACCCTTCCGAACTCATCGCATCAAAAGAATTTCAAGGCTTATTGAAAACTCTTGAAGAGTATTACGAGTATATAATCATCGACTCACCCCCCGTCAATGTGGTGTCAGATGCATTGAGCATCTCCAAGGAGGTTTCCGGCACAATAATCGTTACAAGGCAGAATATCAGCACTCACGATCAGGTTCAGAAAGCCCTGAACAGCTTTAAACTGGCAGACACTAAAGTGTTAGGCTTTGTCCTCAACGATTCCTACGAAGAAAATATTTTGGGCTACAAGAAAAAGTACGGTTACAGAGGCTACAAAGAATACAGTTAATATTTCAGATTTATGAGTGATAATTATGATTGATTTTCACGCGCATATCCTGCCAAACATTGATGACGGTCCCAGTTCAATTGAAGAATCGGTTCAAATGCTTAAATCTCTAAAATCTCAGGGTATTACCGACATAGTTTTGACACCACACTATTATTGCTTAAAAGAAAGCATAGACATCTTTGTCGACCAAAGGGATAAATCATTTGAGGCTCTAGTCGAGGCACTGGCCGATAATGATTTTTCTTTTACCTTAGGTTCGGAAGTATTATTGCATAAGAACTTGTTCTTAAACCCGGATCTAGATCGTCTTAAAATCGGTAACACCAACTATATGTTGGTGGAGCTTAATCTTGCCGGAAATATTGAGCAGACCCTTTACAACATCGAGCAGTTAATCTACAGTTACAACATCATCCCAATCATATCTCATGTTGAAAACTATTCATATTTTAAAAGAGTTCCCAACACCATCATAGACCTAATTGAGCTTGGCTGTCTCATTCAGATAAACACCTGTTCCATAAACAACCTAAACAGATGCTTCATCCAAAAGCTCATTAAGCACAATTTCGTACACCTCATAGGCACCGACTGCCACAATTGCTCCACCCGTAAGCCGGTATATAGAGAGTTTGCGCAGTTTTTGGATAAGAAAGGACTTGGATGGTTCCTTAATTACGCAAAAGAAAACGGCGCCAATGTCCTGAAAAACAACAGGGTGAGGATAAAGGAACCCATCCCATTTAAAAGGTCTCTGATATTTTAATAATACATAATTGCCTTAAACGAACACAAATGACTTTGTTATTTTAATTTAACACTGATATTTCTAATTAAAAACCGCGGGTATTTGACCCGCGGTTTCTTATTCTGAATATTTTTTCGGCATCTCCCGTTTGTGACTGGTCTTGACAAAGGCTGTTTTAATTTTCTCTATGGATTCCGGGCTTGCCTTGCCATACAGCAAATAGTCGTCAATCTCCCTATAAGTTATACCCATCTCCCCTTCATCGGTCTGCCCTTCCCAAAGTCCGGCTGAAGGGGGCTTGTTTATTATCCCTTCCGGCGCGTCCAAAAACCTTAAAAACTCATATACTTCCGTCACAGTCAAATCTGCGATGGGATTAAAGTCGCAGGCGCCGTCCCCCCACTTTGTAAAATACCCCATTGTCATTTCCGACCTATTGCTGGTACCCGCCACCAGACAGCCTCTCGATTGAGCCACAGCATAAAGGGCAGCCATACGAAGCCGGGGGCCCAAATTTGCAAGGGCAAGTGGAGAAATATCGCCGAAAACTTCCTTTAATTTTTGGGAAAAGAGCTCCTTTATTTGCCCCAAATCGATTTCCTCTGTCATAATGTCAAACATTTTCGCCACAAGCAGCGCGTGCTCCCTGTCGGTAGTCAAATTCACTTTGCTGCCGCATGGCATAATGAGCCCCAAGGTGTTTTCACAAGCCTTGCGACACAAAATCCCCACAAGAGCGCTGTCCTTACCGCCGCTGTTGCCGAAAACGATGCCCTTTGCCCCGCTGTCTTTGAGCAGGTTTCTTATAAACTCCACCCTTTTTTCTGTCTCCGCATTCCAATCCCGCAGCAAAGCACTCACCCCCGCACCTGTGAAAGAAGCTTACAGCTTAAAAAGCAATTCATAGTAGGAAGGGAAGGGCCAGAATTCTTTAGCCACCACGCCCTCCAGCCTGTCGCATACCTCCCTGACGGAGTTCATGTCCACAAGCACCTTATCCCGATAGCTTACCGCCCTGTCTCGCAGCTTCAAACCGCATTCTGCCGACTCCTCAATGCTCTTTTCAAGCTTTCCAAGTCTCCGTGAAAGCTCGGCGACATCACCGGCAAGCGCTTTGATATTGTCCTCAAGGAAGGCAATGTCAAGGTCGAGGCCGGTCTTTTGGGCGCTGTTATAGCTGTCGGTCAGTGTGACCAAATATTTAACGCAGGCAGGTAGCACCTGCTCCTTGACCATGCTTTTCAAGGTAAGAGCCTCTACCCTTATGGTATTGACATAGTTTTCATTCAAAATCTCATATCTTGACTGCAGCTCAACTTCAGAATAAACTTTGTGCTTTGTCAGCAGTTTTATATTCTTTTCTTTCAGAATACATTCAATGGCGTCCACGGTGTTGTAGTTGTTGGGCAAACCTCTTCTTTCGGCTTCCTTTTTCCATTCCTCGGAGTAGTTGTTGCCGTTGAAAATAATCCTGCTGTGGTCTTCCATTATGGACTTGACAATCTCATTTACAATTCCGTCTATATCTCCGCCGGCTTCTATTTTGTCGCACATGCGGGAAATGGCGTCGGCGACAATTGTATTAATTATGGTATTGCACCCCGCCACCGACGCCGAAGAGCCCAGCATTCTCAACTCGAACTTGTTGCCGGTAAAGGCAAGGGGCGAAGTCCTGTTCCTGTCGGAATTGTCAAGTACAAAGCAGGGCAAGGCGGAAACGCCCGTGGACAGAATCTGACTCTCCTCCACCACCTCGGTTTTCCCCGCCCTAATATTTTCAAGGAGGTTTGTAAAATAATCTCCCAAATAGATGCTGACGATTGCGGGAGGAGCCTCATGCCCGCCAAGCCTATGGTCATTGCCGGGGCCGGCAATAGACAGCCGCAACAAATCACTGTATTCGTCAACAGCCTGTATCACAGCGCACAAAATCAGCAAAAAGACCTTGTTGTGCACGGGATTTTCCCCGGGCTCCAACAAATTTTTGCCGGTATCGGTCAAGAGGGACCAGTTGTTGTGCTTGCCCGAGCCATTGACGCCGGCAAAGGGCTTTTCGTGCAGCAGGCAAACAAGCCCGTGCTTTAGCGCTATTTTCTTCATCATTTCCATTGTCAAATGGTTGTGGTCTGTGGCAATATTGGCAATGGTAAAAACGGGTGCCAGTTCGTGCTGGGCCGGGGCAGTCTCGTTGTGCTTAGTCTTTGCCATAACCCCAAGCTTCCAAAGCTCAATATCCAGCTCCTTCATAAAGTCGGACACCCTCTGCTTAAGGGTTCCCAAATAGTGGTTTTCCACTTCCTGCCCTTTTGGAGGCATGGCACCAATCAATGTCCTGCCCGTCAGCACAAGGTCGGGCCGCTTTTCATAAAAGGCCTTGTCGATGAGGAAGTATTCCTGTTCTGGCCCCACCATCGGGAATACGCGCTTTACGGAATTGTAGCCAAGGAGTTTCAGCAGCCTTACCGTCTGTTTTGAAATGACATCCATGGAACGCAGCAAAGGAGTTTTTTCGTCGAGAGCCTGGCCGGTATATGAACAAAATGCAGTGGGTATGTAAAGGCTATTGTCCTTTATAAAGGCGGGAGAGGTGGGATCCCATGCGGTATATCCCCTTGCCTCAAAGGTTGCCCTCAACCCTCCTGAAGGGAAACATGACGCGTCGGGCTCGCCTTTAATCAGATTTTTGCCCGAAAACTCCATTATAACCCGGTCGTCACCGGTAGGAGCAATGAAGGAATCATGTTTTTCCGCCGTGATGCCCGTCATGGGAACAAACCAGTGGCAGTAATGGGTAGCGCCCTTTTGAATTGCCCATTCCTTCATGGCATTAGCCACTTCCTGCGCCACGGAATACTCCAGGGGCTTTCCTTCAATTATCGTCTTTTTAAGGGAACGGTATGTTTCTTTTGGTAACCGCTCGCGCATTACCACATCATTAAATACCATCGAGCCGAAGCTTTCAGTTACATTAAACTTTTCCAATTTAATGTCCTCCTTTGCAATACAAAGAAAAGGCGATGTGTGATACCACTCACACAGCGCCTTGGCTGCTACACCTTTTAAAATACATCTTATTTAAATATTTGTCAATAGCAATTTGCATTATTATGCAGTTTTCGACTATCTACAAAACATAATCCCGAAAAAACACCTATTGTAAAGTTATACAAAACTCAATAATGTATCATAAAAACACAAATTTATCTTTTTTCCCTATAAACGAGGGAGTGTTGAACCCTCTAAAGCGGTTGCATTCTCCCAAAACAACTCATGAACTAAACTATTAAAAATTTGTTAATTTATCGCTTGACTTATTTGTAAAAACAGTATAATATTGGCTTGTAAATTCCCAATTATTGCGTCTTGTGGGCATTATAGTTAATAAGTAAGAGACAAATACTTATTAACTCAAAAATTATTATTTTAGGAGGAAACTTTATGAAAAACTAACAGCGCGAATTTCAGTTCTATTGACAATCTTAATGATGTTTTCACTTGTTGCCTTTAGCGCTTCCGCCGACACCGATGAAATAGTTGTAATCTGGGATTTTGACGGCGCTGAAACTTCGGATATCGCCCTGTGGGAAGGCGAAGGTCTTTTGTGGGCATATAGCCCCTGGTCAATTGACTACCTGGAAGTCCAAGATGATATGTTGTTAGTTAACCACATGACCCAAACTAACGGATGTAACAGCCTTGACCTTATGATTAATGACGGCTTTGAAGATTACAGCGATTATGATTGTATATCCTTCTGGATTGACACAAGTTCCATTACAACTCGCCAGTATACCCTTAAAGTTTCTATTATTGATGCACAGAAAAACTTTATTTCAATCTTTGATGGTGCTCCCTATGGCCTAATTCATGACGACGGTACCATTGAAATCAATTTTGCGTTTGGCGATCCCAACTGGGTTTTCCTCACACTGCCTGAAAACTTTGTAGGATATCTCTTGATGCCCTTTGAGTCTTTGAAGGTTACAAACTGGGATGCAAATAATATAACCAATATTGACAGTGATATTTTATCTGATTCGTTCAGGCTCCTTTTAGAGTTCAACAACTCTGTTGACGACGAATCAGTATTAATTGATGACATTATGCTCGTCAAAGCAGCAGAATTTCCCGAGGAACCATCCGAAGACCCCTCTGAGGAGCCGTCCGAGGAACCTTCTGAGGAGCCTTCTGAAGTGCCTTCTGAAGAACCCAACGATGAATCCTCCGAACCGGAAGAAGGGGAGTCATCTCAACCCCCCCAACAGTCAAAAAACGAATCTGAGGAAACAAGCGGATCAATAACCGAACCACCCAAAACAGGTGACGAAAATACTCTCTATATATTAATGGCTGTTCTGGCACTTTCTGCGGTTACCTTTGTACTGATCCCGAAAAAGTCAATTAACTAACCCTAACTGAAATCCAAAAACACTACCGATATAAACGCATATCGGTAGTGTTTTTTATTGCATTACCGGCTGAATCTGTTTGCCAATCAGTGCCTGTTCCATTGCAGGTATCAGCAAATTAAAATCCGCCACCATGGAGTTTTGTTTTTTTACGGGGTCATCCTGCTTCATGGGCACAAAAAACACATTTTTCTTGTTCATCAATATGGCGATATTTTTAGCCGAAGTCCCCAAGGCGTCATTTGTGGAAACGGCTATGAGCACAGGCAGCCCGTTTCTCAACTGCGCCTTTGCGGCCATAGTTACAGAGCTATCGGTTATCCCCGATGCCATCTTACCCAAGGTATTCCCGGTACAAGGCGCAATAATCAATATATCAAGCAGATTTTTGGGGCCTATCGGTTCTGCATCCACTATTGTATGGATAATACCCCGTCCGCAAATAGCCGTGATTTTCTCCCGGTGCTCCTCTGCCTTTCCAAAGCGAGTATCGGTACTGTACGCGATTTCCGACATAATTGGATAAATATCGGCTCCCTTTTCCTTTAAGGCCTCAAGGCAGGGAAAAACCTTTGAAAAAGTGCAAAAGGAGCCGCATATTGCAAATCCTACCGTCAAGCCATTCATGTCTTTCTCTCCTCAAGTATGTTCAGTATGGTAACCTTTATAATTATCCCCGCAGTTTTGGGCGCAACCTTTCCAGGAAGCGACAACGCCCATATAGTTTTAAGGCCCAGCCTGCTTGCGGCCTCCATATCTACCCCGCCGGGCTTTGATGCAAGGTCTATAATCAACACATCCTCCTTAAACCGCTTTAGCACATCCTCCGTCAGGACAGTGACGGGCACGGTATTCACTACAAGATCAAAGTCGCACAGGTTTTCTGCGGCAAGCTGCCCGATATTCATGCTGTCAGTGCAGTGAACCTTTAACCACGCCATATCCTTTGAACTTCTCACGGCAACAGTAACCTTTGCCCCCAAGGCATTGAGGGTCTTTTCCATAAGCCTGCCCACACGCCCATAGCCTGTAACAAGGCATTTTGCGCCGTGAATAGTGATGGGCAACTCCTCCATGGCGATTGCCACCGCCCCTTCCGCAGTGGGAATGGCATTGAGCACTGAAAGTTCTTCCCTTTCGAAAAAGTCAATGACCTGAAGGTTTCTCTCCCTTGCCACATCCTTTATAACCTGCGGTATAATGCCGCCCAAAACCAGCTTATCGCCGGTTATAAGCTCAAAAAGCGACTCTATCAAAATTGGCACATTGGAATAAGGTGCATTTAAGGTCTTGCCGTCCACTGTCACTGGCAAAGGCAGCACGATTACATTACTTTGCTCTACTGCCTCCTTAAGGGAAGGGCTCCCACAGTCATCGGAAGTATCTATCTCCTCGCTTTCAAAGCCGTATACGCAAACCTTATACCCATTGGCAAGCAGTTCCTTTGCCAGGTAACGGTACCTCAAATCACCGCCTATCAAGAGAAACCTAATGCCTTCACGCATAAAATCCCCCCATAAAATGTTCTATAACATTTTATGGGGGGTATGTATTCAATGTGATACCTTTTGCCCGTCGAAAGAATAAATAACTACATTTCCAGCTCTTCAAGCAACCTTAACAAATCTTCTTTATTGTTAAGTTCCGGCCTTTCCAGCACTAAATCCAGCAATTTCTCCAAAGCCCTGCCCACATCCTTTCCGGAAAGCCCCCGCGCCAGCAGGTCACCGCCCTTGACATTGAGCATGGAAATTTTATAGGGCTCTTTGTTTTCAACTATCTCCTTTATCCACCAAAGAGGTTCCGACACATCTTCCCCAAGAAGCACACTCCGAGCATTTACGCCACTTTCCAAGGTGTAAAGGCTTTTGCTTTGCAGCCGTTTTTTTGTATCAAACTTGCTTTTTGGCAGGGAGCCCATCAGCACATCGAGTATGCCGGCCACCTCTCGGGCATTCTTGTTCGAGAGTTTGAGCTTTCTCATCGCCACCTTTTCCCCGCCGCACAAAAACAGTAAAACCGCAAGCCTTGTATAGGGCTCATTTTCAACTTTATCCAAAACCCGCAGGTCCGTCCCGCCCTTTATTCCTAAAAATGCAAGGGCGCCCGTTTCAACCAAAGGCCCGATTACGGAAGGCTTTGCACCTCCAAGGAGCTTTACAAGCTCATCCCTTATCCTTTCAACACTGATATTGGCAAGGGTGCTTCCCATGTCAAGAGCAGCTTTTGAGGTGTCCTCATCAATTCCAAAGTTTAATACCGAGGCAAAGCGAAAGGCCCGCAAAATACGCAAAGCGTCCTCACCAAAGCGCTCTTGCGGGTCTCCAACGGTCCTGACAATCCCCTTTTCAAGGTCTTTTTCACCAAAAAAGGGATCTTTAAATCCCCGCGTCGGCGAATAGGCCATGGCGTTGATTGTAAAGTCCCTTCTAGCTAAATCATCTTCAATTTCCGACAAAAATTCCACCTCTGAAGGCCGGCGGTTGTCGAAATATTTGCCCTCCGACCTGAAAGTGGTAACTTCCAAATAATTTTCGGAAACCCTAACACTCACAGTGCCATGTTTTATCCCTATCGGCAATGTCGAGGGGAAAATTGACATAATCTGATGGGGCAGGGCATCGGTGGCAATGTCGTAATCCAAAGGGCACAAACCAAGCAGCAAATCCCTGATGGAACCGCCTACCACCCAAGCCTGAAACCCTGCCCCCTCAATCTTGCCGATACATTCAGATACATAACCCGGTAACTTGAACTTGAAGGAATCATTCATGTCCTCACCTTGCAGGCTACCGCACCCCAAAAAAGTGCTGTCAAATTTTGTCGAACCCTTTGGCATCAGTCGTTATTCCATACTCTTAATAACTCTGGTGTACTCGGCGATAATCATATCCTCTAACTCTTTGCGGACCTCGGCGTTTATGGGATGCGCGATATCCCTATAAGTTCCGTCGGCCTCTTTGCGGCTGGGCATAGCCACAAAGACCCTCTCGGGACCCTCGATTATCTTTATATCATGAACTACAAACTCATTGTCAATTGTCATTGATACAATCGCACGCAACCTTCCTTCTGGATAAATGTGCCTGATTTTGACTTCGGTAATGTTCATAAATATGCCTCCTTGGTAATTATTATAATCATCAGCTAAAAACTTATGCAAGAGCATGGAACAATTATCTGACGCTAACTTGTCGCCTGCAGCCTATATTAAAAAAAGTGTTTATTTTTCCCTTGATAGGCAATATAATATAGATGTGCTCATCAAAAGAATAGGAGTGAAACAATGGCAACAAACTTTGATAATATTCTCGGCAAGGTAAAGCGCATACACTTTGTAGGCATCGGGGGCTCCGGCATGGCGCCCTTGGCCGAGATTCTGCACCATAAAGGTTATAGCCTTACAGGCTCCGACATAAACGAAGGAGACACCCTTGACAGGATAAAGTCCCTCGGGATACCGGTCTTTATGGGACACAAGGCTGAAAACATAGATAACGCAGAACTTGTGGTGCATACCGCCGCGGTAAAACCCGACAACGCGGAGCTTGCGGAAGCTGCCAAAAGGGGCATTCCCATAATGGACAGAGCTGTACTATTAGGCATTGTTTCACAACATTATAATAACACAATCGCTGTCAGCGGAACTCACGGAAAAACCACAGTCACATCAATGCTGGTACAAATTTTTGTCGAAGCCGGGTTGGATCCGTCTGCTGTAATCGGTGGGAAACTGCCTCTCATCGACGGCAATGGCAGAGTTGGAAATTCCGATTTGTTTGTTTGTGAAGCCTGTGAATTCGTAGATACTTTCCTTAAGCTTTCCCCCAATACATCAATAATTCTAAATATTGACGCCGACCATCTCGATTATTTCGGCACCTTGGAAAACATTATCGCCTCCTTCAGAAGGTTTGCATCAAACACCTCTGACATTCTTATTATTAACCAAGACGATGAAAATACCCTCAAAGCCGTAAGCGGTACAAAAAAAGAAATTATATCTTTCGGCCTTGGCAGTAGCTGCCAGTGGCGCGCCGCCAATATTACCACGGGAGAAGATGGCTTTCCGGAATTCGATGTAATGCATAACGGAGAAAGGATTGGCCGCATCTCCCTTTCAATCCCTGGCATCCACAATGTTTACAACGCCTTGGCAGCGACAGCCGCTGCCTTCCGGCATGGAGTGAGCTTCGACAAAATAGCCAAATCCATGAAAAACTTCAGAGGCGCCGGCAGAAGATTTGAAATTCTGGGCAAACTGAAGGGAATCACAATTGCCGACGACTATGCCCATCATCCGAAGGAACTTGAAGTAACCCTTAATACCGCCATGCAAATGGGGTACAACAGAGTCTGGGCGGTTTTCCAACCCTTCACCTATTCAAGAACTGCCCTTTTTCTTGAGGAGTTTGCAAGGGTGCTGAAAATTGCCGACCGGGTAGTCCTATCGGAAATCATGGGTGCTCGTGAAACAAATACCTACAACATCCACACAAAAGACTTGGCGGACAAAATAGAAGGCTCTGTCTGGTTTGACAGCTTTGAAAAGATTTCCGACTATATTCTTGACAACGCCCAAAGCGGCGACCTCGTCATCACTCTCGGATGCGGTGATATTTACAAAGCCGCAAAAATCATGGTGAAAAAGCTCAAAGAAAAAACCTCTTAATTTAAGCCAATCCCCACAGTCAACCTGCGGGGATTGAACTTATTCTTCAAACAACAGGTCGGCGTATTTTAGCGCCATTCCCGTACCCTTCACAACACACGCCACCGGGTCTTCGGGAACTCTGACGGACACCCCGGTTTCCTGAAGAATAAGTTCCGGCATCCCTTTAATTAATGAACCTCCACCCGTCAGCACCAAGCCGTCCTCAAACAAGTCGCATATGAGCTCTGGGGTAGCCTGCTCCAAGACATCCTTTATAGCCTCCACAATCTGCATGGCCACAGCCCGCAATGGCTCCAATAATTCGGTTGAAGACACTTCAACCGATTGGGGCAGCCCTGTCAAAAGGTTTCTGCCCTTTGCCACAGTCTTTAGCTCGGTATCCAATGGTACTAAACTTCCAATTTCCGTCTTGATTTTTTCCGCGGTTCTCTCTCCCACCAGCACATTGTGTTTTGACCTTAAATACCTTATAATTTCATCATCAAAGGTATTTCCCGCCACTTTAATGGAGGATGAAACCGCAATCCCGTTGAGGGAAATTATGCCTATATCGGTAGTGCCTCCCCCGACATCCACAACACAACACCCGTGGGGAGCGCTAATATCAACCCCAGCACCGATTGCCGCAGCCAAAGCCTCTTCAATCACATAAGTCTTGCGGGCACCGGCTTCCTTGGCGGCGTCAGCCACAGCCCGCTTTTCAACTATTGTAACATAATTGGGAACGCTGATTATTACTTTAGGCTTGAAAACCTTATACTCGCAAACCTTTTGCAGGAAATAACGGATCATTTCACGGGTCAGTTCAAAATCGGCAACCACACCGTTTTCAAGGGGATGCGTAACTACAATCCGACTGGAAGTCCTCCCAAGCATTTTAAAAGCTTCATATCCAATGCTAACAATCTCACCGGTCTCAACATCAAAGGCAACCACAGAAGGCTCTCGAAGGACAATTCCCTTTCCCGCCATATACACCAGTACCGTTGAAGTGCCTAAATCCAGTCCAATTGTAGCTCCCGGCATCCGATCACTTCCAATCTTTTGTTTTAGACACGCCATTCCAAAGAAAAAATTGCAAGTATATTTACAATAAAATTATATCGCATAATTGCGTATATAGCAAGCGAAAATCAAGCAAAAACAAAGAATTATTGACGCTAAAGCCCTTAAAAATGAATAATATTTTAAACTCTTCCATTAAAATATTTTTGATTTCTTAATTTTGTAAAAATAATTTTTCTTAATAAGAAAGATATTGGAAATAATCTAATTTTCGCTCCAGAGGTGGAAAAATGAGAGAGCTTGTCATTATGGAAAACGACGCAAACCAGCGCCTTGACAAATTCCTGTCCAAAGCCTTGACAAATATCCCTAAGTCATTACTATATAAATATATTAGGCAGAAGCGTATAAAATTAAATGGCAGGCGCTGCAAAGGCAACGAGCGCCTCAAGGTTGGCGACAAAATCGAGCTGTATATCAGCGACGAATTCTTTGAAAAGCCCGAATACCTCTTTGATTTTCTAAAAGCACCTTTGGATTTGAATATAGTATATGAAGACGGCAATATAATAATACTGGACAAGCCTTTGGGGCTTTTATCCCACTCCGACAATGGCAATTACATTGACACCCTGATTTCAAGGCTCCACCACTACCTGTACAAAAAAGGGGAATATGAGCCACAAAAGGAAAACTCCTTTGCCCCCGCCCTTGTAAACAGGCTTGACAGAAACACATCGGGACTTGTGATTGCAGCCAAAAACGCCGACTCCCTTCGGGTCCTTAACCAGAAGATGCGCTCCCGTGAAATAAAAAAATACTACCTTTGCGCGGTATTCGGCAGCCCCGATAATAAGTCCGGCGAAATTTCAGGTTTTCTTACAAAAGACAAAGCTCAGAACCGTATGTATATGCGCGATGGGGAAACCCAAGGGGCAAAATATTCCCGGACCATTTACCGCGTAGTCGAAGAAAAAAGCGGCTCTAGCCTTATTGAAATCGAGCTTGTAACGGGCAGGACTCACCAAATCAGGGCACACCTGTCCTCCATCGGACATCCCATTGTGGGCGACACAAAATACTCTCCCCCGCACCTAATCAAAAAGGCAAAGACAAAATTCCAGGCCCTTGTCTCCCATAAAATCGAGTTCGACTTTACCTCTGATTCCGGCTGCCTTCACTATTTAAAGGGCAAAACCTTTGAAACGAAAGAAGTATGGTTTTTAAGCGACTTTTTATCGGGAAAGCTATTTGAAAATCAATTATAAGAGGTTGAAAAAATGAAGACAAAAAAACTCGTACTGCTGCTGGCCTGCATTTTGCTGCTCTTCTCCTCATGCGGAGGCGAAAAAGCCGTCCCCATTTCGGAAGCAATAAATCAAGAGTTTACAGTCACAAATGAGGACAGGCAAAGCCTAAAAACCGAAATGGAAACAAGCGAAAGCGTAAATTCCCCTGTCCACCTTGACGAATACGGCTTTGAAGAAGAAATATTTCCTCAAGGCGCCATAGCGGAACATGAAAAATCCCTTGCCCTTTACGCCTACCGGCTTTATTCCGCATACTACAGCAGCGTAAAAACTGGGTTTGCCACTCACTGGCTCAAGGTCAAATCCCCTTCAAAAATTTTTGGCAACGAAAAAGCCCTATGCCTTATTGTCCCCATCATGTACCAGGGCAAACCCGTAGGCGCCACAACTATATACAAAAACACAAACTATAAGGAAGACATAAAGACTGACCCCACCTCAACCGAATATAACATCAGCACCACCATCGACGACATAGGCCACATGCAGTCTCTCGAATACATCGTAGATAAAGAAAAGCTCGCAAAACTCCTTAAAGACTCCGGTATCACAGCCCTGAAAGACATAAAATATGTCACCGGATATGCCGACGGCGCCTTTTCCGACTTTATTTACCTCAACTCCGACAAGGGCGAGTTCGCCATACCTTACCTCTATCTTGAAACGGAAAAACCGGTGGAAAACGGTAAATTAATGCCACTTTACGACTTCCTTGAAGTCTTGGCTGAAATTGAAAAAGAATACCCTAACGCCTACCCCGACAAAAACATCCTATACTACCTTGTGCGGGCAGCCTTTGCCGCATTATATGTCATACCGGCCCTTATCTTGCTCTTGATAGCCTTCTTCGTATTCAAGGCAATAAGAAAAAAAGCTAAGTCAAGATAATAAGTCCGGTTTCCGCGCCGCCTAAAAAACTAAATTGCAATTAAAATGTAACCTTTTCTCGAGTAAAGGTTACATTTTTGTTACTAAAAGGTTACAAATTATTACAATATTGCAAAAAATGGTTACAATCTTGTTACACATGTTGCAAGACAAATTTAAAGTAATATAATAGAGTCGAAAGTACTTGATAGGGGCGCGGGCACATGAAAAACAAGGTTATAAATCTGAAAGCGTTTACTACTTTCAGCCTTGCATTGCTCATCTTAACAGTATTTCTCTACTGGAAACTGCTCACGCCCGCAAACCCGCAGACAGCCCCATCAAATTCCGATGGTTTTCCAGTCGGCACCAACACACAAACCTTCAGCTTTACCTATAACAACCACAACATTGACCTAATGCTAACCAAAACCTCACTGAGCGGCTCTACCGAATACACTCTAGCCGAAGGGGAAAACTACGGCACTGTTTTTGAACTAAATGACAACAAAGTACTTGTCAGCCTCTATGAAGAGGCAAACGCAGTGCTCATTGATTTAAACACCGGAAAAATCGACCCTGTTTTCGGCGCACCCGACCCGTCTAAATCAGAATCCGACAACATCTACGGAGTAATTTGGGCAGACATTTTGGAAGTCCTGCCCGACAAGGAGAATGTCATTTTCTACACCACCCGTTCAGGAGACTTCAAAATATACAGCCTAAACATTTTCACCGGCAGAATCTTTGAAATCCCCGAAGAAAAGTACAGAGACATTGTCGCTTGGCTTGACAGCACAACCGCCTTCATCGCTGAGGGACTTAGCGATCTTACAAAAGAGCAATACACGCTGATAAAATACAACTTTGAGACAAACCAAAGCACGACAATCCGCATAATTACATCAGATGAACTTCAATCAATGACATTTTACATCGACAACAGGGACGCTTGACATCATTGACGACATAATTTGACGCAAAAATCACCAAACATACCCCTTTTAAAGAGGGGTATGTTTGTTTTTTGTCATTCTTCACTTTCTAATTCCTTTAATATGAGCCTTATTGTTTACCGCATCGACTATTTAGCTCCCGTTCGGCTTGAGGGCGTCTCAAATATAAAGGCGCAAGTTCCCTTGCCGAACAGTAAATCCCCTTTTTATAATCGTCTAAAGCCGCCTTTGCCACACCATACGCCCGCTGGTATAAAAGGTTTTCGGGAGCGAGCTTTAGATCAATGCCTGCACACTTAAAACTGTCATAGCATATACGGGCTCCGTCCCCCAATAGCAAAACGGGGGCTTTTTTTGCGGCAAGCTCCTGTGCCAACTCACTCACCGTCAAAACCCTGTCCTGGCACAAGCGAGTGATTTCCCCTCCTTTAGCCTCAAAGAGGGCGTTGTAAACCTGCGAGCACCGGGCATCCATAGCGCAGCACAAAACCCGGTCGCTTTCATCAATATTCATAGCCATGGAAAGGAGGGTCGAAACCCCCACACATGGCAGCTCCTTAGCATGGGCAATCCCCTTTACCGCCGCAATTCCTATCCTCACACCGGTAAATGAGCCGGGCCCTTTTGACACCGCCAGCAGGTCAATGTCATCAAGGGAAATTTTGGCGCTATCCAGCATAGCCTTCATCATGGGCATCAAGGTCTGGCTGTGAGTGATTTTGGTGTTGACAAAACCTTCGCACAAAAGGGAACCTTCCTCCATAACAGCAACCGACGCCGCCTTTGCCGAGCAATCGATGGCAAGTACTTTCACTTTACAGCTCCTCCCGATATTTCAATAACCCTTTCGTTTTCCGACTGTCCCCTGCTGATTTTCACGATGATAACCTCATCGGGAAGCGCTTCTTCCACATTTTCGCTCCACTCAATAGCCATTACGGCTCCGGAATCCAAATAATCGAAAAAACCGGTGGAGTACAAATCGTCAAAGCTTCCCACCCTATACATATCAAAGTGGTAAAGGGTCATAACTTTACCCTCATACTCATTTACAAGGGCAAAGGTAGGGGAAGACACCTCGGCTTCAATTCCGAGCCCCTTTGCCAGCCCCCTTACAAAGCAGGTCTTGCCCATTCCGAGCCCGCCGTAAAGAGCAACCACATCCCCCGCCTTTAAGGTGGAACCCAGTGACTCCCCCGCCTTTTCGGTTTCTTCAGGGGAATAAGTTTTAATCAGCATTGAATACATGGCAACTCACCAAATCTAATATTAGAACAACCCCTTGATATTGCCCTCACTGTCCACATAAATCTTTTCCGCAGCAGGCGACGGAGGCAGACCCGGCATAGTCATGATATTGCCTGTGAGAACAACAACAAAACCTGCGCCAGCCGATAGCCTCACTTCATTTACCGAAATTTTAAAGCCCCGCGGCCTGCCAAGGAGAGCAGGGTTGTCCGACAATGAATACTGTGTTTTCGCTATGCACACAGGCATATTGCCCGCCCCCAGCGCCTCGATTTCCTCAATGGCCTTGAGAGCGGCTGGTGCAAAATCCACACCGTCGGCGCCGTAAATCTCCTTTGCAATTGTCTGTATCTTTTCCTTGATCCCCATATCAAGGGGATAAATCGGAGCAAAATTGCCCGGCATTTCCGCGGCCCTGCACACCATTTCCGCCAGCTCAAGGCCGCCCCTGCCGCCCTTTTCAAATACTTCCGACAAAGCAATAATAGCGTCCCTCTCATTACAGTAGCGCCGTACAAACTCAATTTCCGCGTCACTGTCGGTGCCAAAGCGGTTGAGTGCCACCACCACGGGAATGCCGTACTTCTTCATATTGTCAATATGGGCGCCGAGATTTTCTATACCCCGCTCCAAAGCCTCAAGGTTTTCGACTGCCAGCATATCCCGCTTTACCCCGCCGTAGTATTTAAGGGCGCGGATTGTGGCCACTATAACAACGGCAGCGGGAACAAGTCCATTTAGCCTGCACTTTATGTCAAAAAACTTCTCCGCCCCAAGATCGGAGCCGAACCCCGCCTCGGTGATGCAGTAATCGGACAGCTTTAGCCCCAGCTTTGTAGCCCTCACGGAATTGCAGCCGTGAGCAATATTGGCAAAGGGCCCTCCGTGCATCAATGCCGGAGTCCCCTCAAGGGTCTGTATAAGGTTCGGCTTTATTGCTTCTTTAAGCAGCGCCGCCATGGCGCCATGGGCACCCAAATCCCTTGCCCTTACAACATTGTTGTCAGTGGTGTAGGCCACAACAATATCCCCAAGCCTTCGGGTCAAATCCTCCATATCGGAGCAAAGGCACAGTATAGCCATAATTTCACTTGCAACAGTAATGATAAAACCGTCTTCCCGGGGCACGCCGTTCGCCTTGCCGCCAAGGCCCACGACAATATTTCTCAAGGCCCTGTCGTTCATGTCAAGGCACCGCTTTATCAGTATCCTGCGGGTATCAATAGACAGCCTGTTACCCTGATGGATATGGTTGTCCAGCATGGCGCACAAAAGGTTGTTGGCACTCGTTATTGCGTGCATGTCGCCGGTAAAATGCAGGTTTATATCCTCCATGGGCAGAACCTGCGCATACCCGCCGCCGGTAGCCCCACCCTTAACTCCGAACACCGGCCCTAAAGAAGGCTCCCTTAGCGCCACCACAGCCTTTTTCCCAATCAGCTTCATGGCCTGCCCCAACCCGATAGTGGTTGTAGTCTTGCCTTCTCCCGCCGGAGTGGGGTTAATGGCCGTAACTAAAATCAATTTTCCGTCCTTATTATCCTTTACCCGTTCAAAAAGGCTCTCACTCAACTTTGCCTTATACTTCCCATAAAACTCCAGCTCATCGGGGATGATGTCCAATTCCCTTGCGACCTCCCCAATGGGCAGCATCTTGGCTTTTTGAGCAATTTCAATGTCTGTCAGCATTTCTCTCCCACACTTTTCCATAAAATCAGTTGCATATCAAACACGCCTTATTATAACACAAAATTCCTCCTTTAATAAAGCCTTTTTAACACATTCTGCCTCATCTTTGCTTGATTTTGACAAGATGTTGTAGTAAAATTTCCTTGTGCCATAGTATTTTTCTTCAAAGGCGGTAAAACAATCCATGAAAAAGGTGCTCAGAGTAATCACCAACTACATACGGGAAACCGACAAAGTATTGTGGGTTTTGGTCTTTGCTGCCTCTTTTTACGGCCTTCTCCTTATTTACAGCGCCACCTTGCGCCTTAACTCCTCAAGACAGGTATTGGTCCAGCTCTTTGCCATATTGATAGGCATGACAGTGGCAATTTTTATTTCAAAAATTGACTATGAAATCATCGGCTTTTTATGGAAGGTCATAACTCCCCTTGCCGTCACCTTTGTGCTACTGACATTTATCATTGGAGTTCAGCACGGCTCAGCTTCCGACAAGGCATGGATAATGCTGCCTGGCGGCATGAGCGTACAGCCCTCGGAGTTTCTGAAAATTGCCTTTATCATCACCTTTGCCCGGCACCTAAACCATGTCCACGAAAACCTCAATAGCCCCCTGAACCTTATCCTTCTTTGTCTGCACGGGGCAGCGCCGGTACTGCTCATACACTTCCAAGGGGATGACGGCACAGCCCTAATCTTCGCCCTGATATTCATCGGCATGATGTTTGCCGCCGGCGTGAGAGCCAGATATTTTGTAATTACCCTCATAACAACGGGGATTGCTTTGCCTGTCGCTTGGTTTTCGGGCATTATAGCCAAACACCAAAAAGAGCGCATTTTGTCTCTTTTCAATCCGGAACGGGACATTACCGGCATCGGCTGGCAGCAGTGGCAGGCCCGCATAGCCATCGGTTCGGGCAGGTTTTTTGGCCGTGGACTCTTTAACGGCCCCCGCACTCAAAACGGTTTTGTCCCCGAAAACTACAACGACTTTATCTTTTCGGTAGCCGGAGAAGAATTGGGCTTTTTAGGCGCCCTTGCGGTACTCATCATACTCGCCGCAATTATGCTGAGAATACTCCGCACCGCTTCTCATGCAAGGGACCGAATGGGCTCCTTTATCTGCATCGGAGTATTTTGCATGTTATTCTTCCAAACCATCATCAACATCGGCATGAACGTTTCCCTTGTGCCCGTAATCGGCATCACCCTGCCCTTTTTCAGCGCGGGAGGCACCTCTACCCTGGCAAACTTCATCGG
The DNA here is from genome assembly GCA_029780875.1 of Bacillota bacterium. GTDB lineage: Bacteria > Bacillota > Clostridia > Oscillospirales > Acutalibacteraceae > JAKOXU01. The sequence goes on along the minus strand of JAKOXU010000053.1, from coordinate 8,964 downwards.
CCTTGGGCTTGTATTGTCGGTTTACACCCACTCCCATCCCAAATCCTTCGCCGACAGCTATATGTAAACAGAACAGCAAAGATAGCTCACCGCCTCAAAAGGGCGGTTTTTATTTTTTCAAAAAAGTTGTTGACATTTACGCTGCGTAATAGTTTATACTACTTTTACGGGGGTGAGAAAATGGCATATACAGTGCATCAGCTTGCAAGCATGGCAAATATCAGCACCCGCACCCTGCGGTATTACGACGAAATCGGGCTGCTCCCGCCGGCAAGGGTAGCCCCAAACGGGTACCGCGTTTACGAAAGGGAGCAGGTGGACGCACTCCAGCAGATACTCTTTTTCCGAGAACTGGGGCTTGACCTTAAAACCATCAAAAAAATCATAACAGCCCCGGATTTTAATAGGGAAAGGGCACTGCAAAGCCACCTTAACTCCCTCATCTCAAAAAAAGAACAAATTGAAAGGCTGATTTCAAATGTCAGCAAAACTCTGAAATCACTGAAAGGAGAATACGAAATGGGCGATCATGAAAAATTTGAAGGTTTCAAGAAAAAGCTGATCGAGGAAAACGAAGAAAAATACGGCAAAGAAGCCCGGGAAAAATTCGGGGATGAAACCGTAGACTCCTCCAACGCAAAAATAATGTCAATGACACAGGAGCAGTACGAAAAGGTTGAAAGACTGTCACAGGAAATCAACGATACTATAAAGAAAGCCATGGAAACCGGCGACCCTGCCGGGGAACTTGCACAAAAGGCTTGCGAGCTTCACAAGGAATGGCTCTGCATGTTCTGGCAGGAGGGCGCCTATTCAAAGGAAGCTCACAAAAATTTGGGGCTTATGTATGTAACCGACGAGCGTTTCAAATCATACTACGAAAAAATTGCCCCCGGCGCCACGGAGTTTTTCTACGAGGCCCTCAAAATTTACTGCTCATGACACATCAATCTAAAAGGCGGAAAGCATGATTTGCTTTCCGCCTCTTTTATTTAAATAGCCTGTTTTCCTTTTTTCTAATTTCCTCCCGCCGCTTCTCCGTCGCCTCTTTGTCGATTATCACCGTGCCATTTTCGTCGTCCACAATTAACACATCACCCACGGCCACCCCTTCGGGCAAATCGGCAACGGACAGGGCAAAAAGTTTTCGCTCTTTGTCCTCGCATATACAGTATATTCCCTCAAACCTGTCAACAATCAGCTCACGCAAGAAAAGCCCTCCTCAAATTATTTTTCCGTCTTAATCTCAATATCTGTCCCGTCACACAATACCATAACGGTACCATTCAAGTCGGTGCGGAAATATTTTATCCCCCCTGCCCGCAGCCTGTCAAGGATACTGTCATCAGGGTGATTGTAGCTGTTTCCCGCTCCTACTGAAATCACGGCATACCTCGGGTTCACTGCCTCAAGGAATGCCCCTGTGGTGGAAGTCTTGCTCCCATGATGTCCTACCTTTAGGACATCGGCTTCAATATCGTCATAGGCGCCGATTATATCCTTTTCAACCTTGCTCTCGGCGTCCCCCACCAGCATAAAGGAACACTGCTTGTATTGAATGTGTAATACTGCCGACATATTGTTATAGTCGTTACCATAGTCCTTTATTGGCGACAAAACCCTGACGGCAGCATCCCCTAAATCGAAACTCAAACCCGCCTTTGCGGCGGTTATCGTCATACCCTTTTTTTCCACCTCATCTAGCAGGCTTTCATAGGTTCGGGTGGTAGGAGTAGCGCCCGAAGACATCCTCGGCATAATAATCTCCCCAATATCCATTGCCGAGATAATCTTGTCAAGGCTCCCGATATGGTCCTCATGAGGATGAGTTGCCACAACAAAATCCAGTCTCTTGACATCTTGCTTTTTCAAATACGCCAAAATCTTGGCATCGTTCCCCCTGCTGCCTGCGTCCACAAGCATTGCAGTACCGCCGGACTTTACCAAAATGCAGTCTCCCTGCCCCACATCGATAACATGAAGAGAAAAGGGGGCATTCTCCGCCTTTATCTCTATCCCAAAAGCCTCAAAAAGGTCGCTCCACGCAGGGATAGGCAAACCCAAATGCGGCGCTGCGGAAATCAATAGCGTGAGAGACAGCAAAACCGCCGCCAAAAGGGCATAGGCAATTTTCAGTTTATTTGGCTTTCCTCTGCTCATATTCCAATACGCAAACCTTTAAATAATATCGTCGTTTATCTTCATTTCCAGCCACTGGTTCTTGGTGATAAGCACTTGGCGTGGTTTGCTGCCCTCATGGGGCCCGATTATACCCCTCTGCTCCATCTCATCCATGAGCCGTCCCGCTCGGGCATATCCAATCCTAAGCCTTCTCTGGAGCATAGATGTGGAAGCTTCACCCATCTCAACAACGCACTCTATCGCTTTAGGCAGCAATTCGTCAAATTCCTCGTCAATTTCCCCGCCTTTGCCCTTGACGGGCACGGAATGCTTATCAATGCCTTCACTTACGCTCTCGTCGTATTCGGTCTTGCAGGAAGCCTTGATAAAGCTCACCACAGCCTCCACTTCCCGGTCACTGACAAAACAGCCCTGAATACGGGTAGGCTTAGCCGCCCCCACGGGATGGAATAACATATCGCCCTTGCCCATCAGCTTTTCCGCCCCTCCCATATCCAGAATGGTGCGGGAATCCACCATGGAGCTTACGGCAAAGGCAATCCTGCTGGGGATATTGGCTTTTATAATACCTGTGATGACATCCACAGAAGGCCTCTGGGTGGCTATCACAAGATGCATCCCCGCAGCCCTTGCCATCTGGGCAAGCCTGCAGATATTGTCCTCAACTTCATTTGGCGCCACCATCATAAGGTCTGCCAACTCGTCGATGATAATGACAATCTGGGGAAGCTTTTGCAGGTCTTCCCGCCTTTCCGCCAAAGCGTTATAACTTCTCAAATCCCTCACATTGTTTTCGGCAAAAACCCTGTACCTTTCAAGCATTTCGGAAACTGCCCAGCCCAATGCGCCGGCAGCCTTTCTGGGATCCGTCACCACCGGCACCAAAAGATGAGGTATGCCGTTGTAAACCCCAAGCTCCACAACTTTAGGGTCAATCAAAATCATTCTGACATCCTGTGGGGAAGCTTTATATAACAGGCTCAAGATTATGGAGTTAATACACACCGATTTTCCCGACCCGGTAGCGCCTGCAATAAGCACATGAGGCATTTTTGCAATATCGGCATAGGTCACATTTCCGGCGATATCCTTGCCCAAAGCAATAGTCAGCTTGCTTTTTGACATCCTAAAGGCCGCGGTGTCAACCAACTCCCGAATCGACACGATATTCACCTTTTTATTTGGAACCTCAATTCCAATCGCCGCCTTGCCGGGAATGGGAGCCTCAATGCGCACCCCGGCGCTGGCAAGATTCAAGGCTATGTCGTCGGCAAGGCTTGTAATCTTGCTGATTTTAACTCCCGGCGCCGGCTGAAGCTCATAACGAGTTACAGCTGGCCCTCTGCTTATTTCCACGATTTTGGCCTCAACGCCAAAGCTCCTCAAGGTATCAATAAGCCTTGAGGCATTGGATTTTAACTCCTGTGAAATATCCGACTGACTGGGCCCCTTTGGCATATCCATAAGGCCAATGGGAGGGAAAGCATATTCACTCTGCTCTTCACCTGCCCGCACGGGAGACTCTATCCCAAAAGTCTTAGCCCTGCTCTCGGCCTCTGACTTTGTCTCTAAATCCTCAGGCTTTATCTCCTCTGTTTGCTGGCTTTCACCAACCGCCTTTTCGAGCCTCTCCAAAGGAGTTAAATCCTGCTCGGGAGTCGCGGCGTTCTCAGCCCCGTTTTCCAATGGCACATCTATATTGAACTTGGGTTCGGGCTTTTCCTCCTCAATTTCCTCCTCTTCCTCGGGCCTCTCCTTTTTCTTAGCCAACCTTTTATAGATTCCCACAATAGCATCAATAAGCTGCATGAGAGTAGTTCCAGTAACCAGCATCAGAAACACAAACATTAAAAGGCATATTATTATCCGGCTGCCCACAGGGGAAAACAAATCCATCATGGGCTTGCCAACAATTGCACCGATAGCTCCCCCGCCTTTGAGCTCCTTTCCCAATTTAAAGCTCTCGGAAACGCCGCGTAAAAACCCATCAAAACTTTCTGGGGTAGTGGAAAAAAGCTGAATCGCGGCGCTTGTCAGTACCGCCAACAGCCCGCCCTGCCACAGTTTCGTTGCCACCTTGCCAAAGGGCTTGTCCAAGGCAGTGATAATGGCTATGTAAAATAGTATGACGGGCACCAAAAATGCGCTGAAGGAAAGCAATCCAAACAAGGTGTCGTGCATCAGCTTCCAAAAGCTTCCGCCCTCAATCACAGTGATGCACATAAGCAGAACGGCAAAGGCAAAGAGCACAACGGCCGACGCCTGCCTATTTTTTCTTTCCTTGCCCTTTTCCTTTTCCCTTTTGATATTCCCTGTTTTCGTTGTCCTGCCTTTTTTTCTTCCTGCCATGGTATCTCATCCTTTCAGCCTAAAAAATACCCGAAAAGTACTTCTGCAGCGGATGATTGAGCACTATTTCCAAAATCCCTGCCGTCACAACGACAATCCCAAGGACTAAACAATAATATGCAAAGATTTTCAGCTTATTTGTCTTAATTACATAGGCAACCAATTTGATGGCAAGCACCCCAACAATGGCAGCCACAAGCATCCCCACGAGTAAAGGCAATAGCCTTATACCAGCCGCGCCGCTTGATAGTGCATCTTTTATATCCCCCGCCTTTACAAGGACCGCCCCCAAAATGGCCGGTATGCTCAATATAAAGGAATAGTTTATTACTTCCTCCCGATCAAGTCTCCTTATTAGCCCCACTGAACTTGTGGAACCCGACCGGGAAATTCCGGGTAGCACCGCCACTCCCTGCATGAGCCCGATGGCGATGGCGTCCTTTATATCCATATCCTTGCCCGCCCTTTTCTCCGCCTGCTTTGAGGCAAAGAATAACAGTGCGGCGGTAAATAAAAAGCAAAAACCTTCCACCACAATATTCCCGTCGCCGGCAACCCCTTCAAATACATCCATGAGCTTTTTTCCGCCCGGAAGGGGAATCAGCATAACAAGGGCCGTCATGAATGTGGAAACAAATAAGTACAACAGCATCTTTCGGCTGCGGTCCATATTTTTGATGGAAAACCTCCCTGTAAAGACATCCCGCAAAAGAAAGAAAAACTCCTTTATTAGTTCCCAAATCCTCTTTCTGAAAACGACAAAAACGGCAACCAGAGTGCCTACATGCAACATCACATCGAAGGCAACCGACATTTCGCCGTTGTTGCCGGTTAAGTATTGGAAAACCGACAAATGTCCCGAACTCGACACAGGCAAAAATTCGGTAGCCCCTTGAATGATTCCCTGCAAAATCGCCTCAATAATTGTCATAACCCTGCTCCTATATGTACCTTCCGCCAAGGGCGGAATTAATTTGACTTTTCCTCATTTTCCTCAATCATATTATATAGACACTCCAGCGCATCGGACAAAGACCCGATCTCATCGATCAGCCCTTCCTTTACCGCTGCCTCTCCGTCGAGTATTGAGCCTATATCCATTACAAGCTCGCTGGTGTTTTTTGACAGCTCATCCAGCCTTTCAGCAGAAATCTTGGAGTGGCTGGTTATAAACCGCGTTATCCTGTTTTGCATCCTTTCAAAATAGTTCAGCGACTGCTGAACTCCAAGGACTAATCCATTTAGCCTGACGGGGTGAATTGTCATGGTAGCTGACGGCACTATAAAGGAACGCTTTGCCGACACCGCAAGGGGCACGCCGATAGAGTGCCCGCCCCCCAGCACAAGGGATACGGTAGGCTTTTTCATGCCCGCGATCAGCTCCGCCAAGGCAAGGCCGGCCTCTACATCCCCGCCAATGGTGTTGAGCAAAAGCAGCAGCCCCTTTATTTCCTTGCTTTCCTCCACCGCCACAATTTGCGGAATCACATGCTCGTATTTGGTAGTTTTATTGTTCGGCGCAAGGGCATAATGCCCCTCAATTTGCCCTATAATCGTAAGGCAGTGGATGGGATACTTGCTCCTTACCGTAACAGACCCCGTATCCACAATCTGCTGTGACTGCCCTTCGGGAGAGTTTTCGCTTTCCTTCTCCTCCTCATCATCGTCAGACACATTGAAAAATTCAATATCGAAACGCAATACAGCCACCCCCATGTACCTATTTTGCCCAAACGAGGGTGCAATACTGCCGTTAAAATTTTCCCTTAACCTGCCGCTTCTTTTGACCTTTCAAGGCTCAGTTTAGCGTTAGCAAGCATCAGTTTAATGCGGTTTTCCTGATTTATTCGCGTGGCGCCTGAATCATAGTCAATGGCCACGATATTCGCAATGGGGTGTCGCTCCTTTATCGCCCTGATCATGCCCCTGCCCACAATGTGGTTGGGCAAGCACCCGAAAGGTTGGGTACACACAATATTATTCACCCCGGAATCTATCAATTCCAACATCTCCGCAGTCAGCAGCCAGCCTTCTCCCATTTTGTTGCCATACCCCACATAGCCCTTGACAAGCTGCTTTAAATGAGAAAAGCTCTTCGGCGCTACAAACTGCGGGTATTTTGAAATCGCCTCAATAATCAGCTTTTGACAGTTTTCAAGGTATCTGCGAAAGAGGCCGGCCAGCACCTTTTTAATCCACTTGCCCCCGTAGATCCTCACATCCTCCATCCTGTTGTCGACCTTGAAAATAAGAAAATCAATAAGACCGGGCACCACCGGCTCGCAACCTTCCGACAACAAAAAATCCTCAAGGTTATTGTTGCCCAAAGGCGCGTATTTAATATAAATTTCCCCCACGACACCAACCTTGATTTTGGGTACCCGATTTACAGGCAGCGCCGCGAAGTCCGCCATAATAAGCTCCATGTTGCTCCTGACCTTTTTCCGGTTCAGGTTCTTTGTATTTTTAAACTCCTCAATCAGATAGTCTATCCATTTTTGCACCAAGGCGTCGGTAGACCCCTTCTCAACCTCGTAGGGCCGGCACTGATTTGCCACATTCACAATCAAGTCGGCGTAAATAATGCCGAAAACAAACCGCCTGATAAGGCTTAAATTAAGTGAAAACCCCGGGTTCCTCTCAAGCCCCGAAAGATTAACCGAAATCACGGGTACAAAATCAAACCCCGCCTTTTTAAGGGCCTTTCTTAAAAGATGAATATAATTTGAAGCCCTGCATCCCCCGCCCGTCTGGGTAATGAGAAGGGCTATCTTGTTGACATCGTATTTGCCGCTCTTTATGGCGTCAATAAGCTGCCCGATTACCAACTGTGCGGGATAGCAAGTGTCATTGTGGACATATTTCAGCCCTTCATCAATTATTCCCCTGTGGGTAGTGGTCAGCAACTCCACCTTATACCCGTCCATCTCAAGGCAACGCTTGAGCATAGTAAAATGAACAGGCAGCATCATGGGTATTAGAAGGGTATATTCCTTTTTCATTTCTTTTGTAAAGAGCAGCCGCCCGTCTTTATCGTAAATAAGTTCAGCCATTTCGCGGAACCATTCCTTTCCTGCCGAAAATCTGCAGCTTTTCAGGCTGTAAAGTAAATTGCTTTACGCAATGTTTTCCTTGATTTTTCTTTCCCTTGCCTCCATTGCCGCCAAAAGGCTCCTGATTCTTATTTTAACGGCCCCCAAATTGTTTATCTCGTCAATCTTGAGTTGGGTATAAAGCTTGCCGCCCTTTTCCAAAATATCGCGCACCTCGTCCCCCGTTATAGCGTCAATGCCGCAGCCGAAGGAAACAAGCTGCACGAGCTCCATATCATCCTGCCGTGTCACATATTTTGCCGCAGCGTACAACCTTGAATGATACATCCACTGATTCAGGACCTTGACTTTGGGCTTTTCCGCAAGGTGGGAAATCGAGTCCTCGGAAATCACCACAATGTCATAGGAAGACATCAGCTTGTCAATGCCGTGATTTATCTCCGGATCAATATGATAGGGCCTGCCCGCCAAAACAATTATCTTTTTTCCGTTTTTCCTCGCAAAATCAATCATGCGCTGGCCCTGCTCCCGAATATCCTTAAGCCAACGGGAATAGGCCTTATACCCTGCTGAAGCCGCCGCCTTTACCTCCTTTTCGGCAACGCCAAACTGCTCTCCGAAAAATTCCGACGCCCGCTTCACAAAGTCTTTAGGCCTATGAAGCCCAAAGTAAGGCATCAGGTATCTGACATTATTGAGGCTCTTCATATTTGCTGCCAGCAGCTCCGGATAATAGGCCACAACCGGGCAGTTATAGTGGTTGTCGCCCTTCTTTTCATTGAAATTGTAAGGCATACAGGGATAAAAAATTGTATCCACGCCCATTTCCAGCAAAGCCTCAATATGCCCGTGCATGAGCTTTGCGGGGTAGCACACGGTATCGGAAGGAATGGTGTGCTGCCCTTTAAGATAAAGTGCCCTGTCGGATTTGGGCGACAACACTACCTCAAACCCGAGTTCCGTCAAAAAGGCGTGCCAAAAGGGCAGGTTTTCGTACATATTAAGGCCAAAAGGTATCCCTATTTTGCCCCGTGGCCCTTCCTTGCCTTTCAAAGACAACAATTTCTCTAGCTTATATTGATATATATTGGGCAAATCTTGACTGGCGCCCCGCCCCAAAGGCTGCTCACAGCGGTTGCCGGAAATATATCTTCTCCCGTGCCCAAAGCTGCTGATTGTCAGGTGGCACCTGTTGCCACACAGCTTGCAGGTAGCCGACTTTGAGGTATGATTAAAGCTGTAAAGCTGTTCCCTTGACAGCAGCGAAGAGCTTGTCAACCCAGCATCCCGGGCATACAAAGCGGCGCCAAAGGCCCCCATTAACCCCGCGATGGAAGGCCGGGTCACATTAATCCCCAGTTCCCTTTCAAAGCAACGAAGCACCGCGTCATTCAAAAAGGTTCCGCCCTGAACCACTATG
>JAKOXU010000051.1 GCA_029780875.1 Bacillota bacterium | reverse complement strand
AAGTGACCACGCGGGAACTCTTTGCAAGACTTATAAGATGCGAAGCGGAAGGCGAAGGGGAATCGGGCATGAAGGCGGTAGCCACCTGCGTCATGAACCGGGTCCATGTGGCATACGGCGAGTACCAGCGCATAGGCCAAGGGGACCTGCGCCGCGTCATCGAGCAGGAATGCCAGTACACATGTCTGAAAACCTACGCCTACGGCGGCACAAACCCACAAAATATCTGGGCCCTCTCCCCCCGCCCCATAGACTTTGAAATCGCCGACTGGGCTATCAACGGCGGCGTCCACCCGGGCGTGGGCAGGGAAGCCCTATGGTACATGAACCCCTTTTCCCCAAACTGTCCGTCCTATTTTCCTTACAACGGCAACGGCTATTGGATAAACCGCATCGGCGACCACTGTTTTTTTAACCCCGCCCCTTCATACGCCTATACATAATACAATAAAGATGGTGATGTGATGAACGGCACAAACTTTGACATGTCAAGGAACAAAAGCAGCTTTTGCAGCATGGAGCGGTACATAAATTCCCTAACCCCAAAACCCGACAGCGCCTCCCAAACCCAGCCCACAGCCCCCCGCTCCCCCTCAAATTCCACCCGGCAGACCCAAACCACTCCTCCTCCTCCCTCCCTCCCCTTCCAGCAGGGCCCGCCCCCCGTCATGGACTACCAATACATCGCCGGCTACCTCAACAACAACATCGGCTCCTTTGTAAGGGCGGAATTTATAGTCGGCTCAAACCAGTTTATAGACAAAAGCGGCCGGCTCCTTGAAGTGGGGATAAACTACTTTGTTTTGGAAGAGTTCGCAAGCCGCCACAGGATACTTTGCGACCTCTATTCGGTAAAATTCGTAACCTTCTACGACGAATTTGGGGACCAAACCCCGTAAAACAAAAAATCCACCGTTATAAACGGTGGATTTTGCCTTTATATACCCTTTTTATACCCCTTTCAGCAGCCCCTTTTCCAGCATCGACTGGGCGGCGAGCAAAACCCCCGCCTTTGCGGCGTGGAAGCTTATCCCGCCCTGCAAAAAGGCCACATACGGCTCCCTTAAAGGCGCGTCGGCCGACAGCTCAATGGAAGACCCGGCGCAAAAGGCCCCCGAAGCCATGATAACTTTGTCCTCATACCCCGGCATATCCCAAGGCTCGGGCACCACAAAGGAATCCACCGGCGCCCCTTTCTGTATCCCTTGGCAAAAAGCCACAAGGGCCTCGGGCCTTTCAAGGTATATGGCCTGCACAATATCGGTCCTAAAGTCGCAATACCTTGGCGACACCTTATATCCCAGCCCTTCAAAAAGGGCCGCGGCGAAAACGGCGGTCTTAAGGGCGTTTCCCACAACCAAAGGCGCCAAAAAGAGCCCCAAAAACATATCCCTATTTTGCCCCAAAGTCGCCCCCATGCCGCCCCCAAGCCCCGGAGCCGTCAAACGATGGGCGCACCTTTCCACAAGGTCAGCTCGCCCGGCGATATACCCCCCGGTTTTGGCAATACCGCCCCCCGGGTTCTTGATAAGGGAGCCCGCCGCAAGGTCAGCGCCCACAGACAGGGGCTCATCCTTTTCCACAAACTCCCCGTAACAGTTGTCCACCAAAATTGCAACATCGGGCCGGGCGCCCTTTACAGCCTTACAAATCTCCACAATTTTCTCCACACTCACCGACGGCATAACGCTGTATCCCCGGGAGCGCTGCACATGCACCACCTTCACCGAGGGGTCGCAAACCGCCTTTTTTATGCCTTCAAAGTCAATTTCCCCATTTTCCAGCCTGTCAACCTGTCGGTATTTTATCCCAAACTCCGCCAAAGACCCGGGATACGCCTTTTTTATCCCGATCACCTTATGTAAAGTATCATAGGGCGTGCCGGTGACGCACAGCAAAGTATCACCTGGCCGCAGCAGCCCAAAGAGGGCAACGGCCAAGGCATGGGTACCCGACACAAAATTATGGCGTATCAGCGCCGCCTCCCCGCCCATACAGCGGGCAAAGACCCTTTCTAACGCCTCTCTCCCGTCGTCGCCGTACCCATATCCCGTGGTAGTGCCAAAATGCCGCTCGCTTATCCCTTCCTCAATAAAGGCAGCCAGCACCTTTTGGGAATTATGCTCGCAAATCCCCTCAATCTCGCAAAAGGCGCCGGCACATTTTTCAAGGGCCTTCTCGGCCGCGCTCAAAATCCTTTTGTCAATCCTAAAAAACTTATCTACCATACTTTAAACATCCTTTTAAAGTTTACCTTAACCACTCAATATTCCCTTGCCCAATCCTTTTGCCGCTGTTGCCGGAAGGCTGGGTCCTGTAATCGTCCGGGTTTTGGTGGATAATGACGCTCCTGCCCACTATCTCGTCCACGCTGAACCGGTTGGTATAAAAGCTCATTTCCGCCTTCCCGTCATTTGAAAAGAGCACGGGAAAATCCCCGGCATGGTTCCCGTGAGGCTGGTTGTCGGGGTTATAGTGCCCCCCGCACTCGGCATAAGGGTTCCTCAAATCCCCCAATTCACAGCTTTTCTCATGCAGGTGGAACCCAAAAGGCCCAACGGGCTGGCCGTTCTCCCCTTCAGCGGGCTTATAGGCCGGCAACCCGGAAATATTCACAATCACCCTCGTGCCGCCGGGAGCCCTTATAAAATACACTTTCCCCGACAAATTGGGAGCGTACATGCTGCCCCTGATATTCGCAACGGCAATCATGCCGCCTAATTTCGCGTTATCCATATTAAAAGCCTCCGTAATATCGCGTTTTCCTCACAATCAGTTTATTCACGAAGGCTAAATTAAGTTCATTTCAAGGCCGGCAGCCTTTTTGCCAGCTCAAAAAGCAGCGCCCGGGCGCTTTCCAAATCCTCCCGCGCCATAACGCTCACCGGCGAATGGATATACCTGCAGGGCACCGACAAAGCAAGGGTCCTGACCCCTCCGCGGGACGAGTGTATGGCCGCGGCGTCATTCCCGCCGGCAACGGCAGCCTTTGCCTGGCACCCAATGCCCTTTTCCCTCGCAATTTCAAAGGCAAGGCTGTATAGCTCTTTGTCATAAATCGTCCCCTTATCCATAAAGGACAGCACCGCCCCACTTTTAAGCCTGCAGACCTGCTTTGCCCTTTCCACCCCGGCCACATCGGCGGCAGTGGTAGCCTCCACCACAAGGGCAATATCCGGCTCTATTGAAAAGGCGGCGGCTTTAGCCCCTCGGGTACCCACTTCCTCCTGGACGGTAAAAGCAAAATAAGCGTCAAAGGGCAAATCGGCCGTCATAAGGTCAAGCAGCAGTGCGCACCCGGCCCTGTCATCCAAAGCCTTTCCCTTTATAAGCCCGTCGCCGAAGAGCTCGGCGCCTCCTTCAAAAACCACGCTGTCCCCGGGCTTTACATATTTTTCGGCGCCGGCCTTATCCTTTGCCCCAATATCGATATAAAGCTGCTCAATATCGGGCGCCGCACCTTTCTCCTCATCCTTTAACAGGTGCACGGGCTTTTGCCCAATCACCCCGTCAATGCCGCCGGCTCCCACCTTTACCTTGGCGCCGGGCAGCACCCGCGGGTCAATCCCGCCCACAGCGTCAAAGCGCAGCACCCCGCTGTCCTCAATATAGGTGACAATTAGCCCCACTTCATCCATATGGGCGCAAAACATAACCCGCTTTGGCGGCCGCTTCGCCCCTTTTTTGAAAGCCAAAACATTCCCAAGGCTGTCCACCCTATACTCTGCCTTTCCGCCAATACGGGACAAAATAATGTCCCGAACTTTCCCTTCATCGCCCGAAATCCCGCCGGCGCCGCACAATTCTTTCAATATCTTCATCATAGCAAAATCCCCTCTTTTGCCGCCTTGACAAACTCGCACAGCAAGCTTGCCGCAGCCTCCACATCCCCCGCGTCCACAACCTCAACGGGAGTATGCATGTATTTCAAAGGCACCGACACAAGCCCCGTTTTCACACCGGAACGGGACGCGGCAATAACATCGGCGTCGGTACCCGTCCTGCCCGCCATAATTTCAGTCTGAAAGGCTATCCCCTTATCCTTCGCCACTCTAAAAAGCAGGTCCGTCACATCTTTTGACAGCACGGGAGCGACGCCAATCATGGGCCCGCCCCCGACACGCCCGCATTTTATTTTAGGCGAATCGGGCGTCAGCCCATAGCTTACATCCACCGCCACGGCAATATCGGGCTCCACGGAAAAAGCCGCGGCGGTAGCCCCCTGCTGCCCCGTCTCCTCCCGGGTACAAAAAGCAAAGGCAACCTCCACCCCCGTCTTTTCCCGGCTCAACATCTCGGCGCACCGCAGCAGCGCCGCCACCCCCGCCCTGTTATCGAGGGCCTTGCCGCAAACCTGCCCCTCAAGGAGCCGCGCCGCCCTATTTTTAAAAGCCGCCCTATCCCCGGGTGAGACCAACTCCTTTGCCCTCTCGTATCCAAACCCAATATCTACGGCCATTTCCGAAACTGCCGGTACCTTTTTCCTGTCGCCGTCCTTTGTCAAATGGGGCGGCAGGGTACACACAACCCCCGGGAGAGGGTACTTTCCGAAAACCACAACCTCGCACCCGGGCAGCACCCGCCTGTCCACTCCACCCACAGCCTCAACCTTTATAAAGCCTTCCTCGTCAATTCCCGTCACCACAAGTCCTATCTCGTCAAGGTGGGCCTCCAGCATAACCCGGGGCCCATCCCCCGCCATTTTCCCAATCACATTCCCAAGGTTGTCCCTCTTTACCTCGGCGTATTTGGAAAGCTCCCGCTCCACAAAAGCGGCAGCCTCATTTTCTCTGCCCGAAGTCCCGCAGCATTCCGACAAAGCAACTAAAAGTCCCGCAGTATCCATAAAATCCCTCTTTTCCAAATCCGCCCCGCCCAAAAAGCAGGGCATACCGCAACATGTCGGCAAATTTCAGCAAATCTTTTTTACCAGCTCTTTAAAGTGCCTGCCCCTTGCCTCAAAGTTCGGGTACATATCGAAACTGGCGCAAGCCGGCGACAAAGTCACCACATCCCCCGCCACTGCAACCTTTTGTGCGGCCCGCACCGCCTCCTCCAAAGAGGCGACCTTGATTATGGGGAGCTTTTCCTCGCTAAAGCCTTCCTCGGCCCGCACCGCCGCCTCAATCTTTTCGGCGGTAGCGCCGCACAAGATAAGGCACTTTACCTTCTCCAAAATTTTCGGCGCCAAGGGAGCAAAGGGGATATTCTTGTCATACCCTCCGGCAATCAAAATCACCTTTTGGGAGAAAGAATCCAGCCCCGCGATAGTCCTCGTGGGCGAAGTGGCGATGGAATCGTTATACCACCGCACCCCATCCTTTTCGCAGACAAACTCAATCCTGTGCTCCACCCCGGCAAAGGAGCGCGCTACATCCCGCATAACGCCGGGCTCCACAATGCCCCAAAGGGCGGCCACCGCCGCCAAATAGTTTTCCACATTGTGCTTGCCCGGTATAAATATGTCGTCTACCTCCATGACCTCATGCAGCGCCCCGCCGGCGGCGGCGCAAATTTTATTCCCATCAAGGCAGGCACCCCATTCCACCTTTTCTTTCCGGCTAAAGAGCAAAGCCTGCCCCCGCGCTTTGCCGACAAAAGACCTCGTAATCTCATTGTCGGCGTTGAGCACAAGCCGGGAATCGGCCCCCTGATGCAAGAAAATATTCTTCTTTGCCTCAATATACTCATCCATATCTTTGTGCACATCCAAATGGTTGGGCGAGATATTGGTAATCACGGCAATATCGGGGCTTTTCCTCATGGAAATAAGCTGAAAGCTGGAAAGCTCCGCCACCGCCACATCCTCGGGCCCAATCTCCTCAATAATGGGCAAAAGGGGCGTGCCGATATTGCCCCCTATGTGCACTTTAAACCCTTGCGCCTTCAGCATTTCGGAAATTATGGTAGTGGTAGTGGTCTTGCCGTCACTTCCCGTCACAGCCACGGTTTTCGCGGGGCACAGCTCAAAAAACACTTCCATTTCCGAAGTCACCACAACCCCCCGCCGACTCGCCTCCTCGAGTTCCGGCAAATGAAAATACATCCCGGGAGTGCGAAACACCA
>JAKOXU010000044.1 GCA_029780875.1 Bacillota bacterium | reverse complement strand
GACTATGGTGTAGTCTGGAGATACGAAGGAGGAGAGGAAGGACAGTGAGCCTAAAATCAGCAGAAGGGGGCTGAAAATGCCTGCTGCTATTGCCGCTTGGCCAAAGATGATGGCGCCTACGATACCTACGGCGGAACCTATTTGCTTAGGCACTCGCATGAGGGCTTCCCGCACGATTTCAAGGGCGATTTCCATGAGGAGTACTCCGGTCAGGGCGTTAAAGGGCACATTTGAGCGGGATATGGCGGTGGTCAGGATATAGTCGGGGGAGAGTAGGTCGTGGTTAAAGGAGCATACCGCAATAAACAGGGAGCTCAAAGTGACGGAAAATATCATTGCCATGATACGCAGAATCTTTGAGAAAAGGCCGATGTATTTGTTGTCGTAGATGTCGTCGCAGGATTGGAGAAATTCGCCGAAAAGCTTTGGGGCTACAAGGCCTAAAGCGGAGCCTTCCACCAGTATTATAACCTTACCTTCAAGGATGGCGGCGGCTGCCATATCGGACCGCTCGATAATGCCCATTTGGGGGAAGATGTTTAGCTTGTTGTTGAGCATGAACCGCTGCAGTTCGCCGGAATCCACGATGCCGTCCACATCAATGTTGTTTATCCTGTTTATGATGTCGTCCACAAAGGTTTGGTTGGCGATGTTGCTGATATATACTACCGCGATTCGCGTTTTTGTGCGCCTGCCCGCCTGCATCATTTTGATTTGGAGGGCGGGGTCCTTTATTCTGTACCTAATGGTGGAGATGTTCTCGTCAAGGTTTTCAATAAAGCAGTCCCGTGGGCCACGCAAGGTGTAGGTCAGTTCCGGGGATGGAATCCCGCGTTTTGCCACCTGCTTAAAGTTAATATAGAGGTATTTTTCCTCATGAGGGAAGAGAAAGACGGTAAAGCCAGTGAGGATATATTCAACGATTTTGTTTAGGTCTGTGTCTTCCCGGCAGTCGTCGGCGTATATGATGGAGCTTTTGGCATGCTCGGCTGTTATCTTTTCTTGGCTTTTTGAGAGGTATGACGCCAAGGGTTTTAGGGCGTGCTCCGCCAGCATTATTCGGTCGGTTAGCTCCTTTACATAGAGCACTATCACTTCACCGGCTTGGCCGGAAATTATCCTTGTTTTGATGTCCAAGTTGCTGGATTCTATGCTTTTGAGCAGTTGCTCGTATCTGTTCTTTTTCCTTAACATGGCGGCGCCTCCTTTATTCCTCTTCGATGGAAAGCATGCTGGTGCCGACTATTTTTACGCTGACTTTTGTGTTTATATTGGCTTCGGCAAAGGCCTCGTTCCAGTTCTCAATCTGCCTGAACTGCTTTTGGTATTTTGCGCGGAAATGCTTGAAGAAGTCGAGGTAGTCGCACCTGAATTTCTTTTGGGCCTGCTGTACTGCTTCGTCAATTTTATTTTTAAATTCCTGCTCTACGAGATTTGCAAGCATTTTTACTTCTTTTTTGCTCAGCTTAACCATTTTTTCGGCGTAGAGGATGGTGCCTTCAAATTTCAGGTCCACATCAAAGTGGATTTTGCCGTCTATAATTTTTGGCATTATCCTGCGTTTTTTGAGTTTTATATTGATGGTATATCCGTTGTCTTTATAGTATGTGTGGTATTCAAATTGCCTTTTTCTGAGGAGCAGGCACATGTTGCCGTCCATGACTTCGGCGGGGATGTGGCCGGCCCGTTTGTCACCCTTCATGATGCAGTGGCCGGAAAGGAGGAACTGGTTGTTTTTCAGTTCTATTTGGGGGAGAAGATATCCCACATTTTCCACGGCGAGGTATTCCAGAACTTCCCCGATGTTAATTTCAAAGCTGATACCTTTCTTTGTCATGGAACGGAAAAGGTTTTCTAACGCCGCGCTGATGGATGGGGTGTTTTTGGGTGTGTGTGTAATTATTTTTTCGGGGTCATCGGGGGTTATGGCTATCAGTACCGTTTTGCGGTAGTCAAATTCGCCTCTGATGCGGTTCATGTAGGGTTCCAGCCCGATGTCGCACATACCATGGGTAAAGATGGCTACTCTGACCGATGACAGCAGGATGGGAAAGTTTGTGCTTCGCTCCAGCACATCTCTTGCCTCGATAAAGGTTCTGCCACTGGATTTCAGCATCTGGTAATTGACATCGGGGGTTTCCCCTGTGTTTCCTGTGCCCAGCACTTCGGCGGTTTCGCAGTAGAAAGAGTAGTTGCCGTCCTTGTAGTCAATTACAAGGCCGGTGACTATGGTGTGCTCTTCAATTTCCGCGGCGTCCCAACAGCCAGCAAAGAGGGCTGACACCAGAAGTAAGGAGATGACTTTAAGGTAACTTGCCCGCATTTTTTTTCACCTTTGCTATAATGAGTAAAATTGCAGGAATGATTATGGGAGGGATAAGGCCGAAATTGCTGATCAAAAATCTGAGCTGGCGGGATACATCAACGGAGGAGCGGGGCAGCAGGGCAATGATAAAGCAGATAAGGCAAATGACGGGGACTATCCATTGCATTTTTAGTTTGGGGATAAGCTTGTTTGCGTAGAATGAGGCTGTGTAAACCGTTATGGTCAGGGAGCAGAATATTGAGAAAAACCATGATGTGACGAAAAAGACATCCAGCCTTTGGAATATTTGAAGGGAGGGCAGGTCTACGCGGCGAATTGCCCGGATTAAAGGTTCGGTGTAATAGATGGTGTCTTCTACCGACAGCATCATGAAGGTGGTGGCGACTGATGCTATATAGATAAGGGCTACTGTGAAGATTGAAAGGACACAGTATCTTGTTGCCCTTTTGTTTTCCTGTTCTACAAAGGGGATGACCGTTAGAACTTCAAAGCCTAAAAAGGGCAGCATTACTTTGGGGATGGCTTTGGCGTAGTCTGCAATCATGGAGGAGTCGAAAAATGGCTTTAAATATATGAATTCCCCTTCGATAGAGACAAGAAGCTGCAAAAAGACGATGACAATTACCGTGATGATGCCGAAAAACTCAAATATCCTGCCGATATTTGCGATGCCCCTTGTGGCGGAATAAGTTACTATTGCAAAGAGCACAAACATTGGCATCCACTGGGGGGTTTTGGGGAGAAAGGCGTTTTTTACGATCTCGGAGATGGAACGCTGGAGCAGTGCAGTGATAAGGATGAAGTAGATAAGGTAAAAGGCGCCGATAACCCATGTGGCTACCTTGCCAACAATTATGGTGCTATATTCGTACAGGGTGTTGCCGTAGAACATTTTGTGGAGTTTGATGATGATTAAGATAGCGAAGGAGAAAATGATAGCCGCTATGAGGATGGTCAGCCAAAAACCGGTACCCGCAGTTTCAGCCATGATTTTGGGAAGCTTGATTATACTGTAGGACTCCAGCGTCAGCAGAATGATGAAGTAAAGCTGGCGGTTTGTGACATAATTGTCCAAAGCGTTCCCCCCTTAAGAATAGAGTTATTTTGTATTTTTCCAAAAATATTAGAATATATACCCGAACAATTTGCCGCGAAAAGGAAAAACGCTCCCTTTGTCGAAAGCAAAGGGAGCGGGAAACAGAGGGAGAGGAATTTAGTGAAAGCACATACCGAAATTTTGGGGGAACAAAAGTCAAGGGTGAAGTTTGGGTAGAAAATCCATGTTTTGAAGCATAGGAAAGGGGTTTTTTTTCTAAAACAAATGCCCATGATGTCAGTTTGGGGATTTTAAATCATAATTACTCATGTCGATTACAATGGGGGTTTATTGTGAAACGAGAACACCCTTGTCGACTTTTTGAGCTTTATTGGGGACAAATTATTCTATGTTGATAGCTTTGAGGGACTTTTTTCCAAAATAAAACCCCAAGCAGATAGGCTTGGGGAAGGGTTATTGTAAACAAAAAGCCCCATGCCGGTAGTATGGGGGCCGTTATTAGGTTTTTGCCGTCATTATCTTTTCGGCGGCGTCGGCAACATCCTCGCAGTTGTCAAGGATGTCTTCAAAGCGTTCAAACATGTCTTTCTTTATAATGATGGATACGGGGTCGTTGGTTGAGGAGAAAAGTTCCCGCATAGCTTCGGTAAAGAGCTTGTCGCCGGCTTCTTCAATGTTGTTGACTTCTATGGCGAGTTCGTTTATCTTTTTTAGCTTTTTCTTGTAATCTTTCAAGGTGGACATCAGTTCGGTGCACTTTTTGCAGGCCTGAACGATGTATTCCACAAATTTCAGAGCGTATTCGTCGCAGTGGGTGACCCGCATCATGTAAATCCTGCGGGAGACTTCGTCGATACTGTCGGTTACATTTTCGATGTATTTGACGAGGTCTAAAATATCGGAGCGGTCGATGGGGGTTATGAAGGCTTCTTCTATGATTTTAAGGCAGCGGTGGACATGCTTGTCGGCTTCGTGCTCGATGTTTTTAATTTTTTGGATTTCGGCAAGGTCAATATTGCCGTCGGCAAAGCCGTGTTGAAGGACTTCCGCTGCCTTGAGGGAGTAGGACATTCCTTCCTCGAAAAGCTTAAAGTAATCAACTTCTTTTCTATTGAAGATACCCATAAGTCTTTCCCAATCCTTTCGTGCTAAAATATAAAGCTGAAGATTTTAGCCATAATATATCCCATGGCCATGCAGGCCGGAAAGGTAAGGGCCCACGCAATCAGCATTTCTTTTGCAATGCCCCAGTTTACATTGGATAACCTGCGAGCGGCGCCGGCTCCCATCATGGCGGTTCCTTTGGTGTTTGTGGTACTCAAAGGTATGCCAAAGGCTGTGGCGACAAGCATGCAGCCGGAGGCCGCCAGTTCGGCAGAAAAGCCTTGGTATTTTTCAAGCTTTACCATGTCAATACCCATGGTCTTTATTATTCTGTAACCTCCGATGGAGGTGCCTATTCCCATTATAAGGGCGCAGAGGATTTTGACCCAAAGGTCAATGTCTTCACCGGAGGAAAGCCCGCCTTTTGCGAGGGCAAGGGCGAATACTCCCATGAATTTTTGCCCGTCCTGGGCACCGTGGTTGAAAGCCATGAGCATAGATGTTCCGAGTTGGCCTACAGAAAAAATCTTGTTGGCAGGGTTTCTTTTGACTCTGCGAAAACTGAAGGCTACGGCTTTGGTGGTAAGGTAGCCTGAAATAAAGCCGATGAATGTGGAGATTATCAGGCCTTGGACAAAGAGTCAGACCGATTGCGAGTTGAAAGCGGAAATCCCCTTGGCGGACATGCCTGCGCCCATGAGACCGGCTATCAGGGCGTGGCTTTCACTTGTGGGAATACCGAACCACCACGCGGATACCGACCATGTCACGATGGAGAGCTGGGCGGCTGCCAAGGTTACAAGGGCTTCTTTGCCTTCGCCGATGTAAACTATATCGGAGACGGTTAAGGCAACGGCGACACCCATTACAAGGACGCCGATAAGGTTGAAGACGGCGGAGAGCAAAACAGCCGTTCTCGGCTTTAACACCCGGGTGGACACAACATTGCTGATGGCGTTAGGGGCGTCAGTCCATCCGTTGACGAAAACCGAGCATAGAACCAAAAACAAAACAACCAAAAGTCCTAAACTCACTACATCGTTCCCCTTTTTTATCTTCTGTTTTTGCTACCATTCAATTTTACCATATTACGCTTATCATGTAAAACCTTTTTTGAATTTAAGGAGATTTTAGAGTATGGGCCACTTTTGTGCACTTTTTTGTAAAGATTTTGGGGGAAAGCGACAAAGTGAATGCGCAGGTTTTGTTTTTTTTGTTTATGGTTTTATTCATGATTTTGGAGTTCGAAAAAATAAAGGGCAGGCCCTACGCCTGCCCTTTATTATGAAAACTTACTGGTCACCTTTATCTTCGTAAACCGCGACATTTACCGTGAAGGTTGTGACTTTGCCCCGTTCGTTACGGTAAATATCCAGTTTTACCGTTTTGCCCGGGGAGAGCTTTTTCAGTTCGTCATAGATTACCTGCATTGAAGTGACTTCTTTGCCGTTAATCCTCGTTATGATGTCGTATATCCTTACGCCCTTGTTGTTGAGGTCACTTTCCTCGGTTATTTCAAAAATCCTGTAGCCTATGGGCATGCCGTATATTTCGGATTTTTCTTTGGTGATTATTTCACCAGTTACCCCTAACTTCATTCTGTTGCGGACATAGCCGTGTTTTACGAGGTCTTCGATGATGGGTTTGGCTGTGGAAATGGGGATGGCGAAGCCCATGCCTTCATAGCCCGAGGATACGATTTTCGCAGTGTTGATGCCGATGACTTGACCGTAGACATTGACAAGGGGGCCTCCGGAGTTGCCGGGATTGATGGCGGCGTCGGTTTGGATGTACTTCATGGTGTAGTTGTCGCTGCCGCCTAAAACGCGGTTAATGGCGGAGACAATGCCTTGGGTGACGGAGCCTGCAAAGGCGATTCCGCCGGGGTTTCCGATGGCTACCACGGTTTCTCCCACTTCAAGCTTATCGGAGTCGCCAAATTCGGCAGCTACAAGGCCTTTTGCGTTTATCTTGAGGACGGCTAAATCCGTGACGCTGTCCCTGCCTATGATTTTGGCTTCATGCTCGTCCCCGTTGTGCAGGGTGATTATGATTTTGTTTACCCTTGTTCCCGCTATCACATGGGCGTTGGTGATGATGTAGCCGTCTTCGCTCATTATGATGCCTGTGCCTTCGCTCTCCTTTAGGATGTCCATGGAATAGGTGGCGACTCCCACTACCGAGGGGGTGAGTTTCGCGGCTATTTGCTTTGTAGTAAGCTGGCCGTTGGGGTGGATGATGTCGGTGCCGTCGGGGGTGGACTCGATTTTCAGGGACGGTACGCTTTCGTTTTTGTTTTCCTGTTCGCTGGCGGTTGCGGTTTTGCTTGCCCCATCAGCCATCAAATAGTCGTTGACAAGGTCAATGGCGCCTAAAGTGGCAAGGTAGAAAATGCCGAAGGTGAATACCGTGCCCACGACTATTGCCGCAATCTTTTTAAAGGCACCGGAAGATTTCCTCGGCGGCTTATTTGCCGCGTAGTAGCTCCATGAATTCTGCGGACTGTAGGTGGAGATGTTGCGTTGGGGGGAGTCATACTGCCTGTTTGTGTTGGAATCTGCGTATATTTTACCCAAATAGTCAGGGTTTTCCTGATGGGTGGGCTGCTCCTTCAGTTCGACGGAGCCGTTGTCGGATTCCTGCATTTTTTTATCGTCAAATTCAAATGGGCTCATTGCCGCACCTCCGATAGAATTGGTGAAAATGGCTTTGTTAAGCCTATTATTGCACGAATATTTGAAGAAAATTTTAAAATTAGATTAATAGTGTATAAATTTACTGCTGGTATGAGGGAATGAAGAATTCAAATTCGCAGTATTCGCCTTTCAGGCTTCGGACTATGATTTCTCCGGAGTGAAGGTCTATGATATTTTTAACTATGAATAGGCCTAAACCTACCCCGTCCCGGTCGCGGCTGCGGGATTTGTCGGTTTTGTAAAATCGCTCGAAAATGTAGGGCAGTTCCGAGTTGTCTATGCCTTGGCCGCTGTTTTTTATCGTTACCCTTGTGCCATTGGGCTGCGAGATGGCCTTTATTTGGATGTAGCCGCCCTCATTTGTGAACTTAACGGCGTTGTCGATGAGGTTGTAGAGTACCTGCTGCATCAGGTCAGGGTCGGCGTTCATTTCGATTTTTACCGAGCTGTCGATGTCCATGACTGATATCTTTTTTTCGTTTATGCGGTTTTCAAAAAGTATAAGAGTGCGGGCAAGCAGGTCGATGAAGTCGAATTTTTTACGGTTGACTACCATTTTGCTGCTGTCAATGCGGGACAAGTCCAGCATTGATTTCACAAGGCGGGATAGACGCCTCATTTCGTCAGACACGATGGAAAGGTAAAACTGTTGGTCTTTTTTTTCTATGGTGCCGTCAAGGATGCCGTCGATGTAGCTGATGATTGTGGTCATGGGTGTGCGCAGTTCGTGGGATACATTGGAAATAAAGCTGCTGCGCATGTTTTCAAGCTTGCTCAAGGATACTGCCATGTTGTTGAAGGCTCGCGCCAGCTGGGCCACTTCATCGGTGCCGTTTTCCTTGACTCTGTAGGAAAAGTCCCCTTTTCCGAAACTGTGGGCGGCAGCCACCATGTCGCGCAGGGGGCGGACCATGTTATAAGTCATGACGGAAACCGCGGAAACCGAAAAAATGAGAACCAGCAGTGCTGATAAAAGGAACATCTTAAATACGGCACCGGTAAAACTCTTTAGGCTGTCGGTGGAGACGGAGGCAAAGACTACGCCGAGGAAACTGCCGTCTTGGATGTAGATGGGAACGGCGTAGGTGTAGAAGTTTTTTTCATATACGCCTCCGAGTTTGCCGAGTTCCTTGTATTCGTTCTTTTTGGCTTCCTCAATTATATATGCGGGCACTTGGGGAAGTTTGTATATGGGGGAATTTTCTTCGGATTTCAGGAGGATGACCCCGTTTGTGTTGGTGATGAAAATCTCAGCC
Organism: Bacillota bacterium; assembly: GCA_029780875.1. Classification (GTDB taxonomy): domain Bacteria; phylum Bacillota; class Clostridia; order Oscillospirales; family Acutalibacteraceae; genus JAKOXU01. Next base: position 8,899 of record JAKOXU010000044.1, on the reverse strand, counting down.
CCCATTCGCCGGGCAAAGCTGACGATAAGGGGCCGAAGAGTAGAGCTCCTGGCGATACCCTCTTTATCCACAAGGGCGGCAATCATTTCGGCTGTGGTGTGGGTGTCGTCGGACAGCATGGCCTGCTTTTCGCTTTTCCAATAGTTTGACAAAAAGCTCATGAGCAGCATGCCGAATATTATGAAACTGGCAATTATTATTGCCGAGCTGATCGCAAGGTATCTTACAAATGCGTTTTTTGCCATTTGTACCCTCCAAATCAGGGGGAAGGGCTATTCTTTGCCGCCTTCCCTTACCTCGAACTTGTAGCCTACGCCCCAGACGGTTTTGAGCTCCCAGTTGGCCGAGACGCCCTCCAGCTTTTCACGCAGGCGCTTTATGTGGACATCTACCGTGCGGCTGTCGCCGTAATACTCAAAGCCCCAGACTTCGTCAAGTAGCTGGTCCCTTGTGTAAACCCGGTTGGGGTTGCTGGCAAGGTGGTATAAAAGCTCCATTTCCTTTGGAGGGGCTTCTATTTTTTTGCCGTCCACGATAAGGTCGTAGTTTTCCATGTTTATTATCAGTTTATCGTACCGGACTTCCCGCTTTATGACGGATGGGGTGTTGCCGGCGCGGCGCAGAACAGCCTTGACTCTCGCCACTACTTCTTTGGTGTCAAAGGGCTTGACCACATAGTCGTCGGCGCCAAGCTCTAACCCCAAAACCTTGTCGAAAACTTCGCCCTTTGCCGTCAGCATGATGATGGGACAGTCCGATTTCTTTCTTATTTCCCGGCAGACTTGCCAGCCGTCAATCTCGGGGAGCATGATGTCAAGCAGGACAAGGTCGGGGTTCTCCGACTCAAAAAGGGATACCGCGGTTTTGCCGTCGTAGGCAAGGATTACCGTAAAGCCTTCCTTTACAAGGTAAAGGCGGAGGATTTCGCATATATTGATGTCGTCGTCCACTACCATTATTTTTGTCTGGGCCATGGTATCACTCCTTTGCGGGGATTTGTAATAGTATAATCCTTTAAGTTTACAAAATAATGAACACACTTTAAAAAATTTAAGATTTTACAAGCTTTTTCACTTTTCATGTTAACACAACAGGATATTTTTATCAATTCAATTTTTTGCGTAGATTTTGACCGTATTTTGTTGCTTGAAAATATTTGAAAGAGGCTAAAAAAGCCTTGATTTTATGTAAATGTTGCTTTATAATATAGGCAAGTGGTGAAAAGTGGTTTAATGTGGTTTAAAGTGGTGAATTTCACCTTTACATTGGGAGAGAGAAAATGCTGATAGGCGAGTATCAATACACCGTAGATGCAAAGGGGCGCCTTTTCATTCCTGTGAAGTTCAGGGAGGATTTGGGCGAGTCTTTTGTTGTCACTAAAGGACTTGATGACTGCCTATTTGTATATTCCGAGGAGCAGTGGAATAAGCTCCTTGAAAAGATAAATGCCCTGCCCATGTCTCAAAGGGATATCAGAAGGTTTGTCCTTGCGGGAGCAACACAGGTTGATTTGGACAAGCAGGGAAGGATACTGCTTCCCCAGAACCTGCGGGAACACGCCAAACTTGAAAGGGATGTTGTGATTATCGGTGTGTCGGAGCGGGTTGAGATTTGGGATAAAGAAAGATGGGAAAATGCTGTGAATACCTTGACCTCCGAGGCTGTGGCGGAAAAGATGGAGGAGCTCGGGTTCTAATACTTGTTGAAAGGCGGCGGGGACATGGAATTTGCGCATGTGCCGGTGCTGCTTGAAAAGGCCATAGAATCCCTTGCCGTCAGGGCCGACGGGGTGTATGTGGACGGTACGGCCGGCGGAGGAGGACACTCCCGGGAAATTGCAAAGAGGCTGACAACAGGAAGGCTGATTTGCCTTGACCGGGACCCGGACGCGGTGGAAGTGTTGAAGGAAAGGATGGCCGGTTTTAGCTGCGTTACCGTGGTGGAAGGTAACTTTGCCGATTTGGGAAGCATATTGGACGGACTTGGAATTGACAAGGTAGACGGGGTGCTGCTTGACATCGGGGTTTCTTCCTTCCAGCTTGACAAGGCGGAACGGGGATTTTCTTTTCACTTTGACGCGCCCCTTGACATGAGGATGAGCAAAAAGGGCAAATCAGCCTATGAGATTATAAATTCTGCTTCCTTTGAGGAATTAGTGCATATTATTTCGGCTTACGGCGAAGAGAGGTACGCAAGGAGCATCGCAAGGGCCATTGAAAGGGAACGAAAGGCGGCTCCCATTGAAAGCACCCTGCAGCTTGCCGAGATAATCAAAAACGCGGTGCCCTTTTCGGCAAGGCGGGACGGGCACCCGGCACGGAGAACCTTTCAGGCTATAAGGATTGCCGTAAACGACGAGCTTGAAAACTTAAAGCTGGGGATAGATGAGGCCTTTTCACGGCTTGGGCATAGGGGCAGGCTGTCGGTGATAACCTTTCATTCCCTTGAGGACAGGATTGTAAAAAGGGCCTTTTCAGAACTGACTAAGGGATGTGTTTGCCCTCCCGGTTTTCCGAAGTGCGTGTGCGGCAAGGAGCCTTTGGGAAAACTCATAACGAAAAAGCCTGAGGAGCCCGGCATGGAGGAAATTGAGACAAATCCCCGAAGTAGGAGCGCAAAACTGAGGACTATTGAAAAATATTAAGTGGGGAAAATACAGGAGGTTGAAGCAATGCGGTATGAAGGAAATGTCGCCTATGACCTTTCTCGGTTTGAAAAGAAAAAGGTAACGCGCCTGCCTGTAAAAAAGAAGAAGGAAAAGCAGCGGCCCAAGTTTTTGTCTTATATTTCCACTGTTCTTTGTGTGGTTGTGGCTGTTACAATTACTGCTATGATGATGTTGAGCAGGGTGGAGCTAAACGAGATGACCACCAAGATTTCCAAGGCCAACAAACAGCTCAATCAGCTGAAAAACGAAAATGTGCGTCTGACTTTGCAGGCCGAGTCAAAAATCAGCCTCAATGCCGTTGAGGCGTATGCCACAAATGTATTGGGCATGAAAAAACTCCAGAGGTATCAGATCGAATATATCAACCTCACCGACAGCGATAGAGTGGAAGTTGCCATGGCGGATGATGACAAAAAGGAATAGGGTATTTTGGAATACCTTTTATTTAATCTAAATAAGTATTATTGTCAAGGAGAGTTAAGATGGCATATCTTGACTCTCATTTTAGAATAGCAGTATAGATTGAAGGTGCTGGGAATGGCTAGTGGACCGTCCAGATCAATGTGGTGGAGAACACTTTTTGCGGTGGTTGTCATAACGGTTTTTGGCTTTGGAACCTTGGTTTACAGGGTCGCCAGCATTGCCCTGATACATGGGGAAGAGTATCAGAAAAGGGCGATTCAGCAGCAGCTTCGGGATACCGAAATCAGCCCGGAGCGAGGGACAATCTATGACCGAAACATGAAACCATTAGCCCAAAGCGCGTCGGTCTGGACTATCGTCATCGCGCCTGCAAATATTAAAAATGATGAGCAGCGCAACTTTATCGCCGACAATTTGGCTGAGATTTTGAACCTTGACAGGGATGCTATTTATGAGAAGGCGTGTCGAAACACCTACTATGAGATAATCAAGCGCAAAGTTGAGGAAGAAGAGCAAAAGGCTGTAATGGAGTTTGCTACAAAGAATAAAATTACCTGTATCAGCAGGATTGAGGATTATAAGAGATATTACCCTTACGGGAACTTTGCAGCGACTGTTTTGGGATTTACCGGTGTTGACAATCAGGGGCTGTATGGCATTGAGGCTTATTACGATAAGCAGCTGAAAGGGGTTCCCGGGCGTGTGGTGGCCGCCAAAAACGCCTTGGGGACTGACATGCCCTTTACTTATGAGACCATGATTGAAGCTCAAAACGGCAACGACCTTGTGTTGACCATCGATGAGGTGATACAGCATTACCTTGAAAAATACATAGAAATTGCCATAAAGGAGCACAATGTTACCAACAGAGCTACCGGAATTGTCATGGATGTCAATACCGGCGAAATCCTAGCCATGACTACAAAGCCTGATTTTGACCCCAACACCCCTTTTGAGATATTCGATGAAGCGGCAAGGAATAGGATTGAGGCTTTGCCCGAGGAAGAAAGGCGGGAGGCCATTTTGCAGGAGCAGGCCTTCCAGTGGCGCAATAAGGCTGTGTCCGATACCTATGAGCCGGGCAGCGTATTTAAAATTTTGACTGCCGCCATGTGTCTTGAAGAAAAGCTCACTAATCCCAATGAAATGTTTAACGATACAGGCTCCATTAAGGTTGCCGACAGAAGGTACCGCTGCTGGCGCTCGGGGGGCCACGGGGTGGAAACCTTTACCGACGCCATGAAGAACTCCTGCAACCCCATATTCATCACCCTTGCCCAGCGGCTTGGGATACCCGGCTTTACCAGGTATTTCAGCGCCTTTGGGCTCACGGCCAAAACCGGTATTGATTTGCCCGGCGAGGCTACCGGCATTTACCACAAGGAAAATGAAATGAAGATAGTTGAACTTGCCAGTTCCTCCTTCGGGCAGACCTTTAAGGTGACGCCCATCCAGCTTATTACCGCTGTTTCAGCCGTTGCGAACGGCGGGCACCTTGTGGAGCCTTATGTGGTGGCTCAAATCCGCGACAAAGAGGGCAATATAATTGAGAGCAGAAAGCCTACTGTCAAGCGGCAGGTAATCTCGCAAGAGGTTTCCAAAGAGCTGTGCAAGATGCTGGAGGAAGTGGTAAGGACGGGTACCGGTAAGAACGCCTATGTTCCCGGATACCGCATCGCAGGTAAGACCGGTACTTCCGAAAAGATTGATACCGTGGACGAGCAAGGCAAAAAGTCGGGCAGGATTTCATCCTTCTGCGCCTTTGCCCCTGCCGATGATCCCAAGATTGTCGTGCTCATTATGCTGGATGAACCCCACGGTCCCAATATCGGCGGCGGTACATTGGTAGGGCCCATAGTCGGCAATTTCCTTGAGGATGTGCTGCCCTATCTGGGTGTCGGACAGTCCTTTACTCCCGAAGAGCTGGCAAGAATGGATGTCAATGCCCCCAACACCGTTGGCAAGAGCATAGATTTGGCCACAAAATCCCTGAAAGACGCGGGGCTAAAGGCAAGGGTTGTGGGTTCTGGCACTACCGTTATAGCTCAAATTCCCGAAGCCGGCAAGCCCATTCCTCGTTCGGGTACCGTGGTGCTCTATACCGATGAGGAAAGCAAGGGCAGAACCGTAAAGGTTCCCAATTTTGTAGGGCTGTCACCCTCTCAAGTTAACCTAGAGGCCACAAATAGCGGAATCAACATCAGGTTCCAAGGTGCGGGATTTGAAGGAGATATGCCGGTCTTTGCCTACTCACAAAGCATACAGCCCGGAACGCGGGTTCCCCTCGGTACCGTTGTTTCGGTGGAATTCAGGATTGAGGACTATTCCGGCTGATGGCGCATGGTTTGCCGCCACGCCGATTGTGGTATAATAGTTAGAGAGAATTTGGCGACAATAGAGGTAGAGGGAGCGAGGGCATGAGGCTTACAAACCTGTTGGACGGAATAAAACATAATAAAAATATTGACGATTGTGAAGTTGTCAATATTACAAACAATTCCCGGACAGTTGTACCCGGCAGCGCCTTTGTATGCGTGCCCGGCAAAAACTCTGACGGGCACGATTACGCTTTTGAGGCCCTTGAGAAAGGGGCTGCCGTTGTTGTCGCTCAGCGGGATTTGGGCCTTGAAAGGCAGGTAATTGTGGACAATACCGCCGCGGCCTATTCCTTGATGAGTGCCAATTTTTTCGGCAGGCCGGCGGAAAAGCTGCGTCTTGTGGGCATTACCGGCACAAATGGAAAGACCACTACTTCATATCTTTTGAAAGATATTCTGGAGGCGGAAGGCTATAGGGTAGGTTTAATTGGTACTATTTCCAACTTTATAGCCGGGGTGGAAAAGCCGGCGCTGCTTACCACTCCCGAACCCTTTGAGCTGCAAAGGCTCTTTGCCGAAATGGTGGAAGCCGGGTGCCAGTTTGCCATTATGGAAGTATCCTCGCAAGCTCTTGAGCAGGAAAGGGTGGCCGGGTGCCGCTTTGAGGCGGGGATTTTCACTAATTTGACCCAAGACCACCTTGATTATCACGGCAATATGGAAAATTACAGGGCGGCAAAGAAAAGGCTTTTTGAAATTAGCGATAACGCCGTTATCAATATAGACGATTCCAACGCCCGGTTTATGGTGGAGGGCCTTTCCTGTAATGTGACTACTTATTCCATCAACACCGACATCGCGGACTATACGGCAAAGAATCTAAGGTACCATACAAATGGCGTGGATTTCGAACTATTGGGCCGAGGGGTAATCGGAAGGGTAAAATTGAAACTTATGGGCTCCTTTTCGGTTTACAACGCCATGGCTGCCGCCAGCTGTGCTCTTGCTTTGGGAGTGCCCTTTAACAATGTGATAGCTTCCCTTTCGGAGGCAAAGGGGGTAAAGGGCAGGCTTGAAGTTGTGCCCACAAACCGGGATTTTACCGTTGTCATTGACTATGCCCATACGCCCGACGGGCTGGAAAAGGTGTTGAGGGCATTGAAGGATACCGAACCGAGTCGCCTTGTGGCCCTTTTTGGCTGCGGCGGTGACAGGGACGCTAAAAAACGGCCCCTTATGGGCAAGGTGGCGGCCGAGATTGCCGACTTTGTGGTGGTGACTTCCGACAATCCCAGAACCGAGGAGCCGGGGGCCATAATTCAGGATATTTTAAAGGGAATGGAAGACACCGAGACCCCTTATGTGGTGATTGAAGATAGAAGGCAGGCTATTAAATATGCCATTGACAATGCCATGCCGGGGGATGTGATTGTCCTTGCGGGCAAGGGGCATGAGACTTATCAGATAATCGGGAAGGAAAAGCTGCACTTTGACGAAAGGGAAGTTGTAGCCGAAGCCTTGGCCGGAGAGTTGGAGGTGTAGGGCGTGCTGCAGCTTGATATAAATGAGGTTGCCCGGGCTGTATCCTCTTCCTTTCATGGAGAGGGCAAAGTTTTGGATGTGTGTATCGACAGCCGGGCGGTGACAAAGGGATGCCTTTTTGTTGCAATTAAGGGCGAGAGATTTGACGGGCACGACTATGTGGCCGATGCTTTTAAGGTGGGCGCGGCTTTTGCCCTTTGCGAAAGGGCGGTTCCGGGATTTGAGGACAAAACCGTTGTGGTGAAGGATACCCGCAAAGCCCTGCTGGATCTCGCGGCATATTACCGGAGGCTTTTTAATATTCATGTGGTGGGGATTACGGGCAGCGTTGGCAAAACTACCACAAAAGAGATGGTTTACGCTGTTTTGTCGAAAAAGTATGACGCCATCAAGACTTTGGGCAATAAAAACAATGAAATCGGGTTGCCCCAAATGATTTTCAGGCTGGAAAAGGGCGTGGAGGCGGCGGTTTTTGAAATGGGAATGAGCGGTTTTGGCGAGATTTCCCGCTTATCCCGCGCCGCGGCCCCTACTCTTGGAATTATCACGAAGATCGGAATGTCCCACATTGAGTTTTTGCATTCAAGGGAGAATATTTGTAAGGCAAAAATGGAGATTTTGGACGGAATGGGGATGGACGCGCCCCTTTTGCTCAACGGCGATGATGATTTGCTGTGGGAAAAGGGCAGAAATTTGAGCCGTCCCGTGAAGTTTTTCGGCATGGAAAACGAAAAGTGCGATTTTTTTGCCTTTGATATAAAGCAAGGCGAGAACTTTACCGCGTTTAAGATAAAATACGAGGGCGGGACACATGAAGTTGAAGTGCCCGCTGTGGGGCTTCACAATGTGATGAACGCCACCGCTGCATTTGCTTCCGGCATAATGCTTGGTGTGGAGGCCGAAAAGTGCGCAGAGGGGCTCGCCGAATATTTGCCCGAGGGCATGAGACAGAAAATTGTTAAAAAAAGTGGCATAACAGTTATTGAGGACTGCTACAACGCCGGACCCGACAGCGTGAAGGCGGCATTGAAAACTTTGTCGATGATGCCGGGGCGCAGAATTGCCGTTTTAGGCGATATGCTGGAGCTTGGTGACCATTCTGCCGACGCACACTTTAATGCCGGGCGGCAGGCGGCAGAAGCGGGAATACATATGCTGTTTGCCGTAGGGAAATTTGCGGAATACTATCATAAAGGGGCGGCAGAAAATCCCGGTATGGTATGCAGGGTTTTTGAGGATAAATCCCGTCTGGCCGAGGCATTGCTTAATGAGGTGAAAGAGGGCGATGTGGTGCTCTTTAAGGCCAGCAGGGGCGTAAAATTAGAGGAGGTCATTGCTTTGCTTTACAAGGGGTTGGAGGAAATATGAGCTACACCCTGGGGGCTATTGCCGCCGCCGTTGCCTTTGCCATAACCGCTGCGTCGGGTACGGTGATGGTGCCCTTTTTGAGAAGGCTGAAATTTGGGCAGACTATTAAAGAAATTGGGCCTGTATGGCATAAGCAGAAAAAACAGGGGATACCCACCATGGGCGGGCTTATGTTCATGCTGGGAACGGTGGCGACGATAATTGCCGTTATGCCCTTTATGACCACAAAGAGCATAAATGACCTGAATATTGTGGTGAAAACCCGTTTTTGGGCGGGGCTTGTGATGGCTTTGGGCTTTGCCTTTATTGGGTTCTGCGACGACTATATCAAGGTTGTTAAAAAGCGCAATTTGGGGCTTACGGCAAAGCAGAAAATGATTATGCAGGCCTTTGTGGCCGGGTCTTATGCCCTTTCCCTTTACCTTGCCGACAACAGCGGAAAGACTTTTGTCCCCTTTATGGGGTTTGTTGACCTTGGCATATTCTTTTATCCCCTTGCCATTTTTGTGATTATCGGTACCGTCAATGCCGTGAATATTACAGATGGAATTGACGGACTTTGCACTTCCGTTACCTTGAT
>JAKOXU010000114.1 GCA_029780875.1 Bacillota bacterium | reverse complement strand
ATCGCGGAAATCCCGTTCGGGCTCGGCAGGTTCTTTTTTAACTTCTTTCTCGGATTCTGATTCCTTTTCTTTTCCTTCAAGTAGTTGTTTGAGGCTCAAAATTTCGGAATTGAGTTTCTCAATAGATTCCCGGGCGGATTTCAGTTCTTCTTCTTTCGCCTTCAAGGCCTCGTTTAGCTGATGGTTGTCGTTTTGAAGCATAGAAATGCTTTCGGCGTCGGTGTTTCTTTTCCTCTCGTTTTCAGAAAGGGCGTTTTCCAAGCTGGAAATGCGCTTTTCGTATTCGGCTATTTTGTTTATGAATATCTGCTTTTCTTCCAAAAATTGCGCGGTGCGATTTTTCAGCTCGTTTTCGCTCTGGGACAGTTGGTCGGCCAATACTTCGACGCTGTCAATGACATCTTTTTTATTGTAACCGCCGAAAAGCACGCTTCTGAAATTTATTTCTTTCATGTTATGCCCTCCTTTACATTAAAAGGAACAGTAATGTGGCTGATAGTATAAAAATCGAGGCTATCAGAAGGACAATAAAGGCTGTCCGTTTTTTCTTTTTGATCCGCTTTCGCTCTGTCGCCACAAAATCCTTAATGTGTTTGTAAGATGATCCATTTTGTTGTTCGGGCTCGTTTGCGACGGGCCTGCTCATGTTGGAGATAGTGTTGTTTACCGCTTCTGATATCTGGTCGTTTACCACATAATGGACAGAACTTATGTAATTGTCGCCTATGGAAATGTTGTTTTTCTCTTTGGAAAGGTCAATCATAAAGGTGCGGGTGGGGCTCTCACTTACCTCAATTTTATTGAGAATCCAGCCGTGGGCCAATAAAAGCTTGTAAATTTTGTCCTTTAAATACATGGTAATGTTTTCAAGAGTGGGATTTAATTTGTCAAAGGGCGGGATATCGTTGAGGTTCTGATCCTGATATTGCGCAAGAAAATTCTCAATGTCCTTTTCGATAATCGAAAACATGACAAAGGTGTTGTCATAGGAAGCATCGATCACAATTTCCCATGTGTGGGGATGTGATTTGCCCGATGTTTGATTTATTATAATTTTGTGAACAGCATTCAAGTAGAATTTGAAGCGGTATTCCTGCATTTTTTTCACTCACAATAAGTTGAATTATTCTATACATTATAACATATTTTTCAAAATAAAACAAATACTTCACAGAACCTCATGGTATATTCGTTAATTTAGTCAAAAAGCGTGATTTTATAAAGAGGAATTATAGAAAATGTATCTATTTTTGCCTAACTTTTTGGCAATATAGAGAGCTTTATCGGCGTTTTCGTATAGAGACTTGTAATCATTGCCATCCTTTGGAGAAATGGCCACACCGATGCTCACGCCCATACCGTGAGTACAGTTGATTTGCTCGCCGATTTGCTTTATCGTTCTCAACAGGCTCTCGAGCTTGAGCTCAATGACCTTTTGGGAGGTCATTTCCTTGATGAGTACGGCAAATTCGTCCCCACCGATTCGCCCTATGATATCGTTGCCTGTAAAGAGGTCTTTGATTGCCCTTGCTATCATCCTGATGGCTTCATCGCCCACAAGGTGTCCCATACTGTCGTTGATGAGTTTTAAGTTGTCGATGTCAATAATTATCAGGGCATTGCTGTACTTTGAAATATTGTACTCAAAGTGCTCTGTGGCAAGGGTTTCAAAGGCTGCCTTGTTGTAAACGCCGGTAAACCGGTCATTTTTGCTCTCTTTCTCAAGGTCAATTTCCCGCAGCCTCTGCTCGTGGATTTTAACTATCCTGCCGACGACCTTGTAGATTTGTCCATCCTTGTAACGCAGGTAAGTTTCGGAGCCCCTGAACCATGTGTAGTCCCCGTTCTGCAGCTTAATTCGGAAATCGATGGACACAAAATCCCTGGACTCATTCTTTATCCTGCGCAGGTTGCCGAACAGATTCCTAAAGCCGTCCAAATCGTCGGGATGGATAATGTCAATGTAAAGGTGGCCGAGGTCGGTATAGGAAGTGGGGACAGGTTTGCCTGTAGTAACAAACCAATCTCCGGCGTCCACCGACAGGGAATCGGCGCCGACATCTACCGTGAAGACTGTTTCTGCGGAGCCTTCCGTGATAATGTTGAAAATTTCCCTGCTCTTGTCAAGCTGTTTTATCCAAGAAATTGTAGAAGCCAAGGCTGCCTGAATGGTTCTGAACTCTTCGTAGGTGTTGAGCTTTTGGACAGGGGAGTCAAGATCCCCAGCTGCCAGCCGGGAAAGCCTGCTGCTTATCTTTTTGATGGGGTCGGATACTGTTCTGGAAATGTAGCTAATGGCAATGAAGACAAGCAGCATAATTAAGAAACCGAAAATAATAAATACCGAGGCTTTTTCAATTTGTTGATTGTAAAATATCCGCAAATCCATCGCGCTGGCAAAGATGAGCTCCGGATAATTGTCAACGGGGCTGTAAGCGGTCAGTACCTTTAAATTTGACTTGTTGCGGTATATGGCGGTGCCTGCCTGACCGGAAATGATTTTTGCCGTAACGCTGTTTTCTCCGTTGACGGAGTTTTTCTCGATTTCTTCAAAAAGGCCGGCGCCTTTTACCACTATTTCCTCATTGGGGTGGAAATGCAGCCGGTTACCCTTTGATACTACAAAGCTGTAGCCGCCCATTTCCTTGTTTATGTTTGTGATGTACTCGTTAAGATGTGAAACATCTTCAATGATGTAAATAAAACCGGCAATTTTATTATCTTTGTAAATAGGGGCAGCGCTTAAGATTACAAATTCGTAACCGTTGGAATAGGGGGCGGATAGGAAGTATTCACCGTTTTTGTAAGCGGAAAAATACTCGTTGTTTTTAAGGTCGGTCTGATTTATTATCCCGTTGTCTTTTGCAACCTTATAACCGTTCCCGTCTCTGTCAACCAGCCCAATTTCCTTGATATTTTCACAGGTAAGGATATTGTCGAGGATAGCAATTTTTTCCTGAAGGGACAAGTCTTCAGAAATGGATCCAGCTAATTTTGCCGCGCCAAAGGTAGACTTCTTTATGCAGTCAAGGTTGTCGGAGATAAGCTTTGCCGCGGTAGCAGAATTTATCATTGCAGATCTTTTCAAGGAATGAAAGTCGGCAATGTAACTTATCCCAATAAAAATCGACATGGTTACAATAACAAATGAAAGTGACAATATTGTCAGTGCCAATGTCAGGCGCTTACCTAATGTCTTCAATCTGTTTCCCTCACTTTCTAGAAAACCGTAACTTTTATTATACTATACTAAAAGAGTGATTTTTTAAAAAAGGACACAAATATAACGCTGTTAATTCGGCAACTGGCTACCATAGGCAGATGCCCTTAGGCCCTGTAGCTTTGCGTCACAGCCTTTCGACTGCTTTGCCATTTATCGTCAAAGCGTACATTGACGGTTATATTTTAAAAAAGGGCACAAATATAACGCAATTAATTCGGCAACTGGCTACCATAGGCAGATGCCCTTAGGCCCTGTAGCTTTGCGTCACAGCCTTTCGACTGCTTTGCCATTTATCGTCAATGCGTACTTTACTAAAATAGAGTATATAATATCACAATAAAAAACACAAGCCTTTTTTACAAAATTATACATGAAAATTCTTCACATGTGTGGACGAAAAATAAATGATTGAAAAATGCGGCAGGGAGTGCTATTCTCAATATATCAATCTGCTTTTCGAAAGGGAAAATACATGAAAAAGGTATTGGTCGTCTTTGGGACACGCCCGGAAGCTATAAAAATGGCGCCCCTTGTAAAAGAGCTTGAAAAAAGGCCGGAATTTGACACCGTTGTATGCGTCACGGGCCAGCATAGGCAGATGCTGGATCAGATCCTCAACTTTTTCGACATTGTGCCGCAGTATGATTTGGACATCATGCAGGAGGGGCAGACGCTTTTTGACATCACGGTTAAAGTAATGCTTGAGATAAAGGGCGTTCTTGAAATGGAAAGGCCCGATATTGTCCTCGTTCACGGGGATACTACCACCGCCTTTGCCGCGGCTTTGGCGGCTTTTTACCTGAAAATTCCCGTAGGGCATGTGGAAGCTGGGCTCAGGACAAACAACCTGTATTCGCCATACCCGGAAGAGTTTAACCGGCAAGCGATAGACATTATAACAAAATTTTATTTTACTCCCACGGAAACCTCAAGACAAAACCTGATTTCGGAAAACAAAAGGGAAGATATCATTTTTGTTACCGGAAATACCGTCATTGACGCCATGAAATATACAGTCATGGAGGATTACAGGCATGACTTGTTGAACTGGGCAAAAGGCAACAGGTTGATTCTTCTCACGGCTCACAGGCGGGAAAACCTTGGGGCCTATCTTGAAAATATGTTCTGTGCTATAAAGAGGATTGTCGATGAGTTTGAGGATATAAAGGTAATTTACCCCGTTCACTTTAATCCCATAGTAAGAAGAACGGCAAAAAATATTCTTGACAATCACGACAGGATAAAGCTCATCGCGCCTCTTGATGTAATAGATTTTCACAATTTCCTTGCAAGGTCTTACCTTGTTTTGACGGACAGCGGGGGAATTCAGGAGGAGGCGCCCTCTCTCGGCAAGCCGGTGTTGGTCATGCGCAACACCACGGAGCGGCCGGAAGGCATTGAATCCGGCACACTTCTTCTTGTGGGGACAGAGGAGGAGGGCATTTACAAGGCCGTTAAAAGGCTGCTTACCGACAAGGACATGTATGAAAGCATGAGCAAGGCCATTAATCCATATGGTGATGGCTTTGCCTGCAAGAGGATCGCCGACATTTTGGCTCAAAAGCTATAATAAAGTGTTGGAAGTCTTACAGTTATTGGTTAACATAAACTGTGGAGAACAAGAAAAAATGCGGTTTTAAAAAGCTGCATTTTTTCTTGAATTTAATTGAATCGGGGTCTTTTGTGGTAATCTGAAAAACTATTGTCTTTTTAAGTCGTGGATGGCGGGGGAGTCAATTACCGTGCCATCCTTTTCAAAGCGGGAGCCATGGCATGGACAGTCCCAAGTTTCCTCGTCTTTGTTCCATCGAAGACCGCATTTCATATGTGAGCATCTTGGGTTTGTTAAGTTAATAAGTCCCGCCGCGTAATCTGCCGCCACAGCTCCGTTTATGGCTATAGCCTTCAAGATAGCCATTGGCACAACTTTTCTTTGAGGCGTGTAAATCTCTGTAAAGGGGTTCTCCTTGCCGGTTATAAGATCGCTTATTACTTTGCCTGCGATATTGGTTTGAGTCATGCCCCATTTTCTAAAGCCAGTTGCCACATAGAGGTAATCGGTGTTTTTGGAGTAATGGCCGATATAGGGTAGTTCATCTAAAGTTATGCAGTCTTGGGCCGACCACTGATATTTGATGACAGAGGAGGGGAAACACAGCTTTGAAAAGCTTTTGAGGTTTCCGTAGTGGTTTTCGCCGCCCTTATACCCGCATTTGTGGTCCTCTCCGGACAGCAGCAGGTAATCTTTATACAAGCGGAAAGTGTGGCCTTTTTTGTCGGCGTTTGTCCACATGCCTTCAAATTGCGCCCCACTTTCCAAAGCCACCACATATGCCCTGGATTGATACATCCGCGCAAAGTACATGCCCGGAAAATTTATGACGGGGGCGTGGGTAGCAATGACGATATTGTCGGCCGTCACTTTTCCCGATTTTGTCACCACGGTTTTGCCCTTTATGTGGAGCACGCGGCTGTTTTCAAAAATGGTACCGCCATGTTTTACAATAGCGTCGGCAAGGCCATCCATGTATTTTTTGGGGTTAAATTGAGCTTGGTTTGGGAAAACCACTGCCTTTTTGAAGGGCACCGGCGACCACGCGCTTTCCGTAAGGTATGCATCAATCCCCAGTTTGTTAGCGGCAATATTTTCGTCGATAATCTTGGGGATGTTGCCTTCTTGGTTGGTAAAGAGATAGGAGTTCAAAAAGGAAAAGTCGCAGTCGATATCTTCTTCCGTTATGATTTTATAAATATCGCCTATTGCTTCTTGGTTTGCCCTTGCAATCAGCTTTGCCCTTCGCAGGCCAAAGCGTTTTATCAATTTGTCGTAAATCAAGTCGTGCTGGGAAGTTACATGGGCGGTTGTATGTCCCGATGTGCCGGAGCCTATCGTTTTAGCTTCCAAAAGAGCAACGCTGTGCCCGGCCTTTGCAAGGTAGTAGGCGCAGGTCAGCCCAGCCAGACCGCCGCCTACTATTACGGTAGAGGCGGTTTTATTCCCCGTCAGTTCATGAAAACGGGTCTTTCTGTTTTCTAGCCAAAGGGAGAAAGAAGGCATACTATCACACCTTTTTGCAGTATTGTTAGTATTATTCACAAATACTGCAAGGCTATACGGCAAGAATTTTTTACAGAAAAAATAAGGTGCCGATTTGCGGCACCTTATTTTGTGATAATTTAATACTCCCTGCCAACAGCCTTTGCAAGGGTTTTTAGTTTTTTGCAAAGTTCCTCAAACTCGGGGAAGGTAAGCTGCTGAGCTGCGTCGGACACAGCCTTAATGGGTTCGGGATGGACTTCTATGATGAGCCCGTCGGCGCCCGCGGCTATGGCTGCCATAGAAAGGGAAGGGACATATTTAGATCTGCCTGCCGCATGAGAGGGGTCAATGATGATAGGCAGATTGCTTTTTTCTTTGACTACCGCCACTGCGGAAATGTCAAGGGTGTTGCGGGTGGATGTTTCAAAGGTACGGATGCCCCGTTCGCACAGCACAACATTGTAGTTGCCTTCGCTC
>JAKOXU010000090.1 GCA_029780875.1 Bacillota bacterium | reverse complement strand
GGGTTGGCTCTGGGCGGTACTTCCATCCTGATTCTCGTGGGCGTCGCCCTTGAAACCGTAAAGCAAATAGAGTCGCAGATGCTGATGCGGCACTATAAGGGCTTCCTTGAGTAATGTACGGTGCAAATGGAGGTTGTTTATGAAAATTATACTTCTTGGTGCACCGGGTGCCGGCAAGGGTACCCTTGCGGAGTCCCTGTGCCGGCAGCTTGATATCCCTACTATATCTACCGGAAACATCATCAGAGAAGCGTTGAAAAGCGGCACTGAGCTGGGGAAAATGGCCAAGTCCTATATGGACGCGGGGCAGCTGGTACCCGATGAAGTGGTAATAGGCATCATCAGGGAAAAGCTTGCCGATCCTGTCTGTGAAAAGGGTTTTATCTTGGACGGTTTTCCCCGCACCATAGCTCAAGCCGAGGCGCTGGATAAAATGGGTGTTGAAATTGACTGTGTCCTTAGCCTTGAGGTTGACGACGACACCATAATTACCCGTTTGTCCGGACGCCGTGTCTGTATCGATTGCGGGGCTCCTTACCATGTAATCTACAAAAAACCCAAGGTGGAGAATGTCTGCGACAATTGTTCAGGCACCCTTGTTCAACGCAAGGATGACCATCCCGACACAATAATGGAAAGGCTCAAAGTCTATCGTGAGCAGACCGAACCCCTCAAGGACTTCTATGAAAAAAGAGGGCTTTTGAGGACGGTGGCCGGGCAGGAAAAGATTGAAGATACCCTCCGGCAGGCATTAGAAGTGCTGGTGAAATAGTGTGGTTATCTTAAAAACTGCTCGCGAGATACAGCTGATGAAGCAGGCCGGCAAGATCGCCGCCGGGGCCCTTCAGGTTATGGGCCAGGCGGTGAAGCCGGGAGTTACTACTCATGAAATTGATTTGATTGGGCGAAGGTATATTGAGGAAAATGGGGCCACGCCTTCATTTCTCGGTTACCGGGGGTATCCTGCTTCAACCTGTATTTCCATTAACAATCAGGTCATCCATGGCATACCCAGCAAAGCCCGAGTTTTAAAGGAAGGCGATATTGTCAGCATCGATGTTGCCGCCTGCTACAAGGGTTTTCACGCGGATACCGCAGCTACCTTCCCCTGCGGCACCATAAGCAAGGAGGCAGAGGCTCTCCTTGAGGCTACGAGGGAGGCCCTTTTCAAGGGCATTGAAGCCGCGAAGCCTTTTGACAGAGTGGGGGATATTTCCAGTGCGGTGCAAGGGTATGCCGAGGCGCGAGGTTACTCGGTGGTACGGCAGTTCGTCGGCCACGGAGTAGGCTCGAGCTTGCACGAGGACCCAAGTGTACCCAACTTTGGCACATCCGGCCGCGGCGTGCGCCTGCTGCCGGGAATGACCATAGCCATCGAACCCATGATTAATGAAGGGCTGTCCGATGTCGTAGTCTTGGACGACGAGTGGACTGTGGAAACAGCAGACGGCAGCCTGTCGGCCCACTTTGAACACACGATTGCCATAACTTCAAAGGGCCCGGTAATCTTAACCATGGTGTAAGGAGGGGCGACGGATGGAAATATGTGTCGGACGGGTGGTAAGGGCGCTGGCAGGCCGAGACAAGGGCAAGTTTTTCGTCGTGTTGGGATTTGACAATGAATATGTCCTAATTTGCGACGGGAAAACAAGGCCGATAGAGAGGCCGAAGCGTAAAAATGTTAAACACCTTGCCTTGACGAAGACCGTCCTGCCCCAAGATGAGATGGCTACAAATCGGAAGATCCGAAAGGCTCTCTCACCCTTTAACGCCAGAACCGATGAGCATTGATAAGGGGGTTTTGATGTGTCTAAACAAGATGTAATTGAAGTTGAAGGTACAGTGGTAGAAGCTCTGCCTAACGCTGTTTTTAGAGTGGAACTTCAAAATGGGCATAAGGTTTTGGCCCATATATCCGGAAAACTGCGCACACACTTTATAAAAATTCTGCCCGGCGACAGAGTAACTATTGAGATGTCGCCCTATGACCTTACAAAAGGGCGCATTACTTGGCGCTATAAGTAATTTTGGGGCGGCTAAAGGAGGATGCATTTATGAAGGTCAGGCCTTCTGTTAAACCTATGTGCGAAAAATGCAAGGTTATCAAGCGCAAGGGAAGAGTAATGGTTATTTGTGAAAATCCCAAGCACAAGCAGCGTCAGGGTTAAGACGCAAAACCTATATGGAGGTGCGAAATTATGGCTCGTATTGCCGGAATTGATCTGCCGAGAGATAAGCGGGTCGAAATCGGATTGACCTATATCTTTGGTATAGGCCGTTCAACTTCTAATAAAATATTGCAAATCGCCGGAGTCAATCCCGACACCCGTGTTCGGGACTTGACGGAGGACGAGGTTTCAAAGCTTCGTGAAGTTATTGAAAAGAATTTCACGGTGGAAGGCGATCTTCGCCGGAATGTGGCAATGTCTATAAAGAGGCTCATCGAAATAAACTGCTATCGCGGCATCAGGCACCGCAAGGGCTTGCCTGTCAGAGGGCAGCGCACGCAGACCAACGCCCGCACGCGTAAAGGTCCTGCCAAGACTATTGCCAATAAGAAGAAGTAGGGGGATAATGTAGAATGGCTGCTAAAGCAACAAGAAAGACGACACGCCGCCGCAGAGAACGCAAGAACATTGAGCGGGGCGCAGCTCATATCCAGTCTACCTTTAACAATACCATTGTTACGATAACCGACTTGCAGGGAAATGCCCTGTCTTGGGCAAGCGCCGGTGAGCTCGGATTCAAAGGCTCCAGAAAGTCCACCCCCTTCGCCGCCCAGCAGGCTGCCGAAGTCGCAGCAAAAGAAGCCATGGAGCATGGATTGAAGGTTGTGGAGGTATATGTAAAGGGGCCCGGTTCAGGGCGCGAGGCCGCAATCAGGGCGCTACAGACTGCCGGACTGGAAATCAGCTTGATCAAGGATGTCACTCCCATTCCGCATAATGGGTGCCGTCCGCCGAAAAGAAGAAGACTGTAATCTTTTGGAGGTGTTGTGAAATGTCAAGATATACCGGTCCGGTTTGCAAACTTTGCCGCCGTGAAGGCCGCAAATTGTTCCTTAAAGGTGAAAGATGCTATACCGAACGCTGTGCCGTTGGACGCCGTAACTTCCCGCCGGGACAGCACGGACAAGGAAGAAAGAAGGTTTCCGAATACGGATTGCAGCTGAGGGCCAAGCAAATGGCCAAGCGCTATTATGGACTCAAGGAAACCCAGTTTAAACGGTACTATATCATGGCCGAAAATCAGGCCGGCGTTACCGGCGAAAACCTGTTGCGCTTGCTTGAGAGGCGTTTGGACAATATCGTTTACAGGCTTGGGTTTGCCAATTCAAGGGCTTCCGCAAGGCAAATGGTCACCCACGGTTTCTTTACCGTTAACGGAAGAAAGGTAAATATCCCCTCCTACCTCTGCAGAGAGGGCGATGTGGTGGCTGTGAAGGAAAATAAGCGGGAGAAGGCTATTGTCAAGCAGGCTGTGGAGGATAACGAGTCACGCCCCGTGCCCAAGTGGCTGGAAGTTGACCGCGAAAATGTCCAAGGCAAGGTTGTGCAGATGCCTAACCGCGAGGACATTGACCTTGAAGTTGAAGAAACTCTCATCGTTGAGTTGTATTCCAAGTAATCGGGTTGAGGACGTTTTATTAACGGGCCGGCGGCCCGGTAGATCAAGGAGGGTTTTGAATGATCGAAATAGAGAAGCCCAAGATTGAAACAGTTGAATTGGCAGAGGACGGAACTTTTGGAAAGTTCACGGTTGAGCCGCTTGAGCGAGGCTTTGGCACTACGCTGGGCAACAGCCTGCGCCGGGTGCTCCTTTCCTCCTTGCCGGGGTATGCCGTAACCTCCGTCAAGATAGACGGCATCCTGCATGAGTATTCCACTATTCCCGGCGTCAAGGAAGATGTGACGGAAATTGTGCTCAACCTGAAGGGTTTGCATGTGGTTATCCATGGGGAAGGCCCCAAAGTGGTATATATCGACGCAAAAGGTAAAGGCGAGGTCAAGGCTGGGGATATTAAGCATGACTCGGAAGTAGAGATACTGAATCCAGACATGCATATCGCCTATTTGAACGAGGAAGCTCACCTTCGTATGGAAATTACCGTTGACAGGGGCAGGGGCTATGTTTCCGCCGACAGGAATAAGGAAAATATGCCCCAACAGCTCAGGGGTGTCATCCCGGTGGACTCCATCTATACCCCTGTGGAGAAGGTCAATTTCCATGTTGAGAATACCCGCGTGGGAAAAATCACCGACTACGATAAACTGACAATCGAAGTTTTGACTAATGGGACGATTTCCGCAAGGGAAGGCATTTCCCTTGCCGCAAGAATACTGTGCGAGCACCTGAACTTGTTCGTGGAGCTCTCCACCAAGGAGTATGACTCCGAAATTATGGTGGAAAAAGAGGACAATGTCAAGGAAAAGGCCCTTGACATGACCATTGAAGAGCTGGACCTTTCGGTGCGTTCCTTCAACTGTCTGAAACGCGCGGGCATTAATACCGTGGAGGAGCTTATCTCCAGAACCGAAGAAGATATGATGAAGGTCAGAAATCTCGGCAAAAAGTCTCTTGATGAGGTCGTTTCCAAACTTGCAAGCCTTGGCTTATCTTTGCGCAAGGCGGATGAATAATCCACTATTTACACCCGAGGTAAAGGAGTGAATGGGCATGCCCGGAACAAGAAAATTAGGCAGGGTTACTGCCAGCAGACTGGCTATGTTGAGAGCCATGGTCACCTTTTTGCTGGAAAAGGGTAGAATTGAGACTACCGTTACCCGAGCAAAAGAGGTTCGGTCCATGACTGAAAAGATGATTACTTTAGGCAAACGGAACGATTTGGCCGCAAGGCGCTATGCGCTGGCCTTTATCACAAAAGAAGATGTCGTCAAGAAGCTTTTTGACGAAATCGCCCCGAAGTATGCTGACCGCAACGGCGGCTACACACGCATCACAAAGATTGGGCCGAGGCGCGGCGATGGGGCTGAAATGGCCATCATTGAATTGGTCGAAAACAAAAAGAAATAACACAAATAAAAGCAAAGCAGGTTTCGCCGGAGGAGCGGAACCTGCTTTGCTTTTGGAGAGTAGGAGAAAAGGAGTGTATTATAAAGAAAGGAGGATTAAATCGTGTATTCAAATTAATTTCGGGATGGCCGTGATTTGTGCCTTTGCTGTCGAGTGGCCTTTGAAAGTCCCTACAATAATTATGATAAAGATAAATAGGGAAAATGCAAGTATTGTTACAAAATTGTAACCAGTTTAGTATATTTTGTAACCTTTTGTAACCTGATGTTAACGGAATCGTAACATTTTGATGGCTTATTTTAGCGCGGCTGCCTGATTTTAGCAGTTAATTTGGGCCAATATATATGACGGCGGTATTATTTATTGTTATAATTGGGGGAAAAATTACTTATTGTAATCGGGTTTTGCCGTGTGAAGGGATGTTTAATGGAGCTTTAAAGGCACTATTATGTTGTAGAGGCGGTACTATTTTGTCGAACTCTTTTGTGGGAGCGGTTATGAATTGTTTTGCCGCTTTTGAGGGGACACTTTTTAATATTTGAATATCGGAGGGGCTGTCGGACTTGCAGAAGGGGGCAGTTTTTTTGTGCTTTTTTCCAACTTTCTTTGCAACCGGTTTGCCTTTGCTGCGAAGGGAAAAGCCGGCAGGAGACTTTTTGGGATAGCTTATAGTAAGGCTGCCCGCAAGGGAGGATTCGCCTTGCGGGGATATGGAAAGGTGCGGCGTGGGCCAGAAATGCTTTTTTAGGTGTTTGAATTTTTCCTTGTAAACAAAACAGGCTTCACGGGGGAGAGTAATCGTGAAACCTGCTTTGTTTAGGAGTGTATATTGATGAAAGGGGTCTCGTGTCAGCCGTCGAGGTATTCGCGCCTGACTTTGGACGCGTTTGCTATGGGTGTCAGTTTGCCGTCAGGGAAGAGAAAGTAGCATTTGCTGTCGGTTGTATAGACTACTGTGGCGCCGTTGGGTAGGGTAAGGTAGCTTGGAATTCCGAAAACATTGTCAAGCAGCAGCTTACCCCTTGTGTTGTAGATTTTTGCTTTGTAGGTGTCTGTCCTGTTGTCTTCAAGTTCGGCGAAGATGAAGCTGCCTCCTTTGAACAGTGCGTATGGGCTGTAGGGAATCAGCTCATTGCCCTCGTCGTCTAAAAGGGCGAAACGGTTAAAATATTGGTAGGCGATGTTGTCTTCGTCGACCGTTGTGTATCTTACATTGTATTCCGTTTGTATGATTTTGCCGGTTTGGTCAAGTGTAAAACAGTTGAAAAATTCCCCGTCTGTTGGACTGATTTTGATATAAAAAATCAGTTTGTTGTCCTTGTATTCAATCTTTTCATAAAGCTCATAAAAGGATTCGTAATTTTCAATCCCAAGGACTTCTAATGAAAAGGGGAATTTGATAATATCCTTGCCCTGTGAAATGACGACGATTTCCTCGGAAAAGCCAAATACAACATACTCATGAGTTTTTGCTCTGAATTTGGCTGAGTCTCTTTCGGGCAATGTGTATATCGGGTTCCACTGTTTGTCGGTGATGGTAATTTTGTTTTCTGCGTCTGAAATGAGTATGTTGTAAGTTTTGTAGTATTGGTCAATCATTATGTCGCCGTTGGCTATTATTTTGCCGCTTTCATTGTCAAGATAGTATTTGTTCTCATAGAAATATGAGAAGCTGCTGTCAAAATGAACCCTTTCATTAAAGTCGCGAATGAGGTTGGCTTTATAATCGAAAAGAAAGGTTTTTTCATCCTTGATGGCGTGAATGGCGCGACTGTACAATACAATTGTATCGTATTCGCAGGGGAGGAGTTCTTTCCCCGATTCCAAGTCTATGACGCCGCATTTGTATTTGCCGTTTGCGGTTTTCCAGACCTTTACATATTGGCCCATGGCGGGGCAGACAATTCCATCTTCGCCGTCAAGGGATTTGTAGGAGAAATCGGTGAGGACTGTGCCGTCAAAGCGCATGAGGGCCATATTGAAGTCGTTGTCGAACAAAAGGTAGCAGTTGCGGTTAACAACATATTTGACGGCCTTTGGGGGCAAATCTATAAAATTGCCTTTTTCGTCGATAAATTTAAGCTCGCCTATAAGCTGATACCGGTAAAGCAGCGGACTGCCCACCAAGGGCACAACCTTTACTTCGGGATTGTAGGGTTTTACCGGCTCCGGCAGAGTGATTGGCTGCACCTTGTCTTCGGGAAACCGGAGGGGTGTGGGGTCGAAGACCTCCTCAGAGGAGACGGGGGAGGAAATTTGCTCCTGTGATTGGGGTTCTTCTGACGATGTGGCGGATGTAACGCTGCTGCTTGGGATGTCCGAGGATTCGCTGTCGGTGTTTTGGCTGCAGGCCGTAAGAGAAAAGCCAATATTATTGCAACAAATAAAGTCAAAAGCTGTTTCATCCGTGCACCTTCTTTCTTGAATTGAAATGTAACGCTGTTTATACGTTATATAAAATTATTGAAAATGCAATATTTGTAACAAGATTGTAACCACAATTTGGCATATTGTAATGATTTGTAATCTGTTGGTAACCGGATTGTAACACTTTGCGGCGGGTTTTTTTATAAAAGGGTTACATTTTATGTTTGACGGCGGGTTGCGGTAGTGTTATAATTGGCTAAAATATTACCGCTTGTAATGGGATTGAGGGAAATTATGTTTGATTCTTTGATGAGGCTTTATAAAAAAAATATTGACCTTGTAAAGTTTTTGATTGTGGCCGTTGTGACGAATATTTTGTTTGTGGCGGTTTATGAGGGCACCATTCTTGCCTTTTCCATAACCGAGAGCTATCTGTTTATTCCCTACGGGCTGGCTTTCGTGATTTCCTCTTTTGCCGCGTACCTGTGCAACAGGTTTTGGGTTTTCAGGGGCAAGCACAGGGGCGGGACTGCCGTTAAGTTTTATGTGATTTACGGGAGCACCTTTGCCTTTCAGATGGGCATGATTTATTTTGTAACCCATGTTTTGGGGTGGAGCAAGTTTATAGCGCCCTTCCCCGGGCTTTGCATAACTATGCCCACGAATTTCCTGCTGAACAGGTTTTGGACCTTTAAAAAGGTAAGGTGAGGGCGGCATTTTGTGGCAATTTGCCCCTTAACCCTTGAGGGATGGGTTATGGTGCGGAGTGGTCGTGAATAAATGCGGATGGCTTTGATTCTTTGGGTAAATTAATAATAAACTTTTGGTGTGGATACAAAAAACCGGCGCCGGGGCGCCGGTTTTTGCTTGTATTGTGGGTTATGCTCTGATTTTGGATGTTTTTACGGAGTTGTCCGTATGCTGGAGAAGTCTATAAAGCCTTTAAATGGGCGGCAGGTGGCGCTTTGGATGTCCTTTGTGGTGCCAAAGTGCCTGCTCTCGTAAAAAAGGGGCAAAAGGGCAAATTGGTCGATCAGCATTTGCTCGGCGTCGGAGATGTATTTTGCCCGCTCCTCATAGGTTGTGGTGTGGGACAAGCTTGACAGCAAGGCGTCAAAGTCGGGGGCTTGGAAACCTGCCGGGTTGCCGGGGGAGTCTGAGGCAAAGGGGGAAAGGAAGGATACGGAGTTGTCGTCCTTTGCCGTGAGGGGGAAAAGGGCGGCTTCGAAATTGCCGCTTTTTACCCTGTTTGCAAGGTCGGATTCATTTAAAGGTTCAAGGTTTATGTAGATATTGAGGTTTTGCCGCCACTGTTCCAGCAGGATATCGGCAAGGGCTCGGATCTCCGCGTCGTTGGGGCAAATCAGTGTAATTTTGGGCTGTTTTTCAAAGCCGAGGGCGGCAAATCCGGCGGACAGGCTTTGTTTTCCCGCTGCGGGGTCGTGTTTTGGGAAGTTGGAGGAGGGGTGCAGTTCCCTTAAGCTTTTATCGCCCAGCCTTGAGGCGGGGGGAATAATGCCCGTGGCGGGGGTGAAATAGGCGGGAAGGGAGTTGTGTAAAGACTGCCTGTCGATGCCTTTTACAAGGCCGGCACGGGCATCTGTGTTTTGCGTTACTTTGCCTTTTAGATTAAATAGAAGGGTCCATGTGGCATCATCGAAGGAGATGAGGTTTAGTTTGCTTTTGCTGACGGCGGCCAGCTCGCTCCTGTCAAGGAGGGAAATGTGGATGTTGCCTGACAGCAGCATTTGGGCGGCGTTGAGGTTGTCGTTGAGGATTTTTATTGTGACGGTGTGGGGGGCATTGTCCTCGATTGCGTGGTAGTTCGGGTTTTTCTTGACAGTGATTTGGCTGCCGTGCTTCCAGCTTGTAAGCTCATAGGCGCCGTTGGAAAGGATGGTGTTTGCCTCCAGTCCGTATCTGCCCTTGGTGGAATGGAAATATTCTTCATTGCAGGGCATGGCGCAGGCAAGGGTCAATGCCCGCAAAAAATCGGGTTCGGGGTATTCAAGCTCGATTATTACGGTTTTGTCGTCGGGGGTTGTGACGCCGAGGCTGTCGGGGCCCTTGAGGCCTTCGTGGATGGATTTTGCGTTTTTTATGCAGTAAAGGCTGCCTGCCATGTGGGAGCCGGTTTCGGGCATAAGGGTGCGCAGCATCCCGAACCTGACATCATGTGATGTGAGGGGGGTGCCGTCGCTCCATTTCAGGTTGTCCCGCAGGGTGAAGGTAAAGTGCATCCTGTCCTCGCTTATCTCCCACGACTTGGCTATACCTTGGACTATGTTGCCCTCGGAGTCAAGGCGGACGAGACCCTCGAAGATGTTGCCGATTATCAAGAGGGCTTCATTGTCCTTTGCCACCGATGGGTCCATGCTGCCCGGCTCGGAAAAGATGGCACAGGCGATGGAAACCCTTTTTTCCCCCTTGGAGCAGGAGGAAAATGGGAATATAAGCAATAGAGATAGGATAAGGCAGGCAGTTTTTTTCATTGTCACCATCCTGTTTTGCATTTCTAATTAAAATATTAGCATCATAAAAGTTATTATGCAATAGGCTGGGGGAAGGTCAAGGCTAAAAAATAATCAGCATTGGAAATACTTGCCAAATATTGAATGAAGTGGTAAAATTTTCTATGTGATGCGACACAAGAGGAAAGGCGTTAATGAGGGAAGCTGTGCTGTTCCTCGGCGGTACAGGTGAATATGGGAGTGGGGCTCGTATCCCGATTGTGAGGGTTGCGTAAGGTAGGAGAGTTGCCCGCTTTACTATGGTGTTGGTGTGAGAGGGGAGAGGGGATTTGCCCCTTGCCTGATGGTGCGGGTCTTGTGATATAAGGGAATGACGGGGAAATTGCAGGCCGATGGCGCTCTTTTTGAGTGGCGGGAAGTCAAAAGACTTTATTTGTGACAAAAATTTGCGTAATAGGACAGTGGAAAAGGTGATATTGTGCTCAGGGTCTTGGCTTTGGTTTTGACGGTGATGATTTTGTGCGGGTGCAGCGTGATTTCCGCTTTGGGGGGAAATATTGAGGAGGGTTTGCCGGGTACCGCTTCAAAGGCTGTGTCCGCTCCCTCCTTTTTGATTGTGGATGAAGAGGAGGGCTCCGGGGGGCAAAAGCCGGAGAAAAGGGGGTCGGGCGTCAGTGAGGTTGAGAGGGCTCTGCCCTATGAGGGGCTGGTTAGCGGGGAGTCAATCCTTATGTGCATTGGGGATAGCCTGACGGAACTGGGGTATGGCTATGCCCAGATTATAGAGGATATTTTGAGGGAAAAGGGGTACGGCAAGGTAAAGGTGATACGCAAGGCTCACAGCGGGTACCGGGTGGGGGATATTTACCCCCTGGTGGACGGGTGGCTGGAGGAGTACCCTGACTGCAAGTTATTTACCATATTGCTGGGGACTAATGACACCAAAACCGTGCCGAATTGGTTTGCGCCGTGGAAGACAAAGTATTACTACTTTAATTTGATTAGAAAAATAAAGAATCGGGTGCCTGATGCCGATATTAGAATTATGAGGATACCTTATATTTTAAAGGATACGACAGACGGCACCTTTTTGCCGTGGGATAAGTGGGAAAGGCACAAGGATGTTGTAAACGAAATTATCATGGCTTTGTCCCGCAGGTTTGGGATGCCTACGCCGCCCGATTTGTATGAGGTGACGAGGGATAAAAAGGAGTATTATGTGGAGGATGGGCTGCACTTTTCCCTTGAGGGGTATAAGGCTTTGGCACCCGTTGTGATTGAGCTTTTAAAGGCGAAGGCCGATTTTGCCGCGGATGACAGCTATCTTGACGGCAAGCCCTATACCGTCAAGGGGGGAGTTATTTCCCAAAGCTATCCCGATGATAAAAATAAGCTGACAAGGGGGAAGTTTAGTACCGAGTTTGGCGACCAGATTGGTTTTAGCGCTGCGGAAAACGGCGGGGATGGGGCTACTGTTACCGTGGATGTGGAGTTTAATTTTAATGAGAGGGTTCTTGTGAACAATTTGGTCTTTATTAATGGCAGGGAAGAGTATAATTATGCTCCCGATGTTATTGAGATTTATAAAAAGGTGGATAATGAGTTTGTTTTGGAAGGCAGGTTGACGGCGAAAACCGAAAATTCCGCCGACTCTTCGCAAATGGCATTTTTCAATATGTATACCCCAAAGGAGCCCTTTTACGCGGAAGGGTTAAGGGCGAGGTTTACAAAGACCTTCAGGACAAGGGAAGTTGTAAACTGCGACTGGCTGCTCATTGGGGATATTTCGGCCAGCGTGCTTTATGGGTATGGTAAGTGAAGGGGAGTTTTCGGAGTTTTGAAAGCTTTTTAGAAAGCCTTTCATAGCGTCGCTTTGCGGGTTAAAAATGGCAATAAAAAAAGCCTGCGAGGCAGGCTTTTCAGTGTTGATGATTTTAAAGATATTTTTCGATGAGGCTGACGCCTTCCATTTCCTTGGGTTTGGGGACGCCCATTAAATCCAGCATGGTGGGGGAGATGTCGGCAAGCCTTCCGGTGGGGCGCAGTTTGCAGCTGCATCCCTTGACTATGAAGGGGACGGGGTTTGTGGTGTGGGCGGTGTGGGGTGAGCCGTCGGGTTCCGCCATCTTTTCGGCGTTGCCGTGGTCGGCAGTGATAATGCAGATGCCGCCCATTTTCTCGGTGGCATCCACTACCCTGCCCACGCACTCGTCAACGGCTTCCACCGCTTTTATTGCGGCTTCAAGTATGCCGGTGTGGCCCACCATGTCGCAGTTGGCGAAATTGAGGATTATTACATCGTATTTGCCGCTCAATATGCGTTCTACCACCGCGTCGCACACTTCATAGGCGCTCATTTCGGGCTTTAAGTCAAAGGTGGCTACATTGGGGGTGGGGATGAGTACCCTGTCTTCCCCTTCAAATACCCGCTCTTCGCCGCCGTTGAAGAAAAAGGTGACATGGGCGTATTTTGTGGTTTCGGCGATGCGAAGCTGGGTTTTGCCAAGTTTGCTTAAATATTCGCCCATTGTCATGGTGAGGGGGACGGGGGCGAAGGCCAACTTGACATTGGGCATGAGGGCGTCGTATTCCGTCATGCAGACAAAGAATATGTCGAGCATTTCTTTTCTTTCAAAACCGTTAAATTCCGGATCCACGAAGGCTCTCGTGATCTGCCTTGCCCGGTCGGGGCGGAAGTTAAAGAAGATTATGGAGTCGCCGTTTTTGACGCCGGCGCCCTTTTCGCAGACTACCGGCACCACAAATTCGTCGGTCACGCCCTCATTGTAGGAGTCAAGGACGGCCCCAAGGGGATCGGGGTTGAATTTGCCCTCGCCGTAGGTTATGGCGTCAAAGGCGAGCTTTGTGCGCTCCCAGCGGGTTTCCCTGTCCATGCCGTAATATCTGCCGGCGATTGTGGCGATTTTGCCAACGCCGATTTCCTCTATCTTTTCAAGGAGCTCTTTGATATAGCCTTTTCCTGAATCGGGAGGCACATCCCTGCCGTCAAGGAGGCAGTGGATATAGACCTTTTCAAGGCCGATTTTTTTCGCCATTTTGAGAAGGGCGTACAGGTGGGTGTTGTGGCTGTGGACGCCTCCGTCGGATACAAGGCCAAGAAGGTGGAGGGCGGAACTATACTTTTTGCAGTTTTCCATGGCCTCGAGGAGCACTTCGTTATTAAAGAAGTCGCCGTCATCGATTGACTTTGAAATCCTTGTCAGGTCCTGATATACTACCCTGCCGGCGCCGATGTTGGTGTGGCCCACTTCGCTGTTGCCCATCTGGCCGGGAGGCAGGCCTACATCAAGGCCGGAAACGGACAGGGCGGTTGTGGGGCACTCTTCCAAAAGCTTTGTCAGGTTTGGGGTGTTCGCCAGAGCTATGGCGTTGGCGTAGGTGTCGGGGTTGAGCCCGAAACCGTCGAGTATGGTAAGCACTATTGGCTTTTTATTTGACATATATTTACCTTGCCTTTCTAATGGTGAGAGATTGGCTTTATTTGCTTGCCGCGTCTACTATGGCGGCAAAATCCCGGGCTTTGAGGGAGGCGCCGCCGATAAGGCCGCCGTCTACATTGGGCATGGCCAGGAGCTCCGCCGCGTTTGCCGCATTCATGGAGCCGCCGTATTGGATTGTGATGCCGTCGGCTGCGGCTTTGCCGTAAAGGGATTCGATGGTGGAACGGATTGCGGAGCAGGCTTCGTCGGCTTGCCGGGCGGTGGCTGTGCGGCCTGTGCCGATGGCCCAGACAGGTTCATAGGCGATGATTATGCGTTTTAGTTCTTCTTGTGTGACGCCTTGGAGGGCGATTTTTGTCTGTATGGCTACAAGCTCGTTGGTGATGCCTTGTTCACGCTGCTCTAAATATTCGCCGACGCAGAGGATGACGGTAAGGCCGGCGTCCAGCGCGGCGCGGGTGCGCTTTGCCACCGTTACATCGGTGTCGCCAAAATAGGTGCGGCGCTCGCTGTGGCCGATTATCACATATTTTACGCCCACTTCCTTTAGCATTTCGGCGGAAATTTCGCCTGTGAAGGCGCCGCTTTTCTCCCAGTGGCAGTTTTGGGCGCCCACCGATATGTTGCTGCCCCGGGTGGCTTCGATGGCGGCCTGAAGGCCGGTAAAGGGCACGCACACCACTACATCGCAATCGGCGTTGCTTACCAGGGGCTTTATTTCATTTATAAGTTCGGTTGTTTGGGACGGGGTTTTGTTCATTTTCCAGTTGCCCGCGATTACGGTTTTGCGCAGAGATTTGTTCATTTTTTTGCTCCTTTTCACATGGTATGCTATTTAGTAAGGCACGGGGTTTACCGTGCCTCATGTCTTGGCTTTATTTGTCGTTAAGGCAGGCAATTCCGGGTAGCTCAAGGCCCTCCAAGAACTCAAGGGAGGCGCCGCCGCCAGTGGAGATGTGAGTCATCTTGTCGGCAAGGCCCAGGGCTTCGATTGCCGCCGCCGAGTCGCCGCCGCCGATGATGGAGATGGCGCCCGAGGCTGCTACCGCTTCGGCTACCGACCTTGTGCCCGAGGCGAATTTCTCCCATTCGGAGACGCCCATGGGGCCGTTCCAGACTACCGTGCCGGCGCCCTTGATGGCTTCGGCAAAGAGCTGCTCGGTCTTGGGGCCGATGTCAAGGCCCATCCAGCCGTCGGGAATGCTGTCGGAGCTGACGATGTCCACATTGCAGTTGGGGTCGTAGCGGTCGCCGATCCTGTTGTCAACGGGGATAATGAAGTTGACACCCCTTGCCTTGGCTTTCGCCATCAGGTCTTTGGCAAGTTCAATTTTGTCGTTTTCGCAGATGGAGTCGCCGATGCTGTAACCGAGGGCCTTTGTGAAGGTGTAGGACATGCCGCCGCCGATAATGAGGGTGTCGACTTTTTCAAGCAGGTTGTTGATAACGCCTATCTTGTCGGAAACCTTGGCGCCGCCCAAAATGGCCACGAAGGGGCGTTTGGGGTTTGTCAGGGCGCCGCCCATAATCTCGATTTCCTTTTGAATCAGGAAACCGCATACCGCAGGCAGGTAGTCGGCAACTCCCGCGGTGGAGGCGTGGGCCCTGTGGGCTGTGCCGAAGGCGTCGTTGCAGTAAATTTCAGCGAGGGAAGCCAGTTCCTTGGAAAAGGCGGGGTCGTTTTTCTCCTCTTCTTTGTGGAAGCGGACATTTTCAAGGAGCATTACATCCCCGGAAGCGAGGTTGGCGGCAAGGGATTTTGCGCTGTCGCCTATAACATCTTCCGCCATTGCCACCTTTTTGCCCAATGCCTTTTCAAGGTAGGCGGCAACGGGGGAGAGGGAATATTTTTTGTTAAATTCGCCCTTGGGACGGCCGAGGTGGGAGCACAAAATTACCTTCGCGCCGTTGTCGATGAGGTAATTGATGGTTTTTAGGGATTCGTCAATGCGCTTTGTGTCGGTGATGTTGCCCTGATCGTCAAGGGGCACATTGAAGTCGCACCGGACAAGCACCTTTTTGTTTTTTACATCGATATCGGTGATGGTCTTTTTATTGAGCGCGGTCATAGAATAGCTTCCTTTCGACATAGATTTTAATTTGGTTTGCCTTTTGGCTAATTATTCACAATCGCCTATAAATTTTACAATAAAAATAGAAATAATACAAGTATTTTTTGACAATGGCAGGGCTCCGGGGGCGCATTTGTGAGGTATAAACAAAAAAGCTTTGCATCTGCAAAGCTTTCTTATGTTGGGGGTTATTCTGTAAGTGCGAGAGTGTTTTGTTGGGGAGCGGGGATAGGTTTTTGCTCAAAGGGGGATTACTTTATGTCGGTGCGGACAAAGGCGTCGTAAGCCGTGAGCAAAAACACTATCATGTATACTGCTATCACTGTCAGGGCAAAGCCCAGGGTGTGGCCTAAAAATGGCGTGTTTTGGCTTAATATTGCGTTGATGTCGGTGTTGGCAAAGAGGATGTATCTTGCCCAGTCCATGCCAAAGATGGAGCCCAGCAAAAAGGTGACGCCTTGGCCCGTCATCATGAGGAATACCCCAAGGCCTATGGCAAGGGCGGCATTGCGAACAAGGGAGGAAATCATAAAGGCAAAGGTGGCCATGGCTAACAGGCTTACGCTGTTGAGCAGGTACATGAATGCCACATATAAGAAGGGCGAGCCTGCCGTCACAACGCCGTCGGAGGCCTTGAGCAGCGGGGCACCGATGTCCCCGAGGCCAAAAAAGGCGGTGGCCATGAGGAAGTTTAAGATGTAGTAAATGATGAGTATGGAGATTCCGGTTATCAGCACGGAAAGGTATTTTGCCGCGAGTATCTTCCAGCGTTTTACCGGGTTGATGATGAGGAATTTTATGGTGCCGACGGAGTACTCGCTTGCCACGATGCTGCCCGCTATTATGAGGATGAGGAGACTGATTACCGTAATTTGGTTGACCGATTCGGAAAAGGCGAACCAAAAGCCTTGGAAGTAAAATGGACTGAATTCATCCGAGACCTCGGTGAGGTATGTCGTTATATTTTTTTCTATGGCGTATTCCGATATGGCGATTTCGTTTTTGAGGGTGGTTATCCTCTTTGTGTCCCGAATGTCTGCCGGCATGCTTTCAAGCAAGGACAGCTCCGCCTTTTTGTCGATGAGGGATAATAGGTTTGAAAAGCGGCTGTCGTGGCGGGTGGGGGGAATGTCGTTTTCCATCGCAAATTTGAGGATGGCGGCATATGCCTTTTTTGTGTCCGAGTCCATACCGGGCAGGGTATTTATATATTCTATGCGCCGGGCAAGATAGCCCTTCGGGTCGTTGTCTCCGATGGGCTTTTTAAGTTTTTCGTACCATTCAAGGGCGGCTTCTCTCTGTGAGGGGTAGTCCCTTAATGTGCCGGATAGCTCATCCGTTATGTCCTGCATGGCGTCGTATCGCCAGTCGCTTGTCACCGTGACGCCGATTTCCTTGAGGAATTGGTACATGCTCTCATATTCTTCGCTGTATTTGTAGACTTCGAAAATATAGTCGTAGTCGATAACTTCTTCGTCGATTTTTCTCATTTCCCTGTCATTGATAAAGGCCGCAAGGTTCCAGAAAAAGGCCAAAAGCACGATAATTGCCAGCATTATTTTCGTGGAGCTCTTTGCCAGTATTTTGACGAGTTCGTTTACGATTAGGTTGAAGAATTTACTCAATTTGGCCGCCTCCTCCCGCGATTTGAATAAAGACATCTTCAAGGTTTTGGCCCTGATGGGTAATGCCAAGGAGCCAGATGCCTGCCGTGACAAGGGAGGCGCTCACTTTGGCAAGTTCTTCGTCGGATTCCACAGATATGTCAAAGGTGTTGCCCTCTACCTTTAAGGGGGCTATGCCCTTTTCTTCAAGGACATTTACCGCTGTTTCGGAATTGTTGACGGTAAAGCGGATAATTCTCTTGTTGCCTTCCGCCTGCTCGATTAGCTCCTTGACGAGCTTGACATCGAGGAGCCTGCCGTTGGCGAGGATGCCTACCCGGTCGCACATGAGCTCCATTTCGGAAAGCAGGTGGCTGGAGACCATTACCGCCACCCCTTCCTCGTGAGCGAGGTGCCGGAAAATGTCGCGCAGGTGGCGGATTCCCGCAGGGTCAAGGCCGTTTGTGGGCTCGTCCATGACAAGGAGTTTCGGGCGGTGCATTATGACTTGGGCAAGGCCAAGGCGCTGGCGCATACCGAGGGAATAGCGCTTTACCTTTTCGTTTATCCTGTTTTCAAGGCCTACGAGCTGCACCACTTCTTTAAGGCGCTCTTCCGTTACCCCTTGGCGCATCCTTTTATATTGGCGCAGGTTTTGCATTCCGGTAAGGTATGAGTAGGTTTCGGGATTTTCCACGATGCCGCCTACATTTTTCATGGCTTCTTCAAATTGGCGGACATTGTCGTTGCCGCAGATTGTGATTTTGCCTTCGTCAATGCTCAACAGGCCCAAAATCATCTTTATGGTTGTGGTTTTGCCGGCGCCGTTGGGGCCCAAAAAGCCGAAAACTTCCCCGGCGTATACTTCGAAGGATACATCGTCTATTATAGTCCTGCCTCCCATGCGTTTTGTCACATGGTCAAGCTTCAATACCGTTTCCATTAATAAAGCACCATCCTTCCCGGGTCGCCCTCATAGCTGTAGCCGCCGAATTTTGCTATCTTCCACTGGCCCTTTTCCTTTACGAGCTGGATATTGGAGAGGATGAAGTCAAAGTCGTATGTGTAGGTGCTGGTGTCAATTTCTGTGGAGCCGCGGTCTATGTCGGGATTACCCTCACGCTGCCACTGGAGGTCATCGATGCTGCACATGAAAAAGTAAATTGGGGAGCCGATGGTTTTGAGTTTAACATGAATGGCGAAGTCCGCCAAGGCATGGCTTGGGCCGTTCTTTGTTATGTTTTTTACCGTTTTTATTTCGATGGAGCAGTCGGTTACATAGGCGCACCGTTCGGCATTTTGAAATGCTGCGCTGGTGATGTCCCGTATGGCGTTGTCCCAAGCGCTGTTGTAATCTGAAACCGAGGTAAGGTAGCGGGTTAAAACCTTTTTGCCCTCGTCGAGGTGTTTTTGCACAGCTTCCTCGGAGGGTTGCTGTCCCGGCTTTTGAGCTTCTTTCGGAAGGACATTTATTTGCGCCGCGGCTTTGGCGTAGTCCTCCAAAAAGCTTTGGATTGCCGCCTTCTCGGAGGAAAAGCGGGCGTTGTCGATGGTCAGATATATGGAAAGGCCTATGACGAGAAGGACTGCCAATATGATGCCGCGGTTTATCTTTCGCAGCACGACGCGCAGGGTCAAGGGAATTCCTCCTTTGCATTCAAATAAATATGGAAATAATTTATCATAGTTTTACAGAAATTACAAGGGTCAAGAATTTGAAGGGAAGGGAGGTATTGAAGGGCGGTGACTTCTCCTATTGGGGTGTCAGAGGGATATTGACGCGGGGAGAGATTAGGAGTATCTTTATGTTAGTAATTGAAAAAGGGGTTTGAGCATGAATTATAATGAAATTACCATATTTACCACTACCGCCGGGGCGGAGATTTTAGGCGGGCTTTTGAGCAGATTCGGCATTGACCAGTTCGCGGTGGAGGATCCCGAGGATTTGCGGCAGTTTCTTGAGAGCGGGCAGAACTGGGACTATGTGGAGGAGGGGCTCCTTGAGGGCGTCGAGGCGAGGATGAAGATTTATCTGCCCGATACGCCCGAGGGGGTGGAAAGCATTATGGCCTTGGAGCAAAACCTTGAGGAGTTTAAAAATATTGATTTTGGCGTTGATATGGGCAGCCTTGAGGTGAAAAAGGGATTTGTCCGGGAGGAAGAGTGGAGCGAAAGCTGGAAAAAGTATTACAAGCCCTTTGAAGTGGGAAAAAGGTTTGTCATCCGCCCCTGCTGGGAGGAAGCGGGGGATGCGGGCGGCAGGATTGTGGTTTCCCTCAATCCCGGAATGGTTTTCGGGACGGGGATGCACGCTTCCACGAGACTTTGCCTTGAGTTTTTGGAGGAGGCGGTAAATATAGGGGAT
>JAKOXU010000130.1 GCA_029780875.1 Bacillota bacterium | reverse complement strand
CAGCAGGATGTCGGACAGCCCCCTGGCTTCAATTTGCCTGTCGATAATTTCGCTCAATGCCGTAACATAGTCAGCTTCTTCCTTAAAAAGGTCTTGTAACCTCAATACCTCACCTGTATTTGTGTTGACCGTGACTCCAAAATGATTTGTTATCCCTCGGGAGCCACCGCTGTAAATATAGTCGGAAAACAATATACTTACAATGCCGCCCTTGTTGCGCTTTACCTTGAAATCATAAATCCCCGTCACCTTTATTTTGCGGGTTTCCGGCTCTTTTGCCAATTCTTTTGCGGTATCCCTTGCCTTTTTGACGGCGTAATTCGCCTTTGCCCTCAAAGATTTGTTCAGCTCATTCTCCTTTTTTGCGTCATCCATGCCCATAAGTTTAGGGTAAGCGCAGTAGTAATTTAAACCATAACCGAAGCCGTTTTTATAAAGTTTTTGATTTTTTGTAATAATAATTTTGTCAGCAGCTAATGCAGAAGAGGCATACAAAAGACAAAACACAAAAACCGCAAATATCGAAATCAACCTTTTCTTCATTTATAACCTCCTCTTTATTGTGCTGTATTCATATTATTCCCCGAAGATTTTTTATTGTGACTGTAATCTTTGGGGTAAAAAACAAAGCCCTAAATTCAACTACTTTGAGCCATTAAAACTGTTTGTAAATTTAATTTACAAATCAAAAATAAATAAGAAAGGATTTGTTGTAATAACAAATCCTTTCTTATTCAAAACACCAATAAAGTTAGACAATTAACCGGAACTTGTCCGATTAAGGCGCTGAAGAAAACATAAATTCAGCTCGTGAGTTTATGTTTTCTTAAGCTTGAGAACTTTCAGCCTCGGAGCTTGCAGCCTCAGAGCTCTCGGCTTCGGAACTAGCAGCTTCAGAGCTTTCTGCTTCGCTGGAAGCTGCCTCAGAAGAGGTTGCAGAAGAAGCCTCAGAAGAAGTGGTTTCGGTGGGCTCACAACCAACGAATACCAATGTAGCCATTAGCATGAGAGCTGCGAGTATAAGTGACAGATGTTTCATTCTTATATCACCTCGTCATAGTATTACGGAAAACCGCTTTATAAAGATATCACATATCTTGGAAATTAGCAAGTATTAAATGAAAAATTAACAAATAGTTTACTATTTATTGGTGATAAGACTTTCTTTAGCTAAACAAAACTATATTTTTGTGATTTTTAAAATTTAGGCTTGCAAAGGAGAAATAAATATGCTATTATTTGTTCCGCGAATAAAATGGGGGTATAGCTCAGTTGGGAGAGCGCTTGAATGGCATTCAAGAGGTCAGCGGTTCGAGCCCGCTTATCTCCACCACACAAAGCCTTGGAACTACTTAGTTTCAAGGCTTTGTGTTTGTTAATAAATGCTATTAAGAGCAAAGCAATACGATCGTAAGACATTAATAAAACAAACACTAAAAATCCGGCAACCTTTCAGATTGCCGGATTTTTTCGTTAAGCACCGAAAATCAAATGAACGCTTTCAGAAACGATGTATCTGATATTCCCCGGCTTGGTTTTATGCCCCGCATATTTCACCACTCCAAGATTATTAATACGATATTTTTACATCGACCGCAATTTGTATTTTGTTTGAGACAACTGCAATTAAATATCCATAAACACAATGTTAAATTTCTGTAAAGCTATTGACATACATAAGATATATGTTATAGTAAAATCATATTAATCATATATGATTAATCAGCAAATTTATTGCTATTTTGCATTAATCAATAAAGGGATGGTGGACTGTGCGGACGCTCAGGCTAAAAATCCGCGGCATGACCTGCCCGAGCTGCGAGAGCAGGATTGAAAGAAGGCTGCATAAAACCGAGGGCGTATTGAATGTCAAGGCAAGCTTTTCAAAAGGCATTGCCGTGATTTACTTTGACGAAAATAAAACTGATCACGAAATAATCGCATCCATTATCGAAGAGCTGGATTACAAAATCGAAAAAACAGGTGACAAAACTGTAAGTTTATCAAAAATTATTGTCACTGCACTTGTTTTGTTTGCCATAGTTTTGCTTTTGAGCCGCTCTGGGGTTCTTGACATTTTCAACGCCTTCCCACAGGCACAAGAAGGCATGGGCTACGGAATGCTCTTTGTCACAGGCCTGCTCACCTCCCTCCACTGCCTTGCCATGTGCGGCGGCATCAGCCTTTCCCAGTGCCTGCCACACGCCACCACCAAAGCTGACGAAGGCGAAGCCGCCACCCTCATCCCCAGCCTTCAATATAATTTTGGCAGGATTATTTCTTATACAACAATTGGCGCAATAGTCGGCGCGGCCGGATCGGCCATCAGCTTTTCCGGTACAGCTAAAGGAATTGTCCAGCTATTGGCGGGCGCCTTTATGGTTATCATGGGCCTTAACATGCTAAACCTCTTCCCCTCATTGCGCAAATTTGCCCTAAAAATGCCAAAATTCCTTACGCGAAAAATAGCCCAAGGCAAAGTTCAAAAAGGCCCCCTTTTCATCGGCCTGCTCAACGGCCTAATGCCCTGCGGCCCCTTGCAAGCCATGCAGCTTTACGCCCTGTCCACAGGCTCTCCCACCAAAGGAGCCCTCTCCATGCTGTTTTTCAGTCTCGGCACAGTCCCCCTCATGTTCAGTTTTGGCGCCTTTAGCACCTATTTGGGCAAAAAATTCACCCGCAAAATGATGACTGCCAGCGCAGCTTTAGTCGTAATCCTCGGCCTTTCAATGTTCACCAGAGGCATGAGCCTGTCAGGGCTCAACATTCCTTACCTGTCTAACATCAGCTCCCCCGCCCATAGCAACAACACAGCCAAAATTTCCGGCAACCTCCAAACCGTGACGACAAAACTGTACCCCGGAAAATACGAACCCATATCGGTGCAAAAAGGCATTCCCGTAAAGTGGACGATAAAGGCCGAGGAAAAGGACATAAACGGCTGCAACAACGAAATTTACATCCCAAAATTCAACATGGCAAAAAAGCTCCAAGCTGGCGATAATGTCATAGAATTTACACCTACCGAAAAGGGCACATTTGTTTACTCCTGCTGGATGGGCATGATCCGCAGCAGCATCACGGTAGTCGACAATGCCGAAGACGCAGCGGCCAACCAATCTAACACCGCCGAAGACCAAAAATTATCCCCGGCCTATTTCCCTACCATTAAAACTGCCAAAATAAAGTTGCCATCAGGCCGAAACCGTACTATTATTAAAGAAAGGAAATCGGACCATGTCAAAAACCAATAACTTTTATAATATCACCGCAATTGCCCTTTCTTTGCTTGCCATATTAACCGCCTTGATTTTAATTGTCTACTTTAACACAAATAAATCTGACGCTGTCAAAGACAGCGACCTTGTAATACAAATCTCCGAAGTCACCGAAAAGGCAAAATTCTACCCCGTGGAAATAGGGAGCACAAAGCTCGAAGTCATCGCGGTAAAGGCTCCAGACAACACTATCCGTACCGCCTTTAACACCTGTCAGGTATGTTACGCTTCCGGCAGAGGATACTATATACAGCAAGGCAACACCCTTGTCTGCCAAAACTGCGGCAACCGCTTTGGCTTGGAGGACGTGGAGGTGACCCGAGGCGGCTGCAACCCCGTCCCCATCACATCCGAATACAAGACGGTCACCGACACCACCATTACCATTTCCAAGGAGTTTTTAGCTGAGGCCAAGGTAATTTTTGAAAACTGGAAAAGATAAAGGAAGGTAAAGGCCTATGAATAAAGAGACAATCAGCATAACCGGCATGACCTGCGCCGCCTGCGCAAAAAGAATAGAAAAGGCCGTCGGCAAACTGGAGGGCGTCACTTTAGCCTCCGTCAATTTTGCCACAGAAAAATTAACTGTGGAATTTGACAGCCCCGCCACCTTGCAACAAATAAAAGAAACAATCGAAAAGATAGGCTACGGCGTCGCCGAGGAAGCTAAAGAAAAGACTGTCACCATCCCCATTGAAGGCATGACCTGCGCCGCCTGCGCAAACCGTATTGAAAAAGTATTGTCTAAAACCGCCGGCGTGACAAAGGCCTCGGTCAACCTTGCCACCGAAAAGGCAACCATAACATACAATCCCGACATCATCAGGCTATCCGCCATAAAACAGGCAATAGAAAAAATCGGCTACAAGCCATTGAGCATCGAGAACAAAGCCGGCATTGACGAGGACAAATTGAGAAAAGAGCGGGAAATAAAAAGGCTATGGGCTAAATTTATCGTATCGGCCGTATTCTGCCTTCCCCTCCTTTACCTTGCCATGGCGCCAATGATTCCATGGTTTTCCTTCCCCATCCCTTCCTTCCTCGACCCCATGCATCACCCCTTTAGGTTTGCGGTAACACAGCTTATCCTTGTGATACCCATCATAATTGCAGGGTACAGGTTCTATACCGTCGGCTTTAAATCCCTGCTGCAGCGCAGCCCCAACATGGATTCCCTCATCGCCATAGGCACAACGTCGGCGGTGCTTTACAGCCTTTACACTACCTATAATATTGCGGCAGGACACACCGGCGGTGCCCACGAAGGGCTGTACTATGAAACTGCCGGAGTTATAATCACCTTAATTCTGCTGGGCAAATCCCTTGAAGCGGTATCAAAGGGTAAGACTTCGGAAGCTATCAAGAAGCTCATGGGCCTTGCCCCCAAAACCGCCACGGTAGTACACGAAGGCCGGGAAATCGAAGTGCCCGTCGATGAAGTTGAAATCGGCGACATAGTCTTGGTCCGTCCCGGCGAAAAAATCCCCGTCGACGGCGAAGTCGTGGAAGGCCATACTTCAATCGACGAATCCATGCTGACGGGCGAGAGCATCCCTATCGACAAAAAGCCCGGCGATAAAGTCTATGCCGCGAGCATTAACAAAAACGGCGTCATTAAATTTCGCGCCACAAAAGTCGGGGGCGACACCGCCCTTGCCCAAATCATAAAGTTAGTGGAAGACGCCCAAAACTCAAAGGCCCCCATCGCTCAAATGGCCGATATTGTATCAGGGTACTTTGTGCCCATAGTAGTGCTCATCGCCCTCATAGCCTTTGCCGGCTGGCTCATTTTCACAAAGTCTTTGGTCTTCTCCCTTACCATTTTCATTTCCGTTTTGGTCATCGCCTGCCCCTGCGCCCTCGGCCTTGCCACTCCTACCGCCATAATGGTGGGCACCGGCAAGGGCGCCGAGTATGGAATACTGATTAAAAGCGGCGTGGCCCTTGAGACCGCCCACAAAATCAACACCGTAATTTTAGACAAGACAGGCACAATCACCGAAGGCAAGCCCGAAGTCACCGATATTGTGCCCGCTGCCGGCATCACAAAGGAAAAACTTCTCCAGATTGCGGCATCGGGCGAAAAGGGTTCCGAGCATCCTTTGGGCGAAGCCATTGTCAGGGCCGCGGAAAGGGATAACCTTGAGTTTTTGAAGGTTGATAATTTCACTGCCATTCCCGGCCACGGCATTAAAGTTATCATAGACGGCCAGCCTACATTGATTGGCAACAGGAAACTGATGGAGGACAACAACATCCCCCTCGGCGAGCTTGAAGCCGAATCCGAAAGGCTTGCAAAAGAAGGCAAGACGCCCATGTTTGTCGCCATCAGCGGCAATATTGCCGGAATAATAGCTGTTGCCGACGTGGTAAAGGAAAGCAGCGCAAAAGCCATAAAAAAGCTAAAGGGCATGGGGCTTGAAGTTGTGATGATCACCGGCGATAACCTAAATACCGCCCAAGCCATAGCAAAACAAGTGGGCATCGATCGGGTTCTTGCGGATGTCCTGCCTCAAGACAAGGCCGACGAAGTCAAAAAACTGCAAGCCGAAGGCAAAAGGGTGGCCATGGTGGGCGACGGGATAAACGACGCCCCCGCCCTTGCCCAAGCAGATATAGGAATTGCCATCGGTTCGGGCACCGATGTGGCCATGGAGTCGGCCGACATCGTCCTAATGAAGAGCGATTTGATGGATGTCCCAACGGCAATCCAATTGAGCAAGAGCACCATCCGCAACATAAAACAAAACCTCTTTTGGGCATTCGGCTACAATGTGGCCGGCATACCCATAGCCGCCGGTGTCCTCCACATTTTCGGCGGGCCCCTTCTCAACCCCATGTTCGCCGCGGCTGCGATGTCATTGAGTTCGGTTTCGGTAGTTTCAAACGCCTTGAGGCTCAAAAGGTTTAAATCTTACAAATAAGAATGGAGGAATTATCATGGAAAAAGCGGTGCTTAATGTAGAAGGCATGTCCTGTTCCCACTGCGAAAAGGCAATCAAAACAGCAGTAGGCGCTCTCGAAGGCGTAAAGAGCGTCACTGTTGACCTTATGGGCAAAACGGTAACCGTGGAGTTTGACGCCGGAAAAGTCACCCTTGACGCCATTAAAGAGCAAATCGAAGACCAAGGCTATGACGTAATTTGATATAGTGCGCCCGCATATAAAAAGCAAGACCGCAGGTACGCAATTAAACTTTTTCACTAATGTATCGCCTTTTTGTTTGCCGGCAAACACAAAACACAAAGGGCCGCGCTTTTTCGCGGCCCTTTTTTTGATTTTGCCAAAAAAATAGAGTATAATTTAGCAAAGGGGGAATTATGATGCGGCATTGCAGCCACTGCGAAGACTACTTCGCCTGCGTTGACAAGGTGCCAATTTTCAGCAACCTGACCGACGAAGAAAAAATGGAAATCGTCGAAATCGCCACTTCCCGCAGCTACGAAAAGGGGGAGTTCATATATCGCTCCGGCGAAGAGGGCGGCACCCTCTTTGTCCTCCACACCGGCAAAGTTAAAATATTCAGGCTCAACCCAAACGGCAAAGAGCAGGTCCTGCGCCTTATTAATCCGGGAGAATTCATGGGCGAGCTGTCTCTCTTTTCTTCCCTACCCCTAACCGACAACGCAGTGGCTTTAGAGCCCACCACCATGTGCATGCTGCAAGGAACCCGCCTAAAAGAGCTGATGGCCAAATACCCCTCCATCGCCTTTAAGGTTTTGGACGAATTATCCCGCCGCCTTGAGCGGGCAGAAAACCAAATTGAGAACCTCACTTTAAGCTCCGTCACAAGCCGCATCGCAAACGCCCTTATCGAACTGTCAAAGGGCAGCAGGGAAATTGTCCTTCCCATGACAAAGGGAGATTTTGCCTCCCACCTTGGGATTACGCAGGAGACATTGAGCCGCAAGCTCGCCGCCCTGCAGGATGAAGGCATAATCCAGCTCAAAGGCCACCGAAAAATAATTATAAAAGACATAGAAAAGCTAAACCAATTAAGCTTACAAGAATAAAGTCAGCAGCATTATGCTGCTGACTTTTAATTTGTCTGCCATTTAACAACTTCGTATCCCAAAGCCTCGATCGCCTTTACTATGTCCTCTAACGACACTTTGCTCTCATAGAATTCAAGTTTTACCTTGCTTGCGTTGAACAATACTTTGACGCTGTCTTTTACCACCCCGTCGAGGGCCTTTGCAGCCCCTTCAATCTTTAAAGCGCAGGATGGGCAGGCCAAAGTCTCAAGCTGAATCGTTGCCTTTTTCATCAAAATCATCCTTTCTAAATTTTCTTTTTCAATTTAAACCGCAGCAGCCTCATGCCGTTTAGGATAACCGCCAAAATGCTTCCCTCATGCACAAACATGCCCACAGACATATTCATCCATTCGCTAAATATCACGCCAGCCAGCAGGAAAACCACCACGCCCACAGCTATATAAATATTTTGCCTCATATTTCTTGCCGTAGCCTTTGCAAGGCCCAAAGCATGGGGCAACTTGCTGAAGTCGGAATTCATCAGCACCACATCGGAAGTCTCAATGGCCACATCTGTCCCCCTTCCCATAGCGATGCCGATATTGGCGGTCGCCAAAGAGGGACTGTCGTTTATTCCGTCACCCACAAAGGCCACAACCCGCCCTTTATCATCGGTTAGCCTTCTAATAAAGTCCGCCTTGTCCTCGGGCAGCATATTGCCGTGCGCTTCCGTCAGCCCAAGCTCGCGGCTTACCTTCTCCACGGTACCCTTATTGTCGCCCGACAGCATGATAAAATCTTTTACGCCCATTTTCTTAAGGTTTATTAAGTTTTCCTTAACGCCTGGCCGTATCTGGTCGCGAACCCCCATTAGAATTTTAAGCTCACCGTCCACCGCTGCCATCACAAGGGAATTTCCCTTTTCCTCAAGCCGGGCAATATCTTCCCTCGCCTTTTGACTTATCTTGACTCCTTCCCTTTCCATCAAGGCCAAGTTGCCGGCAGCCACCCTGTGCCCGTCCACGGAAGCCACTATCCCCTCGCCCTTGAAAACCGCAGTGCCTTCTACCGGTAAAAACTCGGCATTTCCGATTTCCTTTAACACCGCTTTCGCCAAAGGATGGTCAGATTCCCGCTCTATGCTGGCAAGGTACAAAAGGGCCTTTTCAATATTGTCCCCGTAATACACCTTTTCCGAAACGGACGGTACACCCGTCGTCAATGTGCCGGTCTTGTCAAATACAATTGTATCCACCCGGCTAAATTCCCCTATGACTTCGCTGCCCTTGAACAGCACCCCGTTTTTAGCCCCGTTCCCGATCCCCGCCACATTGGATACGGGAACACCTATAACCAAGGCCCCGGGGCAGCCCAGCACCAGAATCGTGACTGCCAGCTCCAAATCCCGGGTAAAGGCGCCCACTACAAGGCCTATGAGCAGCACCGCCGGCGTGTAATACCTTGCGAACCTATCTATAAACCGCTCCACCTTTGACTTTGAGTCTTGGGCTTCCTCTACAAGTTCAATAATTTTCCCAAAGGTAGTATCTTCCCCTACCCTGTCGGCAACAATCTGAATAGTGCCATTGTCAAGGATTGTGCCGGCGTACACAAAAGCTCCCTTTTCTTTCAGTACCGGCAAAGGCTCGCCTGTAATGCTCGCTTCATTTACATATCCTTCCCCGCTCAACACCGTGCCGTCAACAGGTATCTTTGCCCCGGTCTTTACAAGCAGCACATCCCCCACATCCACCTCGTCCACATCGACTTTCTCAAAATCCCCATCCTTATTTTGTTTTAGGGCCGTTTGCGGGGCCATCTCAACAAGCTCTTTTATAGCGGAACGGGTTTTGTTCAATGTCCGCTGTTCCAAAAAAGCGCCGAACAAGAACAGGAATGTAACTATCGCCGACTCCTCAAAATTTCTGATGACAAAAGCGCCCAGCACCGCGATGGTAACTAAAAGATCAATGCTGACAACTTTAACTTTCAGCGCCTCAATAGCCTGAATTACAATAGGCGCCACGCCCAAAACCGACGCCGCAACCAGCAGCAACACTGCTGCTTCCTCTTTGCCAAACATAAGCTTGCTTGCAAAGGCCGCCCCAATCAAAAGAGCACAAAGCAAGGCTATCCTGCTTTTGCTTTTTAGTATAAACCGCTTCACGCCCTCACCACCTCTCTGCAAAATTTAACACGTCATGCCCGATAGGCCCTGTCCAACTCCTCCAGCATATTGTAAACAGCCTCATAGCTTTCGCACACATCCCCCGGCACTTTATAGCCATTTGTAATCTCCCGCAGCCTTTCAAACTCATCAAAGAGCTCTACTTCCTGCCCCTTTGCCTTTTGAATTTTTTCGGCTATGATGTCGAACACTTCCTTGACCTTCAAAAATTCCGGGTGGCCGCCCCCGTGAACCCGCGCCACTATAGGCACATACTGCCGCAAAATATTAAAATACTGTCCTTTCAGCCTGTTAAATTCTCTCTTATCCATCTTATCAACCCTCTTTCCTCTTTTTATACATATTTTATAAAAGCATTCCCAATAATTCTTTGACCCAAATCAAAATTTTGAAATTTTTTCTTTATCCTGCCCGCCTATGTTCCGCCTTACTCTTATTGA
Source organism: Bacillota bacterium (assembly GCA_029780875.1). Taxonomy (GTDB): domain Bacteria; phylum Bacillota; class Clostridia; order Oscillospirales; family Acutalibacteraceae; genus JAKOXU01. The sequence goes on along the minus strand of JAKOXU010000130.1, from coordinate 14,011 downwards.
TTTCATATTTTTCATATAGTATAATAAAGGTATAAAAGGAGTGATTTTCTATGAAGATTTCCACAAAGGGTCGCTACGCCTTGAGAATGATGGTAGACATAGCACAACACAACACCGGGGAATGGATTTCCATTAAAGATATTTCGGATCGCCAAGGCATTTCGGTAAAGTACTTGGAACAAATAGTGACAAGTTTGACAAAATCGGCCTTGTTAATCAGCAGTCGCGGGCCGCAAGGAGGATATAAGCTCACAAAATCCCCCGAAAACTATACCGCGGGGGAAATCCTCCGTGCAATCGAAGGCAATTTAGCACCTGTGGCCTGCCTGGAAACCGAAACAAACCAGTGCGACCGCAAGGGCTATTGCCCCACCCTAAGCTTTTGGGAAGGCCTTCACAAAGCCATAAACCAATATGTTGACTCCGTAACCCTTCAAGATTTGGTAAACTCTCAACTCATCACGGAAGGCTACGACTTTTCCATTTAATTTAACAAAAATAAGAAAATCCTATTGACAAAATAAAAGTATTCGAATATACTAAAACCATACTAAATATATATGAATTATGTGAAATGCAATTCCCGGAGTTATTGCATTTCACATAATCAAAAAATCCACAGTAAAGGTGTGTTACATTATGTCGGAAATTAAGAGAAACTTTACCGAGCTTGTCGGCAATACCCCAATGCTTGAGCTTGTAAACCTTTCAAAAAAGCACAACTTATCTGCCAGAATAATTGCAAAACTTGAGTATTTCAACCCCGCCGGCAGCGTAAAAGACAGGATTGCCATGGCAATGATTGAAGACGCCGAGAAAAAGGGTCTTTTAAAGGAAGGCACCGTCATCATCGAGCCCACCAGCGGCAACACCGGCATCGGCCTTGCTTCTGTCGCGGCCGCGAAGGGCTACCGCCTCATCCTCACGATGCCCGAAACCATGAGCATTGAGCGCAGGAACCTCCTCAAAGCCCTGGGCGCCGAGCTTGTGCTGACAGACGGGACCCTGGGCATGAAGGGTGCAATTGCCAAGGCAAAGGAGCTTGCGGAAACCACCCCTAACAGCTTTATCCCCGGCCAATTTGACAACCCTGCCAATCCGGATGTTCACAAGGCAACCACCGGCCCCGAAATCTGGCGCCAGACCGAAGGTAAAGTCGATATTTTAGTTGCAGGAATCGGCACCGGCGGCACCATTACCGGTGCCGGCGAATACCTGAGGGAACAAAATCCCAACATTAAAATTGTGGCCGTTGAGCCCGCCGCTTCGCCCGTACTTTCTCAAGGCAAGGCGGGACTCCACAAAATCCAAGGTATAGGAGCAGGCTTTGTGCCCAGCATTTTGAACACCTCTGTTTATGACGAGATAATCTGCGTGGAAAACGAAGACGCCTTTAAAACCGGCAAGGAAATTGCAAGAACCGAAGGAATTTTGGTGGGCATTTCCTCTGGCGCTGCTGCTTGGGCGGCGTTACAGGTGGCAAAGCGCCCTGAAAACGCCGGAAAGACCATAGTTGTAGTGCTCCCCGATACAGGAGAGCGGTACCTCTCCACTCCCCTCTTTGCAGACAATTAAAATTGTAAGTAACATTGAGTCGGGAAAGGATTTTGCATATGGGTATGAAAAGAGAATTTAAAACCACCGCATACACCGATTTGTCCGATTTCATTTTTGGCAAAGCAAAACACCCCGTAACATTGAAAAACGGCATGGTAATCGGAGGCGGGGCAGTTTACCCCGAAATCAACTTTACCCTGCCCACCATGTCCATTTCCCTTGCCACCATGCACGAAGTCATTGAAAATTACAAAAATATCATCACGGGCATATGTGAAAGGGCTCGGGAACTCAATGTTCCCGGCTTTGTTGCGGAAATAGAAACCCTCCCCCCTATGACGGAAAACCCCCAATGGGGCATCGAAGTCTGCAAAACAGTAGTCGACATTATAAAAGACTATGAAGCAAAGTACGGCATAAAAGGCGCCGTCAGAATCACGCCCAACGACATCCGCGAAGGCCCAAAACTTGAGCATATGTGGCGGGGTACACACTGGGAGAACATTCTTGAAACCTTTGAAGGCTGCGCAAATGCCGGCGCCGAAATGCTGGCCATAGAATCGGTGGGTGGCAAGGAAGTCCACGACGAAGCCGTCATGTACTGCGATATTGCCAAATCCATCTTTGCCCTGTCCATTTTGGGCTGCAAAGACATGGAGAAGCTCTGGACTGAAATAGTAAAAATCGCCGACAAAACCGGAACTATCGCCGCCGGTGACACAGCTTGCGGGTTTGCCAACACCGCCATGGTGCTGGCAGAAAAAAGGTACATCCCCCGCGTCTTTGCCGCGACCGTCAGGGTCATATCAGCTGTACGCAGCCTTGTAGCCGTGGAATGCGGCGCAAAGGGCCCCCACAAGGATTGCGGCTATGAAGGGGTCTATGTCAAGGCCATTACCGGAATCCCCATTTCCATGGAAGGCAGGACAGCCGCCTGCGCCCACCTTTCCCCGGTGGGCAATGTGGCCGCCTGCGTAACCGACATTTGGAGCAATGAATCGATTCAGAACATAAAGCTTTTGGCAGGCATGGCTCCGACGGTATCCTTTGAACAGCTGACTTACGACTGCCGCCTCATGAACGAAGCCACCAAAAAGGGCAGCGACGCGGCTCTCATGCTGCGTGATTTGCACGCCGACAGCGACAGCTATCTTGACCCGCAGGCCTATGTGCTGCGCCCCGATGTGGTCCTTGACATTTCAAAGGAACTGGTAAAGGTAGACGGTTACTATCAGCGATCCAAAAAGGCCGCCGAACTCGCCCTTTCCCACATCCAAAAAGGATATGACAGCGGCCAACTAACGCTTGAAGAGAAAGAGCTTACCTGGCTTGACCAGCTTCGCAGGGATGTATCAAACCTGCCGGAAGACTCCGAAGAATTTATCTCCAACATAATTGACGATTGCGAAATGCTCAACCCAAAACTATATGATATGTAAACGCTAAAGAACCTCTCTTATATTTTTTAAAGGCGGAGCTCACCACTCCGCCAATTTTTTTGCTCTCCAGCAAATTATAACAATATCACGCATACAACTGAAATAATCAATTAAAAAAAGCTATATCTTATAACCATGCCAACCAAAAACCCCCTACATGACCCATTATTGTCTCATAAACTTGTTTGTTGACAAAATCTGTATTATAATTTTTCTAAAATAATGATTTTTCGGCAGGAGTGGGGCAGCGTGAATATATTTAAGCTTTCATACAAAATAGTCAGGGATAACTCCAACGATATATACAAAGGCTTTGGCTTTAAACACCTTTCCGACGTCACTCAATACTATGTCCACCCTGACAATCAGTCCTTCAAAGGCACAACCACCCTTTGCCAACCTATCGGGGAATCGGTCATACTATTTGCCTCTATGCTTTCAGACATAATGAACGGCAATGTTTACGGGGACTACTACACCAGCGACGACAGGGAAACGGTATTTTTCGAAATCGAAGTGCCGGAAGACTACCACGAAAACGGCGTTGTGGAAAAGGAAGTACATAAATACCGCGCCCTTTACCACGACGACGAAATAAAAGTTGCTTCCTACGATCACAACGACAGATGGATTGACTGCAGCATCGATTCATTAAAGAGGCTGTATAAGCTCCTGCCCTGCTTTTGCGTTATGCTGGCAAGGGAAATGGAGACAAATCCAGATTTTCGCGCATTAATGGAACATTTTATTGAAAACCCCACCGCAGACGTATTTGTAAACCTTCACGAAGACTTTTACCAGAACCACAAAATGGACGACCTTGAGATTGAATATACCGACATTTCCTACATAGACACTTCAGAAATGCTTTCCTTTTCATCCAGCTATGAAGTAATAAGGGAAAACAAAAACCAGATGCGCGACCAAAAAGCCATAGAAATCACGCCTTTCCCGCCGGGCGCCTTCAGCCCGGAACAGCTCGCTTTTTTACCGTCCCTTCCGCCGGAATTTGTGCTGCCAAAAAACCTTTACAGCGTATGCAACGCCGTCGCGAGAGGCGACATTTTGTCGATACTTCTCCACGGCCCAGCCGGCACAGGCAAAACCATGTCCTGCAAACTCATTTGCCAAGCCATCGGCCTGCCGATCATGGAAACCATCAACTGCACGGAAAATTTAGACGAATTTGTTTTGGGCAAATTTATCCCCCAAGATGACAAAATCATTTTCAGGGAAAGCTATGTCACCAAGGCAATTCGTGAAGGCAGCGCTGTAGTCTTTGAGGAAATAAACTTCGCAAAGCCCCAGTATTTAGCTTTTTTAAACTCCTTGCTTGACGATAACGGCTTTGTCCGTCTCGACAACGGCGAAATAGTAAGGCGCCATCCCAATTTCCGCTTTTTCGCCACCATGAATTTGGGCTATTACGGCACCAAAGAGCTAAACCAAGCCCTATATAACCGCTTCAACGCGGTAGTTGAAATCGCGGCGCTTTCAGATGAAGCTATTGCCCGAATGCTCACTGCACGCATTCCTGAATGCACCCCCGTTGTGGACAAAATCCTGAGCGTTTACCACAAAATAAAGAAGAAAATAGAGGCAGAAGAGCTCGACGTGGTAATATCTCCCCGCAACCTTGAAAACTGGGCAAGGCTTGCAAAATACGAAGGCTACATAAAGGCCGCCGAAAAAACAATTATCCCCATCGCCAAGTGCGACAGGGCTTTAGAAGAAACAATCCGCTGCATTATCGTGCTGTATAAATGGAACTGACAAGGCGAGGGATACCCTTGAACAAACAATATAAAAAAATTCTTCAGCAGTTTCAATGCGACTACATCAGGGAAATTGAAGAAATGTTTGCCCAAACACTTTCCGAAAAGGAAAGCGTCCGCCTGTTTTTTATCAACGAAAACGATGCCTTTACCGATGGAACAAATATAGTGGTAGACCCCGCCATGCGAAATATTTACGCCGACATAGATGCATTAATCAATACCGAAAAGCATCTTAAATTGCCTCCCTATTTTTCCTCAGACCCATGGAACGCCTTGTGGATAATTACAAGGTGGCAAACAATCCATGAAAGCCTGCATATTCTTTATACCGATTTTCCATGCCCGGCCGCAAATGACGAAAAATGCGACACCAAGGTAAAACTTAAAACTATGTGCATTATTTCAAACATTATCGAAGACGCATACATAGAAGCCGTTGGATGCAGTGTCTTTGATAACTTGGAGCTTTTTCTTAAATTCGGGCGAGTGGCAAGCATTTTTGCCAAACAACCATCAGACGGCACCGCCGCCAGCGTGTTGGGAAAACAAGGCGCCCAAGACAAAAAGAGCTACCCCCTTGTCGATTACCTTAACTACATGATAGATTTTCTCCTTTACCCCATGTTAAAGCTTGCCCCTCCACCAGCGGAGATAGCGGATTTTGTAAACAAAACAAAGCACCTTTTCCTTGAAGGCAGCGCCGCGCCTTTTCCCGACGAGCGGTACGGCTACTGCCGCAAAATCTTTGACATTATCCTCCCCCTTATCCCCGAAGACGACATATTGGAAGCCCTTAAAGGTTTTGAAAACAAGTTAAACGGCATGAAAACCCACAGCCCCGGCGCCAACACAATTGGAAAAACAGTCAACAAGGGCAAAAGCCAAGCAGTAACGGTTCGGCTTTTTACCGATTTGGAGGGCAACCTTCAGGAAGACAGTGATTTTACCATGCAGGTGTTGGCGCTGATTGCCGAATACGCTAAATGCAAATCCGCCGTAATTAGTATTTTGGATTACGAAGGATATTTTATTTCTCTGCATGGAAATGACATCGGTGCCCCCGTTTTGCATAAAAATGTAAAGATAAACGAATCCAAGCCCAAAATCAATTTCAACCTTAAAAAGGCATACCAAAACATATACAACCGGTACCGGATCAATATCAACTCTTATAACTCCCGCTTTACGCAGCTTCTCAAGGTACAAATCCCGGTCATAGAAGAAAAGCACCTTTTTGGCGCCGGCATTTCCTCAAAAAGGCTGGGAGATCCAAAAAAGAGGTACTGGTATAGGAAAACTCACGGTATAGACATTCCGGATATGGCTGTTCTGCTGTTAATTGATGGTTCAGGCTCCATGTCGGGAGCCCGCAGAAACAGCGCAATGATATCTTCAATTATTCTTCATGAAGTATTGAAAAAACAAGGCATTGAACACGCCATAGTGGAGCACAGGGCACACGGCCCTGAGCTCGAAATTGACATCAATATATTAGTGGATTTTAACGCAAGAGATGAAGAAAAATACAACCTAATGCAGCTCAGCGCTTACGGCGACAATAGGGACGGCCTTGCCCTTTACTGGGCCGAACGGTACATAAACCAAAAAGTCCACTGCGAAAACAAACTCATTATTGTGCTGTCTGACGGCCTCCCTGCCCACGACGCAGATGATTATTATCCCCCGGTATCCACCAAAGACACAGCTAACGCCGTCAAAAAAATCATAAACCGCGGCACAAATGTGGTGGCAGTCGCCCTCGACGACGCCGGCTCCTTTGAATGTTACGACTTATTAAAAGAAATATACCCCCACCTTATCTCCTGCAACGATTTAAGGCGGCTAACCGGGCAACTGCTTGTCCTAATTTCAAAACACCTCTTTTAAGTAAAACCGAGAGGGAAACATTCCCTCTCGATTTTGCTTTAATGTTCCTCCGCCTCCATGGCATCCTCTTTCGTTTCATGCACCGTACCGAAAGGATGCTGCGGCGGAGCGTAGATTGAGTACAGCTTCAATGGCCTATTGCCTATGTTGATAACATTGTGCCAAGTACCGGCAGGGATAACAATGGCGTAATCTTCATCAATTCTTTTTTGGTAATTTAGTCTGCCTCTGCTGCTCCCCATTTTTACAAGGGCACTCCCGCTTTCAACGCGGATAAACTGGTCTAAATTTGGGTGCATCTCAAGGCCTATGTCCCCGCCCACTTTTATGCTCATAAGGGTCAACTGCATATAATGCCCCGTCCATAGAGCGGTACGGTAATTTTGATTGAGTTTTGCCAATTTATCTATGTTTACTATCAATGGGTCGGGCCCGAAATCATAAATTTCATATTCCGCATCCGACCTTCTTCTTGAAGTGCTCATAAACCTTCCTTCCTTTATGTTTTTATTACATTATATGAGTTCTCCCCCTTTCGGTGCAAATCATCAAAAACAAAAAGCTGCCTGCGCAAGTCAGGCAGCTTATCTCATGCCAAAAATCACTTTATCCCATTTTGCAGCTTTGCCGCGGTGAGGGTATTCTTCATCAGCATGGCAATAGTCATGGGTCCAACGCCCCCCGGCACAGGGGTAATGAAGGAGGCCTTGTCCTTTACATTGTCAAAGTCAACATCTCCGCAAAATTTCCCGTCAGGCTTCCTGTTCATGCCCACATCAATGACAACGGCCCCTTCCTTCACCATATCGGCGGTGACAAATCCGGCCCGTCCGACAGCCACCACCAAAATGTCGGCCCTTCGGGTAACATCGGCCAAATTCCTCGTGCGGGAATGGCAGATAGTTACAGTGCCGTTTTTGTGAAGCAGCAGCATTGCCATAGGCTTTCCCACAATATTGCTCCTGCCGATAACCACGCAGTTTTTGCCCTCAACCTCAATCCCTGACCGGGCCAGCAGTTCCATCACTCCGGCGGGAGTGCAGGGCAAAAAGCTGTAATCGCCAAGCATTATCCGCCCCACATTTACGGGATGGAAGGAGTCCACATCCTTTTCCGGCGAAATCGCCAAAATTACCTCCTGCTCATCTATGTGGGAAGGCAAAGGCAACTGTACCAAAATCCCGTTTACCCTTTTATCGCCATTGAGCTGCCGCACAAGGGCTATCAGCTCCTCCTGCGAAGTGGATTCAGGCAGGGCATATTCAAAAGATTTGATGCCGCAAGACTCGCAGGCCTTCTTCTTATTGCTGACATACAGCTTTGAAGCCGGGTCATCGCCAACAATTATAACCGCAAGCCCCGTTTCAATGCCTCTTTCCTTGAGGGCGGTAACTTCAGCAGCCACCTGTTCTCGCACAACCCTTGATATTTCCTTACCGTCAATTATCCTCGCCATTATCATTTTCCTTTTCCGCTTGTTCTGTGCTTTCTGCCCCTTCAGCGCTGTCCTCTACTTCACCGGCGTCCTCGGCTTCTTCGACCTTTTCCGCTTCAACGGTATTACCGTCAACCTCCGCAGCCGGCTCCTCAACCAAAATGTCTTGAGCAGCGCCATCCACTGCTTCACCTGTTTCCGCCGCCAAAGCCCCTGCATTTGCCCGACGCAGCAGCACAGCCAGCAGGGCTGCCGAGACTATAACGCTGACAGCGGCTAAAATCTGGGACACGCGAATACCCGGCAGGTAAGGGATATTTAACATCAAGCTGTCCACCCGTAAACCTTCAATAAAGAACCTGCCAAGGCCATACCACCCTATGTACATAAGGAAGATTTGGCCATCAAACTTTTTGCGTTTTTTGCTATACCAATGCAAAAGGACAAACCCTAAAATACACCAAAGAGACTCATATAGAAAAGTGGGATGAACACCCATAGTCGTGCTGTAAATTCTCTCTCCGGCTTCGGCATTCCGCCTTTTCAGTTCCACCAATATCCTGCCGCCCGTCATGGCCCAAGGAAGCCGGGTATTGCTACCGAAAGCTTCCTGATTTACAAAATTGCCCCAGCGGCCCACCGCTTGTCCAATCAAAAATCCGAGAGAAGCCAAATCAAAGAGCTTTGCGGTATTTACCTTCTTCCACTTGCTCATGAGGAATCCCGTCAAAAAAGCTCCAATGACGCCACCATAGATGGCAAGTCCGCCGTCCCAAATGGCAAAAATCTTCGCAGGGTTTGCAAGATAATAACTCAAATCATAGAAAATCACAAAATAAAGGCGGGCTCCGATTATAGCACCTATAGTGCTGATAAGTGTGATGTCGATAAGCGGGTCAGGTTTAATGTCATACCGCTTGCAGTTTACAAGGGCATAGACAAGAGCCAGCATAATCGCGGTAGCCAAAATAATCCCATACCAGTACACAGTCACACCCAGTCCCGGAATGGTAAAGGCAACCCGGTCAATTTCAAAGGTCAATCCAAAAATTTTGATGGTATTTTCCGTCATATTATTTACCCCTTTACTTTGAATTTTCTACAGGTTCCACAATTGAAATCGCAATGCGATTAACATCCAAATTTTCATGCAGTTGCCGCACCACATCTTCTTTTGGCAATTCGGCAATGGAATTGAACACTCCAAAAAACTCCCTGTTTGAAAAGTGGGAATTTAATAGCCCGTTTGCGATGTTCTCAACGCTGTTGAGGGACGACACCGCCCTACCGTAAAGGGACTTTTTCGCCCGCTCAAAATCTTCATTTTCTATGCCATTTTTCTTAAATCCTTCAATGGCTTCAATGATTTTGCCTTCGACTTTATCGGAATTCATCGATTCCCCGCCGAAAATAACCGCACTGTGACCTCTTCCCTCGAAAAACTCAAAGCTAAAGGAAGAGTTTATTAGCCCTTCATCCAGCAGTTCATTATAAAGCTTTGAGCTTTCCCCTGCAAGAATCTGGAGCAGCGCTCTCATGGCGGATACTTCCGTCAGGGTCATTTCTTTGTAATCACACTTTATGCCGATATGAAAGAGCGGGAGAGAAACCGGCAACTTTTGTACCACGCGCCTTTCGTTAACTTCGGAAGGTTCTTCGGGGAAACACCTTTCTATCTCCTGCTTTTCACTCTTTTTCAGCATTTTGTCGGCAATTTCCAATACCTCATTCACATCCACCTTGCCGGCAACACATAGCGCCATGTTGTGGAGATTGTAAAAAGTCCTATAACAACTGTAAAGCAAATCGGCATCAATTTGAGCTATGGATTCAACGGTGCCGGCAATGTCAATCCTTACAGGATTGTTCTTATACAAAGCCCCGAGGAGATTGAAAAACACCCTCCAGTCAGGATTATCCTCATACATTTTTATTTCCTGCCCTATAATACCCTGCTCCTTTTGCACCGTCTGGGGCGTAAAGTAGGGGGACTGCACAAAATCCAGCAATATCTCAAGGGACTCCGCAAACCTTTCAGTGCAGGAGAAAAGATACGCAGTCCTGTCAAAGGATGTATAGGCATTAGCAGAAGCGCCCGTTCTGGCATATCGAGCGAAGGCATCCTCCTTTTCCCCTTCAAAAAGCTTATGCTCAAGAAAGTGGGCGATCCCTTCCGGCACCTTGACATACTCCTTTTGTCCTTTTAGCCTAAAGCAGGTGTCAATAGACCCGTATTTAGTGCCGAAAATAGCGTAAGTGGAGGAATACTTTTCTTTAGGATAGATATAAATCTTTAACCCTGAATCATGGTCTATGGAATAATAGCTCTCGCCCAAAGCCTCATTTCTAACCAATTCTCTCTTCATACCGTGCCCTGTATCCTTTCGCTTATATTTTGCCGCAACTCAATTTAGTCCTTTTAACATATAAACGGTATCAAGGGTGATTTGAGACGCGCACTTCATGACTTTTTCACGAGATATTCCTTCAATCCTTGCCGCGGCCTCATCGGGCGAAAGGGTCTCCCTGTCAAATATCTGGTTAATATACCACCTTTCCAGCCCACCTTGGGAATCAAAGACCGAGCGGAAGCTGTTTGCCACATATAATTTTGCCGCATTAAGTTCGCTGTCGTCAAAATCACCCTTCTTTAGGCACTCGAGCTGCACTATTACCTCATCTACAACCTTTTGCCTATTTTTAGCCTCAATGCCGCTATCCACCAAAAGCACGCCTTTGCGCCTGTCATACCTTGCGGCGCAATAATAGCAAAGGCTCAATTTCTCACGCACATTGAGGAAAAGCCGGGAATGGGGAGTGCCGCCAAAAAGAGCAGCGGTCAAAACCATGGCATAGGTGTCCTCATCGGGCTCAGCTATCCCTGCCCTAAAGCCCATAAAAAGCTTTGCCTGCTCAACAGGCATGCTATCTTCATACTCTTTAACATCCCCGGTAGCACCGACAATTTCCGGGGCACAATCCCTGACATTTTGCCTATATATCTTAGAAATAGCCTCTTTGAATATCTCAAAGGCTGTCCCGTCATCTTCCTTTCCCAACAAAGCAAACCGAATTCTCCCCGAAGCAAGCGCATTCCTCCAAGCCTCAAGGATCTCGTCGTCGGAAAGGTTTTTCACTCCATCCTTTGTCCCCAAAGGATTAATTCCATATCTTTCATTGCCGCACATATACTCAAGGCAGCGGTTTCTGGCATAAGTGCGCTTATCGTTGATCTCACCTTCAATCAATTCAATAAGCTGACGCCGCTCCTGCTCAATGTCCTTTTGTCTGAACTTTCCATTCTCAAAAGCGGGCTCAAACAGCAGCTCGCACAAGAGGTCAATGCAGGCGGCGGTGTTTTTTTCTTTTGAAATTGTAAACCTGTCGTCAATGGCGGAAATTGTCAAGGTAAGAACTTGCGCTTCACCTAACTTATCCACCTCGGCAAAAAGGCGCGCACCATACAGCTCATCCAGCCGCCTATTTAGTGTAATCAAATCAGGGTAAGATTTGCAAGCTCTTCTCAAAAGGAAGGGCAAAATGGCATTGGCGCTCACATCCCTTTTGTCGAGGGGAAGGAAAATATTCGCCGAAATCCGGTTGGTTAAAAAACGATCCTCGGTTATACTGATAAAATCCACGCCATCACACAGCAATTCAGTTCTAATCTCCATCTGTCCAACCTCGTGTAAAGTAATATACTTGACAGCAACTAATACCCTTATTACCGCTGTCCAAGCCAAATCCTGACACATTAACAGGTAAATTATATCACAAATCGCCCAAAGAGCAAACACTAATTTGGCGACTAATGCAAATACTCTTTTTCCTGTTTATCCACTACAAGATGCACATTGTGGTCTTTTCCGTCCAAGGTGACAAAGTCTACCTCCACGCCATCCTGAAGCAATTTTCTTTCACTCCCTCTTTCCACTTTTACATGAACACAAGCCCCTTTTCTCCTAACTGACACCTCAAAGCCCTCCCAATGGCCAGGTATTCGGGGATTTATATAAAGCCTATCTCCTAAAAATTCAAGGCCCAACAAATCCTCCAGTACAGCCCTATAATACCAGCCGGCGGATCCGGTATAGATACTCCACCCGCCGCGTCCATAGCAGTACCTGCTTGTATAAATATCCCCTGCCAAAGCATATGGCTCGAGCTTATATCTGTCAGCACTTTCCCTGTCCAAACATTTTGAAATGGGATTTAGCATGTCAATCAGCTTCCACCCTTGTTCTATAAAGCCCGCCCGTAAGAAAGCCATGGCAAGCCATACTGCTGCATGGGTGTACTGCCCTCCATTTTCCCTCAAACCTGCAGGGTATGACTTGATATAGCCGGGATTATTCGAGCCCACAACAAAGGGAGGATCAAATAGCCGAATTAATCCGTACCTTTCGTCAACCAGCTTTTCATAAGCGCTCTGGAGGGCTATACGGCACCTTTCCTTGTCCGGCATACCGCAAATAGTAGCAAAGCTTTGGGGCAGACTGTCAATTTTACACTCATCGCTCAACCGGCTGCCCATAGGCTCCCCATTATCATAAAAAGCACGAATATACCATTTCCCGTCCCAAGAATTTTTGTCGAGGGCTTCTTTTAACTTGCCCGCGATTTCAAGGTATCGTTCCGCCCTTTCCACATCGCCCCGAATTCTACAAATAGGCGCAAAGCTCTCCAGCACAATGCACTGGAACATACCGAGCCAGACGCTCTCGCCATTTCCTTTGACTCCAACGGTATTAAAACCGTCGTTCCAGTCTCCGCCGCCAATGAGGGGTAACCCGTGGAAGCCAAATTTTAAGGAACGCTCAATTGACCGCACACAATGGTCATATATGCTCCCTTTGAGAGACGACCGTTCAGGAGAAAAATACCTTTCATGCTCATAAGGAGCCAACTCCCCGGCTTTCAGGTAGGGAACCTCAATATCCAAAATTTCAAAATCTTCAAGCCTTTTAATATACTCGCAGACAATATAGGGAAGCCAGAGCAAGTCGTCGGTATACCGGGTGCGTACCCCCTTTTCACCGCCGCAGGATTTGGGCAAGGTATGCCACCAATGCAGCACATCTCCTTCCTCAAACTGATGCGCCGCGCAGCGGGCTATATGCTGCTTTACCCTATCGGGATACTGCAAAATCAGCGCACCACAATCCTGAAGCTGGTCGCGGAACCCCCACGCTCCGCCGTTTTGATAAAAACCGGTACGGGCCAAAATACGCGAAGTCATGGCTTGATACGGCGCCCATGTATTTATAATGAAATTAAGCTTTTCATCGGGAGTTTTGATGTCAATCGCTGTAAAGGGTTCCCCTTTCTCCCCCTTTATTTCTACTTCACAGCTCAATTCGTCGCCACACTCAAACCCCAAGGCAAAGGTAAAGCCTTCCTGCGAACTTGCCGCAAGTTTCCTGCTCACAATCACAGCGCCGCAGGGGTCGGGAAGGGGCGCGATGGTGTGGTCGTTCCAGCGCCCGCTCAAAAAAGCCCCTCTGTCGCAGCAACACTCCACCGCATCATCGGGCTTCAGGTCAAGACACTTTAGGAACATTGTACCCTTAACCTGCGAATTCCAAGCATTCGTCAGCTGTAAAGTTTTTTCCTTCCATCTAGCCACAATATGTCTGGCATGGGTGCGGTCAACTCCCAACACCGGTTCGGTATAGTAGGCAAGGGAAATGTCAAGGTCAATGCCTTGAGTATTTTGTAGCTCCACCTTGCAGCATTTGAAGTTGCCGGGAGTGGGCACAGTAATGGTAACAGTAACCCTCACTCCTTCAACTTCGCTTTCATATCTTGCCCCGGCAGGGGAAAACATCGCCATAGAGCCATAAACCAAATCATAAACCTTACCGTTCACCTTTAGCAGCAGCATCTCCCCCCTGTTGTCAGAGGCAGTGTCGTTA
>JAKOXU010000057.1 GCA_029780875.1 Bacillota bacterium | reverse complement strand
AGAGGGGTGTTATAGCATGTCCACAAAGTATATTTTTGTAACCGGTGGCGTTGTATCAGGGCTTGGGAAGGGGATAACCGCCGCATCTTTGGGTAAGCTGCTCAAAGCCCGCGGCATGAAGGTTACCATCCAAAAATTTGATCCCTACATCAATGTTGACCCGGGCACAATGAGCCCTTATCAGCACGGCGAAGTTTTCGTGACCGATGACGGGGCCGAAACCGACCTTGACCTCGGCCATTACGAAAGGTTCATCGACGAAAACCTTTCCCATAACTGCAATATCACTTCGGGCCAAATTTACAAAACCGTGATAGAAAAAGAGCGTGCCGGAGACTTTGGCGGCGGCACTGTTCAAGTTATTCCTCACATCACAAACGAGATAAAAAGCAGGATTTTCCGGGCCGCTGACACCGCAGATGTAGTCATTACCGAAATCGGCGGAACTGTTGGTGACATCGAGAGCCTGCCTTTCCTTGAAGCCATCCGTCAAGTTTCAAACGATGTGGGTCGCGACAACTGCATGTATATTCATGTAACCTTGGTGCCCTACATCAGCTGCTCCAAGGAGCTCAAGACAAAACCCACCCAGCACAGCGTCAAGGAACTTCTATCCCTTGGAATCCAGCCCGATGTAATAGTCTGCCGTGCCGAAGTGCCCATCCCGCAGGAACTTCGCGAAAAAATCGCCCTTTTCTGCAATGTCAAGAGCGATTGCGTCATACAAAACATAGACTCCGACATCCTTTACGAAATACCCCTCTTACTGGAAAAGGAAGGCCTGCCCCATGTTGTTTGCAGGCGCCTCTCCCTTGAATGCAATGAGCCCGACATGGCCGAATGGATTGAGATGGTTAAAACCGTCAGGGCTATGAAGGCAAATAGGGGAGTTAAAATAGCCCTTGTTGGCAAATACACCGAACTTCAAGACGCATACTTGAGCGTAGTGGAAGCCCTAAAACACGGTGGCATCCACAACAAAGTCAATGTAGAGATCAACTGGGTATGTTCCGAAGACCTCGATGAAAACACCGTCAACGAAACCTTAAAAGGCGTGGACGGCATCCTCGTACCCGGAGGCTTTGGCGACAGGGGAATTGAAGGGAAAATTATCGCCGCAAAATACGCAAGGGAGAATAAAATTCCCTATTTCGGAATATGTCTTGGAATGCAGATTGCGACAATCGAATTTGCCCGCAATGCTCTCGGCCTTGAGGACTCCAACAGCACGGAATTTTCACCCAACTGCAAACACCCCGTCATTCACATAATGCCCGAAAAGGAAAACCTAAAAGATTTGGGCGGCACATTAAGGCTTGGCCAGTACCCCTGCGCCCTTCTTGAAGGCTCCCTTGTCAGGAAGATTTACAACTGTGACCTCATCGACGAAAGACACCGCCACAGGTACGAGGTCAATAACATATACAAGGACAAATTAGTCCAAGGCGGCCTGATTATCAGCGGCGCATCCCCCGACAACAAGTACATTGAAATAGTAGAACTCAAATCCCATCCGTGGTTTGTCGGCGTCCAATTCCATCCCGAATTCAAATCAAGGCCAAACCGCGCCCATCCGCTCTTCGCCTCCTTTATCGAGGCGGCGAAAAACTATGCAATAACGAAAACGGAGGACAATTAGATGCCATCAAAAGTTATAGTTGGAGCACAGTGGGGAGATGAAGGCAAAGGAAAAATAATAGATATTTTAGCCTCCCAAGCGGATTTGGTGGTACGCTCCCAAGGTGGCAGCAACGCCGGCCACACAATAGTAGTCGACAACGAAACATATAAACTGCACCTCATCCCGTCGGGTATCCTATACCCAAATACCCTCTGTATCATCGGCAACGGCGTTGTAGTAGACCCAAAAACCCTGCTCCAAGAAATAGAAATGCTAAAATCCCGCAACATCTTCAATGCCCAGCTAAAAATAGACGCACGGGCCCATGTAGTAATGCCTTATCATGTAGTTTTAGACGAGCTTTCCGAAATAGCTCGCGGCAAATCGGAAATCGGCACCACAAAGCGGGGGATAGGGCCCTGTTACATGGACAAAGCCGAGCGAAGCGGCATCAGAATGTGCGACTTTATAAACAAAGACATCTTTGAGCAAAAGGTTCGGGAGATTATAAGCAATAAAAATCAAATCATAGAAAAGGTATATGGCGGCAGGCCCCTTGACCCCGATGCCATTATAGAAGAATATACAGGATACGGCAAACTCCTCGCAAAATATGTCAGCGACACTACCATAGACATATACAACGCTATCAAGGAAGACAAAAATGTGGTGTTTGAAGGTGCCCAAGGCACCCTGCTGGATTTGGATGTAGGAACATATCCGTATGTAACCTCATCTCACCCCATATCTGGCGGAGTTTGCGTCGGCGCAGGCATCGGCCCCACCCTTATTGACGAGTGCATAGGCATCGCAAAAGCCTACACAACCAGAGTAGGCAAAGGCCCCTTCCCGACAGAATTGCACGGAGAGATAGGGGACAGAATCCGGACCGCCGGTAGCGAATACGGCACCACCACAGGCAGACCCCGCCGCTGCGGCTGGTTCGACGCCGTAATTGTACGATATTCCGTCAGAATCAACGGCCTGACCAGCCTTGCCATAAACAAACTGGATGTATTGTCAGGACTTGAAAAGATAAAAATATGCACCGCCTACAAGCTGGACGGCAAAATTATCAGCGAATTCCCGGCGGACTTAAACGACCTGTCAAGATGCGTGCCCGTTTACGAAGAATTCGAAGGCTTCCACGGCGACATCAGCAACATAAAAAAATACGAAGACCTGCCCGAAAACGCCAAAAAGTATCTTGAAGCCATCGAACGGGAGTGCGGCTGCAAGATTTCTGCAATCGGAGTCGGCCCCGAAAGGACTCAAAGCATAGACAAATACTAATTTAATCCCAAAGCAGGAGGAGTATAAATGGAAAAACTTGAACTACTTTATGAAGGCAAGGCAAAACAAGTATACAAGATTAACCGTGACGATGCCTATCTTGTATATTACAAAGACGACGCCACAGCTTTTGACGGCAAAAAGAAAGGCACCATCATCGGAAAAGGCGTAATAAACAACCTGGTTACAAACCACCTGATGAAGCTGCTGGAATCCAAGGGAATCCCCACCCACTTCATCGAACAGGTCTCCGACAGGGAAACCATAGTTAAAAAAGTCAAAATCATCCCCATTGAAGTCATCGTAAGAAACATCGTGGCCGGCTCCCTTTCAAAGCGGACAGGCCTTCCCGAAGGCACTCGACTCAATAAAACGGTCCTCGAGTACTGCTACAAGGATGACGCTTTGGGAGATCCCATGATAAACGAGTACCACATTTTAGCCCTTGACTTGGTAACCAAAGAGGAACTTGACCAAATCGCCGACTACTCCTTCAAAATCAACGAAATCCTGACCGATTACCTGAAAGACCTAAATATTGAGCTCATCGACTTTAAATTGGAATTCGGCAAAACCGAAGACGGCAAAATAATTTTGGCCGACGAAATTTCCCCCGACACCTGCCGCTTCTGGGACAGCAAGACTGGTGAAAAACTCGACAAAGACAGGTTCAGGCGCGACCTCGGCAATGTAGAAGACGCCTACAACGAAGTGTTGCGACGCCTTATGGGAAATTGACCAAAAGGCTTGACATAATCCGAAAAAAATGCTTAAATATCAAAAAGTCAATATGCAAAAAACTATGAAGAGATATAGTAATGAACTGCAGCAAGCGCAGAGAGCCGGCGGCTGGTGTAAGCCGGCGTGATGCTTTTCACGAAGATACATCTCGGAGTTGCCGGCTTGAGCAGCGCCCCCGCGCTGTTAGAGTTGAGCCGACTTGCACCCGTTAAAGTGCTGGAGTTATAGTGTAACTCACCGAGGCCAATTGCTGTGAAGCATTGGCAAATAGAGGTGGTACCGCGCAAATATGGCGCCCTCTGCTGACAGCGGAGGGCATTATTTTTTAGGGAGGTTAAATCCATGGGAGTTTTCGAGGAACTTGAAAAAAGAGGCCTTATAGCCCAAACAACCCACCAAGACAAAATAAAGGAACTATTGAACAACGAAAAGATTACATTCTATATCGGTTTTGACCCCACAGCCGACAGCCTCCATGTGGGCCACTTCCTCCAGCTAATCGTCATGTCCCACATGCAAAAGGCCGGCCACAGGCCCATAGCCCTCCTTGGCGGCGGCACGGCAATGGTAGGTGACCCCACCGGCAAAACCGACATGCGCGCCATGCTTTCAAAGGAAACCATCATGCACAACGCCGAATGCTTCAAAAAGCAGATGTCAAAGTTCATCGACTTTGATGGCGGCAAAGCCCTGATGGTTAACAACGCCGACTGGCTCTTAAAACTCAACTACATCGATTTTTTACGCGATATCGGAGTTCATTTTTCCGTCAACCAGATGTTAACTGCCGAATGCTTCAAAACAAGGCTTGAAAAGGGCCTATCCTT
>JAKOXU010000129.1 GCA_029780875.1 Bacillota bacterium | reverse complement strand
CCCGACCTTCCCACAACTTGGGTCAGCAGGGTGAAGGTGCGCTCATAGCTCCTAAAATCGTCATCATACAGCGACTGGTCCGCCGACAGCACCCCCACAAGGGTCACATTCGGGAAATCCAGCCCTTTTGCCACCATCTGCGTCCCTATCATTATATCATATTCGTCTTGAGAAAACTGCTGTATTTTATCCTCAAAGGCATACCGCGACATTGTGGTATCGGTATCCATCCTCAGCACCCGGGCATCTGGCAGCAACTCATTGAGTTCCCGCTCCAGCCTCTGGGTCCCATACCCGGAGAACCTGACCGCGGGCTCCCCGCATTTGTCGCACTTTTCGGTAAACCCCATAGAAAACCCGCAGTAGTGGCACATAAGCCGCTTGTTCGCGAAGTGATATGTCAAGGAAATGCTGCACTTTGGGCAGGTCACCACATGCCCGCAGGCGGTACAGGACAAAAAGGTGTTAAATCCCCTTCTGTTGAGCAAAAGTATCGATTTGAGCCCCTGCTCCATATTTTCCTTAATGGCTTCATAAAGGGCACGGCTGATAATCCTCGGGTTGCCCTCCATCAGCTCCTGCCTCATGTCCACTGTCTCCACTTTAGGCAAAGCGGCGTTCCCATACCTGCGGGTCAGCGTGTTTAAGGTATATTGCCCCATCTTCGCCTTAAAGTATGTACTCACCGAAGGGGTAGCGGAACACAAAAGCAGCAAAGCCTTGTGATAAGCCGCCCTGAAAGCTGCCACATCCCTGGCGTGAAACAGGGGGGCAGACTCGGATTTATAGGTATACTCCTGCTCCTCGTCAATGATAATCAGCCCTATATTTGAAAAGGGGGCAAAGACAGCCGACCGGGTTCCCACCACGATTTGGGCCTGGCCCCTTTTCACCCTTTTCCACTCATCCAGCCGCTCGCCGAGAGACAAAGCGCTGTGCATAACCGCCACCTTATCCCCATACCGGGCAAGGAATATGGACAGCATCTGGGGTGTCAGGGAAATTTCAGGCACCATGACTATGGCTTGTCGCCCCTCCTCAATCACCCGGTCCAGCAGCTTTAAATAAACTTGGGTCTTACCGCTTCCCGTAACCCCAAAAAGCAAAGAAGCGTTTACCTTGCGCTCGTCAAACCCTTTTTTGTATTGGCACAGCAAAGCCTCAAAAACAGCCTGCTGTTCATCCGTCAGCTCAATTTCCCCTTTATCGGTATATACGGGCTTGTCCCTGCTAGGGTTCCGGTAAGTTTCCTGCTCAAAAAACTCAACCAAGCCTTTTTTTGAAAGGTTGGAAACAACAGCCGCCGAAACCCCGGTAAAATAGCATATTTCCTTGACGGAAGCCGCCCCCACATCCCGGAGCAGCTCAAGCACCGACCGTTGCGAGGCGGTACAGGAATCGAGCCTCTCCTCAATCTCCCCCCTGTCAACCGCCAGCCTCGCCATCTTCAGGGTAGCATCCCGCACCTTCCTGACGGAATCCTCCAACCGCACAAGCAAGCCCTTTTTTACAAGTTTGTCGGGCAAATCACTGTCGGGAGACAATCCCATAATATCGAGGAGCCGCTCCCTTTTTACCGCCGCCCTGCTCTTTAACAGGTACTCCACCATTCGCCTTGCGTCCCCGTCAAGCATATCCAGCTTTTCTTCGGTAAGGTCTTCGGCGCAGCGGTAGGACAACACATTTTTAAGGTTCAGCCCCGTCGGCAGCATTGCCCTTACAGCCTCAAAAACGGTGCAAAAGGTAGTTTCGCTGACCCACAAGGCCAGCTTCAACATCTCCTCATTCAACACCGGCTCTTTGTCCAATACCTCCAGCAGGGGCTTAATTTTCTCCAAATCGGTGGTCTCTTCAAGGCTCAAAATAATGCCGACAATTTTGCGGTTGCCCTTTCCGAAGGGAACTAAAACCCGACATCCGGGCCTTGCGCTGTCTGCCAGCGCCGGCGGAACAACATAATCATAGGGTTTGTCAAAACCAAAGCCCGCCTCTGAAATTACAACCCGCGCAATTTTGACAGGCACCACCCTTTTATCCACCTCTTTCAGCTTACTATGCGGTAATTGCCCTTCAAAAGCTCGTCAATGGCAAGACTGACCGGCTTTTCCTCCAAAATCTCGCCGTCGAGCTCCGCCTTGGAGGCAATCTGCCTTGCCCTCTTGGCAATGGCGATAACGAGAGAATATCTATTGTTGTAAACCTTCATCAAATCAGTCACGGACGGTTTCAGCATTATCCTTGCACCTCTCCATTTTTGTGTCTTTCTTTATTGATAATTGACTTAACCTCGTTTACAACCTCATCCAATTCATCTTTCCTGACAACATAGTCGTACTTGTCCATAAAAACAAGCTCTTCTTCAGCCTTCATAAGCCGCTCTTTTACCACTTCCGCGGCCTCGGTACCTCGCCCTATGAGCCTTTGCCTCACCACATCCATAGAAGAGGGCATAACAAAGATAGTCACAGCCTTGGGCATCTTTTCCTTTACCTGCAAGGCACCCTGCACCTCAATTTCAAGTATCACATCCTTGCCCTCATTTAGCCAAGCCTCTACGGGCTCAAGGGGCGTGCCGTAATAGTTGCCTATGTACTCGGCATATTCCAGCATCCTCCCGCTTTTGACAAGCTCTAAAAACTTGTCTTTGCTCAAAAAATAGTAGCTTTTCCCCTCAATTTCCCCCGGCCTCGGCTCCCTTGTAGTGGCGGAAACCGAAACCACCATATTGGGCTCCGACTCCAATAGCTTTGCCACAAGGGTACCCTTTCCCGATCCGGAAGGGCCCGAAATTATGATCAACAGTCCCCTCCTACTCATTGCCGGACTCCTCCTCAAAGGAAGAATCCCCCAGCCTGTTTGCCATCATTTCAGGCTGCAGGGCGGACAACACCACATGCCCGCTGTCGGCGATGATTACAGCCATAGTCTTTCGCCCGCAAGTGGCGTCAATGAGCATCCCCTTTTCCCGGGCATCCTGCATCACACGCTTTACCGGCGCAGACTCAGGGCTGACGACTGCCACCACCCTGTCCACATTTATCAAGTTCCCAAATCCAATATTTATCAGCTTCATTGAAAACTCCCAATACTATTCAATATTTTGAATCTGTTCCCTAATCTTTTCAAGCTCCGACTTTATCTCGACCACATAACGGGTCACCTCAATATCCTGAATCTTTGACCCGATAGTGTTGGCCTCTCTATTCATCTCCTGAATGATAAAATCGATTTTCCGGCCCACAGCCCCGTCATCCGCCAACATGGACAAAAGCTGCTCAATATGGCTCTTCAGCCTTACCGTCTCCTCATTTGTAGCGGTTCTGTCGGCATAAATGGCGGCCTCCATAATAATCCTCTGCTCATCGACGCCGCTATTCTCCAAAAACTCCGTGAGCCTTGCCTTCAGCCTTTCAAAATACTCCTTCTCAAGCTCCGGCGCCCGAACCTCGATTTTGCTTACAAGGGCAAGGATTCTTTCCGCCCTTTCCTCAATATCGGCCCTGAGCTTCGCTCCCTCCTTGACGCGCATTGCAAGAAGGTTGTCCACCGCCTCATCCAAAACCAGCCTTACATCGGCCCATACCCTTTCCTCATCCTCGGGCTCCTTGTGAAGGGTAAATATATCGGAAAACCTCGCCAAATCTACCGCCGAAATGCTGCCTCCCAGCATATAGGTTCCCGCCAGCTCTTTCAGGGCATTTATATACCCCGCGGCGATGGAGTGATTGACAATCACCTCTGCATCGGTATCCTCAATTGGGACAACAGTGAGATAGACATCCACCTTGCCCCTCGCGATTCTTTCACTCAAATAAGCCTTCAGCTTTTCCTCCAAAAAGGAATAACCCCGGCTCACCCTTGAAGAAAATTCAAAATACCTGTGATTTACCGTCTTTATCTCCACGCTGATATTTCTACCGCCAATGGTCCGGTTCGCCCGGCCATATCCCGTCATGCTTCTGATCATAAAACTACTCCGATCAACTAAACTCTATCTTTACATTTTACCCTTAAATCGCCCTTTTGTCAAACCTCTGCCATCCTCAATAAAGGCAATTCCGCCACTTTGATTCGCCTATTCATCCTCGCCTTCCCCGGCAAAAACTTTGTCGGCAGGCTTACCTTTTTTCGCAGCGGAAAGCAGGCCCCGAACTTCGGCAGCCGTTAATTCCCGCCACTTCCCAACAGGCAGCATCCCGAGCTTTACCGGCCCTACGGCAGTCCTCTTGAGCCTCGCCACTTCTAAACCCAAAGCCTCGCACATCTTACGAATCTGCCTGTTTCTCCCTTCATGCAGGACAATGCGCAGCACCACCCGACCGGTCTCCTTTGTCAAAACCTCCACCCCAGCGGGTGCGGTTTTCACCCCTTCAATCACCATGCCTTCCGACAAAGCGACAACCTGCTCATCGTCAATATCGGGCCGCACGGTAACCCTGTAAGTTTTTGGCATCTTCATTGACGGGTGCATGATTTTATTGGCAAAATCTCCGTCATTGGTTAAGAGCAGCAGCCCTTCCGAATCCTTGTCCAACCTCCCCACAGGATAAACCCTTGCAGGCACATCTCTGACAAGCTGGGCAACGCACTTTCTCCCCAGCTCGTCCTTCATGGTAGTAACATATCCCCGGGGCTTGTTCAGCATTATATAATATAGTTTTTCTTCCTCAATGCTGATTCTCTCCCCCGCAAGGGTAATCACATCCCTTTTAGGGTCAGCCTTATCCCCTAGCTTTGCTACCCTGCCGTTGACCTTGACCTTCCCCGCTTCGACTAACTCCTCGGCTTTCCTGCGAGAAGCAACCCCAGCCATGGCAAGGATTTTCTGAATCCTCATTTTTCCACTCTGCATATCATTTTACCCTTCCTTATTTGACAAAAAAGGCCCAAATCCTCTCAAATAAGCCTTTACTCTTTTGAGCCTCAAAATACTCAACATCCTCACATGCCACAATATCGGCGCAGGCAATTTCGCTGCCATCCAAATAATATCGCACCTTGCCCACAGCCTCCCCCGCCTTTATCGGAGCATACTCAAAACGAGGCAATTCAATGACCCTCTGCACCTTTGAAACCTCGCTCTCTTTAAGCCCCGCTACGGGGGTGCCTGCCAACGACACGGCACAGGCGCTTTTCACTCCACCCGCCACGGGAAGCGAAACTCCGTCAAGGCTGCAGTCGAGCTCCACCTTTTTCAGCACCGAAAAGCCGTAGTCAAACATCTTGCAGTGGTCATTCCAGTCATCGCCGGCATTCAAGGTCACAGCCACCAGCCTTACCCCGTCCCGCTCGGCGCTCGACACAAGGCACCGCCCCGACTTTTTGGTAAATCCCGTCTTAATGCCATTTGCCCCTTTATACATGGTAAGCAATCTATTGTGGTTATAAAGCTTTCTCCTTGCCGGCGGATTGCCGAAATACACAACGGCGCTCCTGCTGCCGGCAATCTCGGCGAAGACGATGTTTTTCATGGCGGCAGCCCCCAGCCGCGCCATATCAAGGGCGGTGGAATAGTGCCCCGGGGCGTCAAGCCCCGACGGAGTGACAAAGTGGGAGTTTTTCAGCCCTATTTCCGCCGCCTTTTTATTCATCAAAAGGCTAAACTCCTCCAAGGAACCGGAAAGAGCAAAGGCAACGGCATTGGAAGCGTCGTTGCCCGATTCCAACAGCATGCCGTAGCAAAGTCCCCGCAAAGTAATCCTATATCCGGGCAGAAGTCCCATAGAAGTTCCTTCCACCCTCACCATTTCATCGGTAATGACAATTTCCTCGTCAAGCTTTCCCGACTCAATGGCGATAAGGGAAGTCATAATCTTTGTGGTGCTTGCCATGGGGCGCTGTTCATTTTCATTTTTTCCGAAAATGAGCCTGCCGCTTTCCATTTCAATCAAAGCGGCAGATCTTGCTGAAACTGAAGGCTCCGCCTTTGCACAAAGGCAAAGTGTCAGCATGAAAACAAGTATCAAAACCGGAATTTTCATTGTCCAACCACCCTATGCATCTATATGCAAAGGGCAGCAAAAATAGGAATTATTCTTCTTCGGTTTTAACCTTGTTCTTATCCTTGTCCTTTTTAAAGAGCTGCGTTACCTTGTCAAAGAGTTCGGGTACAAGGCTGACAACCCTGTCGGCGGTGGTAGTGTTTGCGTTGATATTGAGCAGCTTTACTTCTCCCTCATAAACCACAAGGAAGGCAATGGGCACAATGGAAATCCCGGCGCCGCTGCCCCCGCCGAAAAACTGCTTATCGGTCTTATTGGGGATATCGGAACCCCCCGCCGCAAAGCCGTAGGAAACCCTCGACACGGGAATAATCAGCATCCCGTCAGACGAAGTGATGGGCTCACCCACAATAGTGTTAACATCCACCATTTCCCGGATTTTCTGCATCGCGGTATCCATCAAGTTGTTGATAGGATGATCGCTCATTATTTGCACCACCTTAAAAGTATTTTATTCCTAATTGGAACCGGCCCCGGCCTTCAGTTTAGACAAAGCCGAAAACCTGACAAACCGGATTAATGCCAAAACCGCGGCATATAGGGCAAAAACCAGCCGCACTCTCAAGATAAAGTCAAGCTCGCCCGAAGTCTTTTCCCCGTCAAAATCAGGCATTATCTCCACATCATGCTTCCTTACCTTAATAAGCCCCGCCAACATCCCCAAAGCCGGATATGCCGCGGCGCAAGCAGCTCCATAGTCAATAGCAGTTCGGGCAGCGTCCCCCGTGGCCACGGTCAGCCTTAAATATATTTTGTCCACAAGGGTATGGGATAATAACCTTTTTGAAAAACTCACCAAAATTTTCGCAATTTCAACAAAAAGGGCAACGGGGCTCATTTCTCCCTCTTTCGAGGCGCGCCTGAGGCCCTTTACAGCCCCTAAAGGGGTGCTTTCCCCGTCATCCTCCTCTTCCTTTCCAATACGCCCTCCGGGCTTATAGGTAATAAAGAGGTACTTTACCGAAAACTCAAATCCGTCCTTGTACCGGATACGGATTTTAACGGGCAAAAGCAGCAGCAAGGCCAAAAAAAACACTATTGACGCCAACACAATCCACGCCACTGCGACACCCACATCCTTTCAATCAGCCTTCAAGGCTTATCTGATACCCTTCTTCCGCCTCAAAGACCCCATCTATCACTTTTTCTTCTTCCTCCTGCCCCTCATCAACGGGCAATAGCTCACTCAGCGAGCTTACCCCCAAACACCGAAGCAGGGTATCGGTAGTTCCATAAATCAAGGGCCGCCCGGGCAGTTCAAGCCTTCCCTTTTCCTCAATGAGTCCTTTCGCGCAAAGGCTCTGGATAACCCCGGAGCAGTCTACGCCCCTTATTTGCTCAATAAAAGCCTTGGTAACGGGCTGGTTGTAGCAAATAATCGCCAGCACTTCCAAAGCAGCTTGGGAAAGTGGCAGGCTTTTCCGAATATCAAGGGCCTTGCGTATTGATTCGGCATACTGCTTTTTAGTGCAAATCTGCACCTTGTCCTCCAGCTTCACCACTTCAAGGCTGCTGCCCGCCTCTTTTAGTTTTTCCGCAAGGCTGTCGGCAATCTCTATAACCTTTTGCCTGTCCCATTCCAAAGCCTCGGCCAGCCTGTCTATCTCCACGGCCTCCCCGCTGGCAAAAAGCACAGCTTCCAAAGCCGCTTCCAGCTCATTTAACTTCATGGAAAACCACAAACCCCCAACAATCAAATCTCATCGGCTTTTTTCGCCGCAAGCTGCAAGGTATCCCCCTTCGAAGTAGTGGCCACCTTGACCCGCTTTCCCTTTATAAGCTCCAGTATGGCAAGAAAAGTCGCCACAAGCTCCGATTTTGAAGTGGCATTTTCAAAAATCGACTCAAACTTCACCCGTTTTTCCTTAAAAAGCCTCTTTAACACATAGATAATCTTGGAAGAAACCGACACTACCTTCCTCTTGACAATCTTATTAAAGGCAGTCTCGGGCGGCGGGAGCCTCCTTTTCCCTCTCCCCACCGCGGCAAAATAGGCTTTTTTAAGTTCAACAAGGCTAATTTTCCCTTTATATGTCCTGTCGGGCTCAATTTCCATGGGTTCCCTGACAAAAGTGTCAAAATCAAGCCTTTCCGACAGCTTTTCCGCCGCTTCTCTCACGGCCTTGTACTCCAAAAGCTGCCCCGTCAGCTCCATCTTGAGGTTCTTTGCCTCTTCCTCATGCTTTGGCAGCAGGGACACGGTCTTGAGGTAAACAAGATAAGCCGCCATCTCCAAAAACTCGCTGGCAATATCCATGTCGGCTTCCTTCATCTTATCAATGTGCTCCATATATTGCTCAAGAAGCACCGCCACAGGTATATCATAAATATTCAGCTTATTCTTGGAAATCAAATGAAGCAGTAAATCCAGCGGCCCCTCAAAAACCTCCAGCTTATACGAGATTTTTTCCATATAAAGCACCTTTTTTCAAAATTGTCCTCATCTAATTAAGATTCCGCGCCGCCTGTCACAGCAAAAAGACATCCAAGTTAGGGTAAAACAAAATCGTTTGGAAAATATTCAATATGCCGGCTGAAAGGGCATAAATAATGTTTGAAAGAACGCCGGTAAATACAAGCGCCATCACAACAATAAAAATATACCTTTCATATTCCAGCATCTTATAGTATATCCTGTCAGGCAGGAAAATTGCAGCAATCCGAGACCCGTCCAGAGGAGGCACGGGCACAAGGTTAAACACCGCAATAGTCAAATTAATGCGCACAAACAAAACAAATACCCACTTTAAATATACAAAAAGCATCGGAGAAAAGCTTGTCGCAAATACAATTAAAATCCTCCAAACAGCCGCGCCGATAAATGCGAAAATCAAGTTTGAAAGGGGCCCTGCAAAAGCAGTGAGTCCAAAATACAGCTTTCTCTTTCTAATTTCAAAATTATAAATGTTTACAGGGACAGGCTTTGCCCACCCAAACCCAAACAAAAAAATGCAAGCGGCTCCCAAAGGGTCAATGTGAGCAATGGGATTTAGTGTCAAACGCCCCATATGCCGGGCAGTGCTGTCCCCCAATCTGTTTGCGGCAAAAGCATGAGCCCATTCATGGACAGGCAAAATCGCCAGCACAAAAAAAGCCGAAACAAAAACGCTAATGAATATTTCTTGAAGGCTGACCCCTCTTCTAATCATATCTAACAACAAAGCGACCACTCCGTTCTGCCAATATTATACTTGTTTTCACCCAAAAAAACAAGAAAAAACAATCCCGGGCAAGTTTTTAAAAAAATACTTGCCAATAACGAAAAAAACTGATAATATAATTTAGTCTATGTATAAATTTAGGTGTTACTCAAGGAGGTGCCCGTAATGGCAAAGTGCGATATTTGCGGAAAAGGCGTAACATTTGGTATAAAATATTCCCATTCTCATAGAAAAACAAACAGAATGTGGAAGCCCAATGTAAAAAGGGTAAAGGCTGTAGTCAATGGTACTCCTACCAGAATTTATGCTTGCACCCGCTGCCTTCGTTCAAATTCCGTAACCCGTGCGGTATAAACTCTCTGCACAAAAACATCGGACGCATGTAAATGCGCCCGATTTTTATTTTTATTCAGAATTTACGCAGTTTTCAACTTTAGCCGCAGCTTGTCGGAAATCATGGCGATAAACTCGGAATTTGTGGGTTTGCCCCTGCTGTTGTGGATGGTGTAGCCGAAGTAGTTGTTGAGCACATCCACATCGCCCCTGTCCCAAGCCACTTCTATGGCGTGGCGGATAGCCCTTTCCACCCTGGAGGAAGTGGTGTTGTGGCTCTTTGCCACAGCCGGGTAAAGCTGCTTTGTCACGGCATTGATAATGTCATTGTCCTTGACGGCAAGCATAATGGCGTCCCGCAGATAGTGGTACCCTTTAATATGGGCAGGAACCCCGATTTGATGTATAATCTCGGTAACCATCACCTCAAGGTCGGGAACTCCGGCACTGGTCAAGGCATTGAGCTGCCGCCTCTTTGCCGCCCTTGAATTATAGCTTACAAGCTCCAAAATCCTCTCGGCGAGGGTTTCCATTTCAAAGGGCATAATAATGAAGTAATCGGCGCCGGCCGCCATGGCCTCCCTTTCCAGCCTCGGATTGTCAAAATGGGAAAAGACAATGTAAACCGGAATTTTGTCTAAACCCATTCTGTCAACGGTCTGAATCACGGAAATTGCGTCAAGATTCTGCATGAAAAGATTCAGCAAAACAACATCGGGCCTCTGCTCACCGATAGCCTCAATGGCCTTTTTGCCATCCTTTGGGACAACAACGCAGCTAAAGCCGTAAGCCTGCATAAATTTTGCGCATTTCTTTCCGAAATTCTCATTGTCATCGGTAATTAGAAGTTTTAATGTCTTTTCCATTTTTTTACCTCCGTTTTATTAATTTATTGACAAATATATATTACCATATTTTACTATTTTTGGCAATAGTTTTTGGAGGTAAAATTTATGTCGTTTATTTTACACCGCAGGCTCAACCCTGTAGCTTACCTTCTTGGCAGTTTCCAGCATATTTTCGGCGAAAATTCCATAGCCTCTGGTAGGATCATTGATAAAGACATGGGTCACTGCCCCAACCAGCATCCCGTTTTGGATAATGGGGCTGCCGCTCATGCCCTGCACAATGCCTCCCGTCTTTTCAAGGAGCACCGGATCGGTAACCCTTATAATCATGTTTTTTGTGGGGCTGTTGTCGTTGAAGTTTACCCTTTCTATGACAATGTCAAAATACTCCCGCTCATTGTTGTCAAGGGTAGTGATAATCTGGGCCTTATCCTCTTTAATTTGCTGTTTTAAAGCCATTTGCACTGCCTTCGCCTCAACGGGCTTACGATTGAGAGTGCCAAAAACTCCTGTCTCCTCGTTGGTAGCCACAACTCCCAAGGGCTCCTCGCCCTTAAAGCTGCCCCTCAGTTCACCGGGAGCCCCCTTTCTGCCTTTGGCA
>JAKOXU010000037.1 GCA_029780875.1 Bacillota bacterium | reverse complement strand
GGAGGTGCTCCATCTCCTTAGGGGCAGTCGTGCATTTTATGGGAAGGTCTGACAAGACGGCGCAGGAATTTGCGTATTCCATGGAATTTAGAATGTCCTCGGCCGTCGTAAATTCACCAAGGTGAGAGTTGTTGACTATGGCGTTTGCCTTGAGCCTTGATGTTTGCTCTATGACTTCGAGGATTGAAAGCGCCTTTTCGGGCGTGTTTGTCAGCGGCCTGTACTTGTTAACAACATAAAGCATTTCAAAGTCATCAGTTTCACTAATTAACGCACTAAACCGGGAAAGTGCAATGGCGCCAACCTCATCGCCGCCGGCATCGATGACCACATAGTCTTTCCCCGAGGATATGGCCCAGCCGATTTGAGGGGGCAGAGCCGGCACATCCAGGGTAGTTCCCGCGAAAACCGGCGCTATTAGTTTAATGTTGTGTTTTTCAAGTTCCTTGACATAGTCTGAAGTGCGAAAGTAGGGGTTTACTATGTCCAAATCTATAATTGTAAGGCCTTTGCCTTGTGTTGCCAAATACTTTGCAAGGTTGATGGAAAAGTTGGTCTTTCCCGTGCCATAATGGCCTGTGACAACGGTTATCCGCTTGAAGTTAAGGATTTATGGCCCCCCCTTTATTGTTCAGTTTTAAAGTATAACATCATTAAAAACTTATATCAAGTATTTTTTGTAAAAAAGGCTTGCATTCCCACGCGCAATGTGATATATTAGTTTAGCTTTCTGTAAGCCTGTTCGCAAGGGTTGCGAGCTGGGGATTAATGCAAAAAGATATGGTTCTTTTTCATTAATGCGGACAGTCCTCTGCCGCGAGGTGCGGTAAGAATGTCTGAAATTCAAGGAGGATTTATTAAATGGATGCATTAAAACTTATCACACAGGACAGCCTAAAGGAAAAGGTGCCCGAATTTAATATTGGCGATACTGTCAGGGTACATGTAAAGATTAGAGAAGGGGAAAGGGAAAGGATCCAAGCCTTTGAAGGCACCGTCATTGCCCAGCGTGGTAGCGGGGTATCCGAAACTTTCACAGTCCGCCGCGTATCTTACGGCGTTGGAATAGAAAGAGTATTCCCCATCCATTCACCCAATGTTGCCAATGTTGAAATTGTAAGGCGAGGCAAAGTACGCCGCAGCAAGCTCTACTACCTGCGCCAGAGGGTTGGTAAAGCTGCTAAGGTTAAAGAGCGCATGAATTAGGGCACAAGGGACTTTAATGTCCCTTTTTCTTTTAAATAAATAAATTGGGCGAAAGTGATAGTATGGATAGCAACATTTTCAACAATGGCTTTGATGACGAATATTTAATTGAAGAATTCGAACAAGAGGAGAAGCCTTCCCGCAGCTTAGCGAAGGAACTCTTTGAATGGTGCGAAGCTGTTGTCTTTTCCCTTGTCTTTGTTGTGCTCATCTTCACTTTTGTGTTTCGAATAGTGGGCGTGGAAGGAGACTCCATGAAGCCGACGCTGCACAGCGATGACAGGGTGATTATCACTCATCTTTTCTATAAGCCGAAAGCCGGGGACATAGTGGTTGTCACGAAGCCCACTTCCATAAAAAAGCCGATTATTAAAAGGATTATTGCCACCGAAAACCAAGAAGTTTACATTGACTTTGAAGCCTGCGAGGTTTATGTGGACGGCGAACTGCTGGATGAACCATATATTATGGAGCCCACAAGAAAACAGGCTGATGTGGAGTTTCCGGTAACCGTTCCTCCCGGCCATGTATTTGTCATGGGGGACAACAGGAATAATTCCCGCGACAGCAGGGAGTCCCAAATTGGCATGATTGATGAGCGGTATATTTTGGGCAAGGCCATTTTCAGAATTTATCCCTTTAACAGAATAGGGAATCTAAAATGAACAGCTCTATTCAATGGTATCCCGGCCACATGGCCAAAGCAAAGAGGAAAATCAGCGAGAGCCTGACCCTTGTGGACGCCGTAGTGGAAATAGTTGACTCGCGGATCCCGAGGAGCAGCCGGAATCCCGACCTTGCGTCTTTGGTAAAGTCAAAGCCGCAAATTGTTTTGCTCTGCAAGAGCGATTTGGCCGACAGTTCGGTAACAAGGCAGTGGCTCGAGTGGTTCAAGTCTCAGGGTATTCCCGCGATGTCTGCCGACTGCAGGTCGGGGAAGGGCCTTGAGGGCTTTATGCCACTTCTCAAGAGCACCTTGAAGGAAAAGATTGAAAAATGGCAGGCAAAGGGCATGACTAACCCCACAGTCAGAATTATGGTTGTGGGGATTCCCAATGTTGGCAAGTCTTCCTTTATTAATAGGATGACAAGGGGCAAGAAAGCCATTGTGGGGGACAGGCCCGGGGTAACAAAAGGCAACCAGTGGTTTTCTATTGACAAAGGGGTGGAACTGCTGGATACGCCGGGTGTGCTTTGGCCGAAATTTGATGACCCTTCTGTGGGCAAAGCTCTGGCCTTTACTGGTGCCATCAAGGATGAGATACTGGATACCACGACGCTGGCGTCGGAACTGCTGGAGATACTGTCTGCTGGGTATCCGGATGTGCTCAAAAGGTATAAAATTAACGAAGTTTCCGGCAAATCGGGCTGGGAGCTGTTAGAACTTGTGGCGCGGGGGCGCTCAATGCTTATAAGAGGCGGCGAGCCTGATTTGGACCGAGCGGCAAAAACGGTTTTGGATGAGTTTAGGGGCGGAAAACTGGGCGCTGTTTCATTGGAAAAACCGGAGGAGTATTGATAGTATCCCATGAATTGGCTCAACTTTGAGGAAGATTTTAAAGACTATGAATTGATTTGCGGCGTAGATGAAGCCGGGCGTGGCCCCTTGGCCGGCCCGGTTTTTGCGGCTGCCGTGATTTTGAAAAGAGGCACTGTAATAGAAGGCCTTGACGACTCGAAAAAATTGAGCGAGAAAAAGCGGGAAGCCCTCTTTGATATTATAATTGAAAAGGCGGAGTGTTACTGCATCGCCAGCGCCAGCGTCGATGAGATTGAAAATATCAATATCCTCAACGCCACTCACCTTGCCATGTCAAGGGCAGTAAAGGGACTCTCCATTACACCTGAATTGGCCTTGATTGATGGAAATGCCGTGCCGAAAGATATGGAAATCCCCGCAAGGGCGGTTATTAAAGGGGATAGTACCTTTTCATGCATTGCGGCTGCCTCGATTTTGGCTAAAGTGAGCCGCGACAGGTTGATGCTGGAACTTGACAGACTCTATTCCCAGTATAAATTTGCGCAGCACAAGGGATATGGGACGAAACAGCACATTGAACTTATAAAGCAGTATGGACCCTGCGATGTACATAGAAAAAGCTTTTTGAAAAAGATTTCGGAGTAAAGCTATGAAGGACAAAGAAGGGTTTTACAGGCCGAAAACCGAAAGCGGCAAAATGGGAGAAGCCTTTGTTGTCAAGTTATTGACGGAAAAAGGCTTTGAAGTTGTTAAGAAAAATTATTCCTGCCGCTATGGCGAGATAGACATAATTGCAAAAAATGAAAAATATATTGTCTTTATCGAGGTAAAGACAAGAAAACCAAAGGCCCTCGTTACAGGAACCTATTCAGTGGGAATTGCGAAACAAAAAAAGATAATCAAAACAGCCTTGACATATCTGTCGGAAAACCCTATCCCCTTACAACCAAGGTTTGATGTAATTGAATTGGAGTATGTAAAGATAAATCCCTTTACAGTGTCAAAGATAAATCATATTGAAAATGCGTTCATATTGGAGGAGGCAAATGCGGCTTTTTGACCTTCATTGTGACACCCTTTTTGAGTGCATGACAAAAAACAAGGATTTAAGGGAAAATGACCTTCAGATTTCCCTTGAACGGACAAATAAATTTGACAAATGGTGCCAGGTCTTTGCCATTTGGATTCCCGATACATTAAGAGGAGAGAATGCAGTCAGGCACTTTGACGCCGCCGCAGATTACCTATATGAGCAGTTAGAACGGCACAGCGATAGATTTATGCTCCTACAAAATGGGCGGGATATTGAGGCGGAAAACGGCAAGGCTGTGGCTATTTTTGCCGTTGAAGGGGGAGCCGCCGCTGCCGGCACAATTGAGGGGGTTCGGCATTTGTATGAGCGAGGCGTAAAGCTAATTACCCTTACATGGAACGGCTCCAATGAAATCGCAGACGGCTGCGGTGTGTCAAATGCGAAAGGCTTGACGCCTTTTGGATTTCAAGCCATTGAGGAAATGAAAAGACTAAAAATGATAATTGATGTTTCCCATTTGAGCGATGCCGCATTCAATGATGTGGCGTCTGTTTCTGATGCTTCCTTTATCGCCTCACACTCAAACTCAAGGAGAGTGTGTGAACATCCCAGGAACCTCACCGATTGGCAGTTTGAGGAGATTAGAGACAGGGGCGGAATTGTGGGGATAAACTTTCACTCCTCTTTCCTTGCTAAAGAGGGCAGGGCGAGTTTCGATGATATTTTAAGGCATATTGAACATTTATTATCGCTGGGCGGTGAGAAAACCGTTTGTCTGGGCTCTGATTTTGATGGAGGCATTGACCCGCCCGAAGGCCTTGAAAATATTGAAAAAATCGAAGATTTGGCAAACTTTTTGCTGCGGCACAACTACAAAGAGAGTACGGTTTGTGACATTTTTTACGACAATGCCGCACGGTTTTTCATCAATGCTTTGACATGAGGTGCTTTTTGTTATAAAATTCAACTGAACAATGGTTTATCATAGAACAGGGGGAAAAAAATGTTTTATAGAAGTACCAGAAACAAGGACACGGCCATTAAATCTGCTGAGGCTATTGTCAAGGGCATTTCGCAGGAAGGTGGGCTTTTTGTCCCATATGAGTTTCCGGTCATCAGCCTTGACGAAATATCAAAACTTGCCGATATGGATTACAACGAAAGGGCAGCCTTCGTCTTATCCAAATTCCTCACCGATTTTACCCCTGAAGAAATAGAAGAATGCGTCAACAAAGCCTATACATCCGAAAAATTTGGCGAGAACATCACTCCCCTCTTAAAGCTCTGCAGCGGGGAATATGTGCTGGAGCTTTGGCACGGTCCCACCTGCGCCTTCAAGGACATGGCCCTGCAGCTTTTGCCTCACCTTTTAACGGTTTCCATGAAAAAGGCAGGCGACGGCAAAACTGTCTTTATCCTCGTCGCCACTTCTGGAGACACCGGAAAGGCGGCTCTTGAAGGCTTTAAAGATGTGGACGGTACCAGTATCTTGGTATTTTACCCCGAAAGCGGCGTCAGCCCCATGCAGAAACTGCAGATGAATACCCAGCAGGGGGACAATGTGGCGGTTTGCGGCGTCAAGGGTAATTTTGACGATGCCCAAAGCGGTGTAAAGTCAATATTCACGAATCCCGAAATTGTAAATGAGTTGGCGGAAAAGGGAATGGTATTTTCCAGCGCCAACTCCATTAATTGGGGAAGGCTTGTGCCCCAAGTGGTGTATTACATTTCCTGTTATTGCGATTTGCTAAAGAGCGGGGAAATTATAAAAGGCGAACCCATCAATTTTGTGGTGCCCACCGGCAATTTCGGCAACATTTTGGCAGCTTACTATGCTAGGAGAATGGGACTTCCCATTGCAAAGCTGATTTGCGCATCGAATTCCAACAACATTTTGACGGATTTCATTAATACCGGAAGATATGATAGAAACAGGCCTTTCTTTACTACAATTTCCCCATCTATGGATATCCTGATTTCCAGCAATTTAGAGCGTTTGCTCTTTGACTTGACTGGCTGCGATGACCAGAAGGTTCAGGACATGATGAAGAAATTGTCCGGCCTTGGCTATTATGAGGTTGACGAGCCGCTGCACAAGGCCATTTGCGAGGTGTTCTACGGAGGGTATTGCGACGATGAGGGCACCAAAAGGGCAATTTCCCGCTA
Organism: Bacillota bacterium; assembly: GCA_029780875.1. GTDB lineage: Bacteria > Bacillota > Clostridia > Oscillospirales > Acutalibacteraceae > JAKOXU01. The sequence continues at coordinate 8,961 of JAKOXU010000037.1, read as the reverse complement.
CTTTAAGGAAAAAGGGTACCTTTGCGACACTCACACCGCCGTTGCCTTTGATGTTTACGAGCAGTACAAAGCCAAAACCGGAGACAAGACAAAATCCGTCATAGTTTCCACCGCAAGCCCCTTTAAATTCGCGACAAGTGTCCTAAATGCTCTTGGTACCGACTTCCCCGAGGACGGCGATGAATTTGAGGCTGTGGATGCATTGTCTTCAGCTACGGGTTGTGAGGCCCCCGAGAGCCTGCGCACCTTGAGGGATAAGCCCGTGCGCTTTAGAAACAGCTGCTCCGTCGGCAAAATGGGCGATGTGGTGCTCGCAACCATCAGATAAAAAATGACTGCCCCTCTATGAGGCAGCCGACAAAATATTTATTTACTTTTAAATGTGGCACAGATTGTGTCGGAGGAACTTACCGCGAAGGTGGGCCCAATCTCGATTTTCTTTGCGCAGCACCTTTTGTCGGCATCGTTGTAAACGCAGTTCTTAACATCGCAAACTATACCTTTAATATATTCGTTTCCGGCACTGTTATCCCTGTGCATAGCAACACTCTTTTCTCCGACGGTAAATTTGTCTTTAAATGCCCTGTGCCGCCGGTCAAGGGCAATATTTTTCAGCAATATTTTTTGAGGTTTGCTGATTTTTATTCATGCTTTTTTTGAGAGGAGCGACCCATGTCATTATTTGCAATTGCCGATTTGCATTTGTCCCTTGGAACCGACAAGAGCATGGATGTTTTCCCCGGTTGGGACGACTATGTTTTCCGTTTACAAAAGAACTGGAACGCCCTTGTAAAGAATGAAGATATCGTTGTTGTCTGTGGCGATATTTCCTGGGCAATGTCACTGCAGGGGGCAAAAGAGGATTTTGAGTTTATCAACGACTTGCCCGGCAGAAAGCTCCTTATAAAGGGCAATCACGACTATTTCTGGAATACAAAGAGGAAAATGGAGCAGTTTTTTGACGAAAATGGGTTTTCCTCCTTCGAGATAGTCCACAACAACGCAGTGGTTGTAGGCGATATAGCCGTCTGCGGCACCCGCGGATGGTTTTTTGATGACGGGGAGGATTCCGACAAAAAAGTGCTGCTCCGCGAAGTGGGACGGCTTCGCACTTCTATTGAAGCTGGGATAAATACCGGGAAGGAGCCGATAGTATTCCTTCATTATCCGCCCATTCAGGCAGACGGCAGGTGCAACGAGATAATGGATGTACTGCTTGAATATGGCATCAAGGAGTGTTATTTCGGACACATTCACGGAAAGGGTGCTCAAAAGGCGGTACAAGGCGAATATGAAGGGATTATTTTCAGGCTTGTGTCCAGCGATTTTCTAAACTTTACACCCTTTTTGGTCAGAAAATTTTAATTTGGCATTTTATAATTCTTATGTTATAATGCCAAATATAATAAAAGAATAAGGAAGAAAAAAGGAGAATTTTAATGAGTCTGAAAGCGGCTAACAAAATCGACACCAACAGGTATGAACTTGAAATAGAAGTAGGAGCGGAGGAATTCGGGGACGCTCTTGAAAAGGCTTACCAAAAGAATGTTATAAACATCAACATTAAGGGCTTCAGGAAAGGTAAGGCTCCCCGCGCAGTCATCGAGCGTATCTACGGCGACAGCGTTTTTTATGAAGACGCGGTGAATATCGTATATCCCACGGCTTTGAGCGATGCCATAAAGGAAGCCGGCCTTGAAGTTGTCGGCGACGACATAGATTTTAATGTTGTTTTCATTGGAAAAGAAGGACTTGTTTTCAAAGCAGGCGTCACCACTAAACCCGAGGTTGAATTGGATGACTACAAATCCTACAAGTGCGTAAAGAAGAGGATTGAAAATGTGGAGCAGGAAGTTGAGTCTGAAATTGCCCGTTTGGCAGAGCGCAACTCCCGCCTCGTCAGCGTTGAAGGCCGGCCTTTGCAAAAGGGTGATATCGCAGTATTTGACTTTGAAGGTTTCCTGGACGGCACGCCCTTTGAAGGCGGCAAGGCTGAAGGTTATAACCTAGAAATTGGTTCGGGCAACTTTATCCCGGGCTTTGAGGATCAAATGGTGGGGCACAATGCTGGTGAGGAATTCGATATCACTGTGACCTTCCCCGAGGACTACGGCGCATCAGACCTTGCGGGAAAAGAGTCAGTATTTAAGATTAAGCTCCATGAAATCAAGGCCAAGGAAATGCCCCAGATTGACGATGAGTTTGCCAAGGATGTCAGCGAATTTGACACCCTTGAGGATATGAAGAATGATATCAGGGAAAAGGTTATTCACAAAAAAGAGCATGAAATTGACGACGACATCGACAATCAGCTCATTGAGCAGATTATCGGCGGCATGAAGGCGGAAATCCCTGAAGTTATGTTTGAAAAGAGGATTGACGAAAACATCCGCGATTTTGAGATGCGCCTTAATCAGCAGGGCTTAGGTCTTGAGCAGTACCTGCAGTATGTGGGTATGGAACCGAAGGAGTTCAGGGACACTTTCCGCCCTCAAGCGGAAAGACAGGTAAAGCTGCGCCTTGCCCTTGAGAAGATAGCTGAGCTTGAAAATATCCAGCCCACTGAAGAAGATCTAAACGCCGAATACCAAAAACTGGCCGACATGTATAAGTTGGATGTGGAAAGGGTAAAGCTCTTTGTCCCGAGGGAAGAGCTATTGAAGGATATAGCAGTGGAAAAGGCAGTTGCCGTTGTCCGCGAAAATGCTAAAATTGTAGAAGAGGAAGTAGCCGGAAAAAAGGAGACCAAAGCTGTAAAGGCAAGAAAGTCCCCGAAAAAGGCCGCAGAAGCAAAAGAAAAGGAAACCGAAAAATCTGAATAAGTCTGTTAAAGGGGCTTCAAATTGTCAAAAATAATCTTCGTGTAGCTTCAAAGGCTCCTATATGGTTTGCGACTGAAAGCTGCTTGCGCCATTACTTTAAATGGAAGGGTAGGTTATTATGAGTCTTGTTCCCATTGTAGTTGAACAAACAAATCGCGGCGAGCGTTCATACGACATATTTTCAAGGCTGTTGAATGAAAGAATTGTCATGTTGTCCGATCAGGTAAACGACACCACCGCCAGCCTTGTTGTGGCACAGCTTTTATATCTTGAAGGGCAAGATCCCGACAAGGACATCCAGCTTTACATCAACAGCCCCGGTGGCTCTATTACCGCAGGCATGGCAATATATGACACCATGCAGTATATCAAGTGCGATGTCTCCACAATCTGCTTCGGCATGGCGGCAAGCATGGGAGCTTTCCTGCTGGCTGCAGGGGCAAAGGGAAAGAGGTTCGCCCTTCCCAACAGCGAAATAATGATTCACCAGCCCATGGGCGGCATGCAGGGGCAGGCCACCGATATCAAAATCCATGCCGACAGGATTTTGAGAATGAAAAAGAACATTAATCAAATACTTTCCGACATTACGGGGAAACCTATTGAAGTAATTGAAAAGGATACCGAAAGAGATTACTTTATGACCGCAGAAGAGGCATTAAATTACGGCCTCATAGACAAGGTCATAACAAAGCGGTAAAGCAAAAGCACTATGCCCTCTATGGGGGCAGGAAAGGCACGGTTGAAATATGCCAAAAGGTGATGGAACAAACACGACAAAAAATATAGTGCGCTGCTCGTTTTGCTCCAAGACCCAGGACCAGGTCAACAGGCTTATTGCCGGTCCCGGTGTCTACATCTGCAACGAGTGCGTTGAGCTGTGCCAGAACATTCTGGAAGGCGGGTTTCCACAGAAAAGAAGTACGCGGGAGCCTATGGTAACCTTGCCTAAACCGAAGGAAATAAAGGCTCAGCTTGACCAGTATGTCATCGGGCAAGAACAGGCAAAAGTCTCGCTATCTGTGGCTGTTTACAATCACTACAAGCGCCTTTGCGTTGACGACCCGGTGAAAGACGATGTGGAGCTCCAAAAGAGCAATGTGCTGCTGCTGGGGCCCACGGGTGTGGGGAAAACTTTGCTTGCCCAGACCCTTGCAAAGATTTTGGATGTTCCCTTTGCCATAGCCGATGCCACGACCTTGACAGAGGCGGGCTATGTGGGCGAAGATGTGGAAAATATCCTTCTCCGACTCATTCAGGCAGCTGATTACGATGTAGAGCGGGCAGAGCGGGGGATTATCTACATCGACGAAATCGACAAAATCGCCAGAAAATCAGAAAATCCCTCCATTACCCGTGATGTCAGCGGAGAGGGCGTACAGCAGGCACTGCTCAAAATTCTTGAGGGCACTATATCCAATGTCCCGCCCCAAGGAGGAAGAAAGCATCCCCAGCAGGAGTTTATTCAAATCGACACGACAAATATCCTGTTTATATGCGGTGGGGCTTTTGACGGCATTGACAAAATCATTGCAAAGCGTTTAAGGGCTTCGACTTTGGGCTTTGGTGCCGATGTCAAGACCAAATCCGAAATGGAGCAGGATAGCATCCTCAAAAAACTTATCCCGCAGGATTTGGTGCATTTCGGCCTGATTCCGGAGCTGGTGGGAAGGCTCCCTGTTGTGGCCTCCCTTGATGTCTTGAACGAAGAAATGCTTGTGAGAATACTGACGGAACCCAAAAACTCCATATCAAAGCAGTTTGCAAAGCTCTTTGAAATGGACAATGTAAAGCTTGAGTTTGCTCCGGAAGCCTTGAAGGCCGTTGCCCAAAAGGCTTTGGAGCGGGGAACAGGCGCCAGAGGCCTGCGCTCGATTATGGAGGAAATATTGGGTGAGCTGATGTTTGAGGTGCCCGACGACCACACCATAGAGAAAATAGTCATCAAGCCTGAATGCATCACGGAAAATGCAAAGCCCGTAGTCACGAGAAACCCCGACAGAAAGCCCGTGAAGCTCAAAATGCCTTCTCAAAAGCAACGAACAAGAAGGATAACCGCTTCGTGACGGCATAAGAAAATTAGAAGGGATGCCCCAAAATACGGGCATCCCTTTTCATTAGTTAATAATTTTTCCATTGACATTGGGGCGAAAAAATAATAAACTATCAAAATATTGAATAATAACTATCAGAACTTGCATGTCCGCCACTATTGCATATGCTATACAATTAAAGTATAATATAATTGAATCTAAGAGGAAAAGAGGGATACACATGAAGGAAACAAAGGAAAAATCTATACAGATGCCCGTATTAGCTCTTAGAGGAATTGTGCTTTTTCCCGGAATACTCTTTCATTTCGACATTGGCAGGAAAAAATCGCTCAATGCGTTAAAAACAGCAATGGCTGCTGATCAGATGATATTCCTTGTAGCGCAAAAGGACATTAGGGATAATGATCCTAAATTCCCTGAGCTGTATGATGTGGGTGTGGTTTCCCATATCCGCCAAGTAATTAAAATCGGTGAAGAAAGCGTCAGAGTCCTGGTGGAGGGCAAGTACAGAGCCAAGGTCAAAACTCCCATCAGTGATGAGGAATATCTCTATGCCGAAATCATGCCTTGCGAGGAAAAGAAGGTGCGCAACACCGTCAGTGTCAAGGCATTGGTGAGAAAGACCCAGGAGCTTTTCGGCGAGTACACCTCCCTGTTGCCCAAGATGTCTCCAGATGTTATGATGGGGGTCCTTGTTCACGAGGACGCAGGGTCTTTGGCTGACTTCATCGCCTCCAACATTGTACTCAAGACCGAAGATAAGCAAGAAATTTTGAGCGAGCTTAATCCCGTAACGCGCCTTAAGAAACTCATGGTGCTGTTGGAGCAGGAAATCGAGATACTCAACATCGAAAAGGAAATGCACACCCAAGTGCGGGAGCAAATTGAGCAGAACCAGCGCGAGTATTACTTGAGGGAACAGCTAAAATACATCTCCAACGAGTTGGGAGAAGGGGACAACCCCCTGGAGGAAGCCGAAGAATACAGGCAGAAGATTTATGAACTGCGGCTTCCAAGAGAAGTGGAAGAAAAATTCCTCAAAGAGTGTAACCGTTTGGCGAAAATGCCTCCGTCTTCCCATGAGGCAACAGTTATACGCGGGTATTTGGATACCTGCCTTGATTTGCCTTGGAACAAAGTCACTCAAGACACTGGCGACATCGAAAGGGCAAGAAAGCAGCTTGACAGGGACCACTATGGCCTCGAGAGGGTCAAGGAGCGCATTTTGGAGCTGCTGGCAGTCAGAAGCCTTGCCCCCAACATCAGGGGTCAGATTATCTGCCTTGTTGGCCCCGCCGGCGTTGGCAAAACTTCCATAGCCAAGTCTGTGGCAAAGGCCATGGGGCGCCGCTTTGCACGCATTTCCCTCGGCGGGGTGCGTGACGAAGCAGAAATCCGCGGGCACCGCAAGACTTACATCGGAGCCATGCCCGGCAGGATAATCTCCGCCATAAAACAGGCAGGCAGCAGGAACCCTCTTATTTTGCTCGACGAAATCGACAAGCTAAGCAACGATTTCAGGGGCGATCCTGCCGCGGCCCTTTTGGAGGTGCTGGACAGCGAGCAGAACCACGCTTTCAGGGACCATTACATTGAGGTGCCCTTTGATTTGAGCAATGTGTTCTTTATTACAACCGCCAATGACAAATACAGTATTCCCGGGCCATTGCTGGACCGAATGGAAGTTATCGAGATGACCAGCTATACCCGCGAAGAAAAATTCAATATTGCAAAGAAGCATTTAATTCCCAAACAGCGTAAACGCCACGGGCTTGACGGCAACAACTTCAGGTTGACCGACGAAGCTTTGTACATACTCATCGACAATTACACCCGCGAAGGTGGCGTTCGTAGCCTTGAACGCACCATTGCAACCCTCTGCAGAAAGGCCGCAAAGAAGATAGTAGAGGGCGAATGCAACAGGGTGTCCATCACTGCCGATGATTTGGAGAAACTTCTGGGTCCCAAGAAGTACAGGCACGAGTTTATTGCTGCAAAGGATGAAGTGGGCGTTGTTACGGGACTTGCCTGGACTTCCACCGGCGGCGAGACTATGGCTATTGAAGTTGCCATTCTCGACGGCAGCGGCAAAATTGAGCTGACAGGTAATTTGGGCAGCGTCATGAAGGAGTCGGCCCATGCAGCCATCACCTATATCAGAAGCAAGGTGCATGAGCTCAATATAAGCCCCGATTTCTACAAGGAAAAGGATATCCATATCCATGTGCCGGAAGGGGCTATCCCCAAAGACGGCCCTTCCGCAGGAATTGCCATGGCTACCGCCCTTGTATCTGCTTTGACCGGGTGCCCCGTGCGCAGAGATGTGGCAATGACGGGCGAGATTACCTTGCGTGGCAGGGTAATGCCTATTGGCGGCCTTAAGGAAAAAACCATGGCGGCATACAGGGCAGGCATAACGAAGGTGATCGTTCCTGCCGAAAACAAGGCCGATTTGGCGGAAATTGACGAAATTGTGAAAAAGAAGATTACCTTTATCACCGCGGAAAACATGGATACAGTGCTAAAGCACGCCTTGATAAAAGTCATTGACAAAACGGGCGCCGACACATTGAAGGCCGGTGGAGTGCCCGAAATGGTCAATAAAGCCAACATCCTGCAGCAAAACATCAAGCAGTAGGCCAGAGGGAACGAAATGAAGTTTGACAATGCGTCATTTGAAATTTCGGCAGCCTTGCCGGAACAGCTTTTACCCTCCGATTTGCCGGAGATAGTCTTTTCGGGGCGCTCAAATGTGGGCAAGTCCTCCCTTATTAACAAACTGCTCAATAAAAGAGATTTGGCGAGGGTCAGCAGCACGCCCGGAAAGACGGCAACCATAAACTTCTATAGGCTAATAGGGGCAAGAATTGTCGATTTGCCTGGCTATGGCTATGCAAAGAGGTCGGGTGCCGAAAAAAAACGCTGGTCTGAGCTGATTGAAGGGTACTTTAGGCAAGGAAGAAACATCGCCCTTGTGGTGCAGCTTGTGGATGTGCGCCATTCCCCTTCGGAGCAGGACCTGATGATGGTTGAATTCTTAAATTCCCTTGGCTTGCCTTTTGTTATTGTCTATACAAAGTGCGATAAGCTGAAAAAAGGCCAGCTGAAGGAAAGTCTTGAGGTATTGTCAAAGGAATTAGTTGGCGCCCAAAGCGTCGAGAAGTTCGCCGTGTCAGCTTTGAAGGGCGAGGGAATAGATTCTTTGAGAAGCTATATTAAAAAAGCAGTAGAAAAAACAGACGGGTAGGGGAAAATATGACGATTTTGAAATGTCTCTTAGTAAACGAAAAGGGCAACTTGACGATTGGAGGCTGTGATACCATCGATTTGGCCCGGGAATTTGGCACCCCCCTTTATGTTATGGATGAAAAGACAATAAGGGACAACTGCCGCGCTTTTAAGAACGCCATTGAAAAACACTACAACGGCCACGGGCGCGTCATTTACGCCGGCAAAGCCTTTACCTGCAAGGAAATGTGCAGGATTGTCAACGAGGAAGGCCTGGGTCTTGATGTGGTTTCGGCAGGGGAAATATACACGGCTCTTAAGGCTGGATTTCCCGCCGAAAGGATGTATTTCCACGGAAATAATAAGAGCAGCGAGGAACTGGAGTTTGCCATTGAAAACTTGGTTGGCAGAGTTGTTGTGGACAACCTCACCGAATTAAATCACCTAAACTTCCTTGCCGGAAAACACAATACCGTCGCCAATATTATGATAAGGGTAAAGCCCGGTATTGATGCTCATACCCATGATTTTATCAAGACGGGCAGCATAGACTCTAAATTCGGCGTGGCTTTGGAAACAGGGGAGGCCATGGATGCGGTAAAGGCAGCGACGGAACTGCCCAACATTAACCTCCGCGGACTGCATTGCCACATAGGCTCCCAAATTTTCGATGCTGAACCCTTTGTTTTGGCCGCCCGAGTCATGATGGATTTTATGGCCAAAGTCAGGGATGAAGTGGGTATTGCCTTGAAGGAACTCAATTTAGGCGGAGGCTTTGGCATAAAATATGTCCGTGAGGACGACCCCACCCCCCTTGCTACATATATTGAGGAAGTCTCAACGGCTTTAAAGCAAAA
>JAKOXU010000027.1 GCA_029780875.1 Bacillota bacterium | reverse complement strand
TTGAAGGTCTTTTACCGTGGTGATGCCGTGGCCGAAGCTCTTTACCGGGTAGGATTCCCCCCACTGCATGACGGGGGAAGTGTCAAGGCCGTTGGCGTACCTCCATAAGGTGACGCCGTTTTTGCCGAGCTTTGCCTTTAGTATGTCGGGACTCAATATCGCAAGATCCCCGATGGTTTTGATGCCGATGGTCTCGAACTTTCTCTTTGTGGCCCGGCCTACCCCCAAAAGGTCGGAGACGGGAAGGGGCCAGACCTTTTCCCTGAATTTGTCCTTTTCGATGCAGGTGACGGCGTCGGGCTTTTTTAAGTCGGAGCCGAGCTTTGCGAAGATTTTGTTGAAGGATACCCCAACCGAGATGGTAAGGCCCAGCTCTTTTTTGATGCTTTCCTTTATTTTGTGGGCCATTTGTTCCCCTGACCCGAAAAGGCCCGTGCTGCCCGTGACATCCAGCCAGCACTCGTCCATGCCGTAGGGCTCCACCATGTCGGTGAAGGAATAGTAAATATCCCGGGCAAGGCGGGAGTATTTGGCGTATTCCTCAAAGCGGGGTGGGACGATTATTAAATCCTTGCACTTTTGCTTTGCCTGCCAGACGGGCTCGCCGGTCTGAACCCCGAAGGCCTTTGCCTTGTAGTTTTTGGCCAGGACTATGCCGTGGCGCTCCTCCACGCTGCCGCAGACGGCCACGCACTTGTCCCTGAGGGCGGGGTTCAGCATGCATTCTACCGACGCGTAGAAATTGTTCATGTCGCAGTGCAGTATGACCCTATCCATTTTAAAACACCCTTTTGAAATACTGTTGACAAACATGAAAAAATGTAGTACTATTTACACACGAACTTTCGTATCGCTGCCCCTATTATACCCGTACGGAGTTTCGTTGTCAAGGGGCATTGCGAAATATCGTTCGTGTTTTAAGGGGTGTTTTGGATGACATTTGGCGAGAGGCTGCGGGAAAAGAGGATTGAGGCGAATTTAAGCCAGGAGGAGCTGGCCAAAAGGGTGGGGGTGCATGCCCGTTCCATACAGAATAACGAGAGCGGCAAACGGTACCCGAAAAACCTTGAAATAGCCGAGAAATTGGCAAGTGCCCTTGGCACCACGAGCCAGTACCTTTTGTCGGAAAGGGATATGTTTATAATGGAGGCCGGGGAAAAGGGAGGGTATAGAGCCAAAAGGGATATTTCCGCCCTTGTGGAGGAGGTCAGCGCCCTTTTTGCCGGTGGGCAGGTGTCGGAAGAGGATATGGAGGCGGCTATGGCTGCCTTGAATGAGGCCTATTGGGTGGCAAAGAGGAAAAATAAAAAGTATGTGCCGAAAGCCTTCAGGAGTGAGGGCTGATTTTGGTGCAAAAGTTGGGGGGTGGGCCCTTGAAAAACCGGATAGTGGATAGGGGAAATTTCCTTGTGTAGCGGTTTGGCACAAGGGACCCCTCTGAGATTGCCGAAGGGCTTGGGATTGAGGTGCTCTTCAGGGACGATTTTATAAAGTTGAAGGGCATGTATAAGGTGATAAAGCGGAACCGCTTTATATTTATAAACTCCAATTTGCCCGAGGGGTTGAGGAAAATCGTGTGCGCCCATGAAATCGGACACGACCAGTTCCACAGGGAGTTGGCAAAGGACAGTGCTTTGCGTGAATTTATGCTGTATGACATGAAGTCAAGGCCCGAGTATGAGGCGAATGTTTTCGCCGCTACGCTCCTTTTGCCCGATGAGGAAGTGACGGGGTATGTCTATGAGGGGTATGACGCAGAGCAGATAGCGATGGCAATGAATACCGACATAAACCTTGTGGCATTGAAGATTGAGCAGTTAAGGAATATGGGGTGGCAGTTCAGGCCCATTGATTTTAAATCGGATTTCTTAAAATAAAATCCCGCCGGGGTATGGTTCGGCGGGGTTTTGTTTTTTGGGGATTTTTAGAGGGGGA
>JAKOXU010000002.1 GCA_029780875.1 Bacillota bacterium | reverse complement strand
CAATCAGATTGACAAAATCCGGCAAGTTCTCAAAATTATTGAGGAAAATCTGTCTTCTTTGTATCTGGCTGAGAGGTATCGTCGTTCGTGTTTTCGGTGATTCAGGATCTATCGGATCAATTTGTTGAGTTCCTCCAATATCCGAAAGATAACTTCTCCAATAGGGTAATTCTTCATCCGTTGGTGCCCGGAACAAATGAGATGTAAAAACGTCCTCCACAAATTGTTCATCAGTTCGCTGACGGGCAACGTATTCCTGCGAAGCAAAGAGTTGTTTTTCAAAGGTTTTGACTTCCTGCAAAAAGACATTTTGCCCTTGTGCCTTGGCATTAGACAGCTGTTGAAACCAGGACTCAAACTCTTGCTGTGTAATTTGTCTATCCAAAATTGTTTCTCCGGCATTAGTGACAAAACTTGAAGGTGTTAGTGAAATTCCATAGAATTCTGCCGCATTTTGGTCTATTCCGTTTTGCAGAAGAGATACGCGTCCTCGTCCTGTTCGGCGGTTTGGATTGTTCCAATCTAAATGAAGATGCGGGGCATCTCCACCTCTTTCGTCGTTGATGCCAAAATTGTTCCTGACACATATATTAATGAGTTCTTCTTCAAATTGGTTAGGAATATTTGGGTCTACTCGCATATCTACATTATGTCCTAAACGGTGTTCTACATGCGGGTAATAGTTGCCTGCTCCCTCTCTCCAATCAGCCTTTTCACCTCTTACAGGCAGATCAAATTTTCCGCCAAACCACAGGCTTGCATCATTATATGCAACCATCTGGCTGGGCTGGATCCCATTTGGATAAAATTGAGCCTTGTAATCGTTGGCTATTTTTACCAGCCCCGGAATTGACTCTGGCACTACGTAATGGTCTGCAGGATGAGCTTTAGCATATTTGTTGTTCATTGCTTTATTGTTATTTTCGTAACAACTAGGAGCGTTGCAATCCTCTGGACCGCCGCCAACCAAACGATAATTTACGCCTGTATCCGGTATTTTTTGTAAATTATCAACAACTACCCACAAATCAGTTTCATTGGAAAAACCTGATATTGTTGATTTAATTTTATACTTACCCGAGAAAGGTGATGGATAATAGGTTGTCGCAAAACACCCATTCCCATCGGTTACCCCGGTTGATTTACTAAATTTTCCAACGGGCTTTGGCCCGATATGATAAGCCTCGACATGTCCGGCAGTATATTCAGATACATTCAAAATTTGTAAGGTTACTTGTTGCCCAGCTGGTGATGAGGTTCCCGATATACAAGTTCTAGTAAGAGCACCTGTTGATGGTCCTTTTGCATATCCCATTGCATCTCTGGGAAGTAATGGTTGATCAAATACATGTACCGTTACATACGGCTGTTCAGGCGGCTCAGGCGGCGGCACATAATTCGGACATAATTGTCCGGTTGAAGTAAATTGTTGGTTGTTTTGACATTCGTTTGGATTGCTACAAGGCTGTTCGGTTGAGGTAAATTGCTGTCCCGGCAGACATTGAGTTTGTCCGGTGTAAGTTATGGTGTGCGAGCTGCTGCCGACATATTGCTGGCTGGAAGTCCAATAACTGACATAGCTCCAATAACCGGAATAATCAGGGGCATAATATCCGTCGTTTCCTCCGCCTGCTTCGCCAAATCCCAGATTCCAGGGGTCATACCAGTAATAATCATTCCAATACGCCACATAAACCTGATAATAAGCAATTACATAATGGGCTCCGTTTGTGGTGTAGGAAAGATTATTGACCGGAGCAGCATAGCCAAAATCAAGCGCGGCAGGAACGACATCGGCATAACCTTCGGTATAACCCTGACCAATAATGGCATTGGCGGTTCCGTATCCTTCGGTTAAATTTCCTGATAAGGCCGGATCATAATAAAGTCCGGCGCAATAATCCAGTTCGGTTGACGAAAAACCCTGCACCGAATTTGCCGTTTGCCAGGTTAATGAAGTGAGATAAACATTCCCCTCACATTGAGCAAAGACTGCTGAGGTGAAAAAGAGGCTGAAAAAAACAATGAGGCTCAAATAAATAAATTTTTTCATCTTTGCCGACCTCCTTTGGGGATGAGAGTTCCGCTTCCTCTTTTTCTGATTCCGGTCTTAACTTTTTCAGTAATAAATTGACTAAAACGAACGAACTCAGCTTCGCCAAAGTTGTTCCGCAGCTCTTTAATAGCCTTTAGAGTTATATCTTTACGTTTTTGGGCGAGGTCAAAAAGTTCTTGCGGCGGTGGCGGAGGTTTTTGTCCGCGTTCGATTCTGTGATTTGGAGTTTGAGCCCGGATTTGGTCAATGATTTGTTTGGCC
>JAKOXU010000108.1 GCA_029780875.1 Bacillota bacterium | reverse complement strand
TGTAAAGGTACAATTTTAAATATTAGGGGGGCGGAATTTTCCCCCCCTTTTTTACAAAAGGTGATGGCATGAAAAAGCTGATAGCGTTAATATCCGCCTTGCTGATCATATCCCTTTTCCCCGCCCTTCCCGCAGGGGCGGCGGCAGCCTATGAAATAACAAGTTACGAAGTCAAGGTCGTTGTCAACAGCGACCGCAGCTGCGACTTTACCGAAATTATAAATGTCTACTTTCACGAACCAAGGCACGGCATTTACCGAACTGTCCCGATAAGCTCCGAAAGCAGGATTTACAACATCGTGGTGCAAGGGGACGAATATGATTTTTTTACCGAATACAACCCCGCCACCAAAGCGGATTTTGCCGTCCTTCAAATCGGCGACCCCGGTGTAGAAATACAAGGCGCAAAGCAATACACCATAAAATACACCCTTTCCACCCCGGAAATCGAGAATAATCCCGGCCTTTGCTACCTCAACCTCATAGGCACCGACTGGGATGCCCCCATCAGAAACGCCAAAATCGAGATTTCCTTTCCCGCCCAAACCGAGGATGTGATGTTCCATGTGGGGCGCTACGGCGCCGCGGGCGGCGGTGACAGGCTCCTTGTCGAAAATCTGGGCCAATCCCTGATAATCAGCACAAAAGACTCCTTAAATCCGAGGGAAGGCATCACCGTCGAGGCCCTGCTGCCATCTGGCGCCTTTACCTCCCGTAAGCCCACCTACGAGCTTATGCTTTTCGCCATAGCCCTTGCAGGCCTCGCAATAATCATCTTGCTGTTTATCCTTTTCGGGCGTGACAAAAAGCTCACCCTGGTAGTGGATTTCAAACCCCCGAAAAACATAAACCCCGCCGAAGCGGGATACCTTATCAACCAGTATATTGGCAAAGCCGACATTTCCGCCCTGATATTCTACTGGGCCTCCCACGGCCACCTTCACATCAAGGAACTTCCCCGTAACGACTATGAGCTGATCCGCATCTCACCCCTTGACGAATGGCACACCCGGTATGAAAAGGAAGCCTTTGAAGCCCTCTTTGAAGCCGGCGAAGACGACAAGGTCAAGGTCTCCCAGCTCAAAGGCAATTACTACAAGACGGTGCAAAAAATAAAGAGCAACATCCTTATAAGCTACACGGGCGACAAAACCCTTGTGGAAAAAAAGTACGCCTTTGTTGCAGGCTATGTGGCCGCCTTGATATTTCCCCTTCTGGGTTTCCTGCGGTATTGGAGGGTTCAGCCCTACACCCTCGCCGGCATTCCTTTCGGGCTTTTCTGTGAATTCTTCGGCGTAATCCTCATGGCCTACATGTGGTACATTTCAATCAACATCTTCAAACTGTCCCGCATAAAGCTCATGGTGCACTCCGCCCTATTCACCCTTTTGGGAGTAGCCTTTACGCTGATTTACGCCGGCTCAGGTCCCGACGCCGCTTTGAGTTTTAACTTTATGTTGCTGCCCGCGGCGGCAGCAGTCCTTTCTGCGGCAATAGTACCCTATGTGACAAGGCGCACCGGCTACTACAACTCCATGTTAGAGCGCCTTTTGGGCTTTAGGGAATTTATCCTGACCGTGAAAAAAGAACAGCTCGAAACCATGATAAAGGATAACCCGACATACTACTATGATGTGCTGCCCTACGCACAGGCACTCGGAGTCTCCGACATTTGGTCAGACAAGTTCGCCGACATCCATGTCCAGCCCCCTGACTGGTACTACGGCATCAACCCCTACTTCAACCTGTGGCTATTCAGCTCTTCCATCAACACTATGGGCGAAACCCTGTCCCGCAACGCCTTTACACCCCCGCAATCCACCGGAACCACCGGCTTTGGCGGCGGAGGCTTCGGAGGCGGCGGCTTTGGAGGAGGCTTTAGCGGCGGCGGTTTCGGCGGCGGTGGCGGCGGCTCCTGGTAATAGCAAAAACCACACAAAATCCTGCCTTAAATTAGGCAGGATTTTTTACTCGGATTTATTTCAGTATTTTTCAATGCAACCAAAACCCTCAAAAAGCTTCAGACACCCCAATTAAAACATATCCTCATTTCTCACGCAAAAACCAAATCTGCAAAAAGGGCAAACCAAGTTAAAAAATCCCCACAATATCCCAATTGACCCCCGCCAACACTACCCTGCCGCTTTACAAAAATCCCTTGCTATAAGGTTTACCCACCGTAACCTCAACACTAAACAAAAAAACGGCAGCCCCCTAAAGGCTGCCGTTTGACATTACTCTGTCAATTATTCTTCATCTATTACCCTATCCATCTTAAGGTTCGTGGCAAAGGCGCTCAAAATCTGCGTGCGAATATCCTCGGCACCGGAAGGCCCGGCAGGCAGGAAAATCACCTGATTGCCGCTTTTCGCAAAGGTATTGAGGGCGTCAAGGTATTGTTCCGTCAGCAAAATGCTCATAATATCCCGCTCGCTAAGGCCGCAATCTTTCAGTTCCTTAAAGGATTCGCTCAACCCGTCCACAATAGCCTTTCTCAAGTTGGCGATACCCACGCCGTGGAGCCGGTCTTTTTCCGCTTCGGCCTCGGCGGCGGTAACAATCTTGATTTTATCGGCATTGGCAAGCTCTTGAGCCGCCATGCGCTGCCTCTGAGCGGCGTTTATGGCGTTCATGGCCTCCTTTACCTCCTGCGCCGGCTCAATGGAGGTAATCAGCGTCTTAATTATTATGTACCCGTACTCCGACATCTCATAGGACACGGTATCAAAGACATCCTTGGCGATATCGTCCTTTTTCTCATAGGATTCGTCAAGAGTATACTTGGGGAGGGAAGAACGAATGGCGTCCTCCACATAAGACCTTATCTGCACAAAGGGCTCCGACAGCCTATAGTAAGCCTCCACAACCTTTGTGGGGTCAACTTGAAACTGCACGGCAAGGTTCAGTTTCACAAACACATTATCCTTTGTCTTTGTCTCAATTTCAATGTTGTTCTGCCGAATTCTAAGCTGCATTCTCGACACAATTTTGTCAATTCCAAAGGGCGCCCGAATATGCAGCCCCGCCCCCGCGGTTCTGTGAAACTTTCCGAACCGCTCAATTATGGCAATGGTCTGCTGCTGCACGATAAAAACCGTGGAAAGAACAACACCCAAGATTACCAGCCCGAAAAATGTCAATACAACCGCCAAATTTACCAACAAGCCAGCCATTTAATTTTCCCCTTCCGCAAAAGTTTTGTCTACCCTTATTTATGTAAAACATAATCAAAAGATGCCGGCATCAATATTACCATACCTTTCCTTCACCGAAATGACACGGCGGCATTTTTCGATTGATGAAAATGCGGCTCAGTACCCTATTTTGAATGGGAATAGTATTTCGTATATGGCAAAATAAAAAAATACTATTGAAAATATAAGATAAAAAAGCCTCAAGGCTTTTTTATGTTTGCTGTCTTTGAAATTCGGGCTAAAAGCCTGTAACAGCCCAAATAATCCGTATAATAATGGTCTGAAGCCAGGTATATAAATGCCTTTATATTATATAGCAAAAGATAAATCAACATTATTGCAAATACTAAAAACATCAAAATATAATTAAGGATACGATTGATCATGTTGTCGCCTCCGGAGGTGTAGTTTTAACAGTATTATTATATCATGCAATTATTTGCATGGCAAACTTTTGTAAATTATGAGCTCCCGCCATATTGGCAGGAGCTCTTGATTTATAAGGGGAAAATATTGCCTGCTTGTACCTCGATAAATTTCTATTTCTCCGTCTTTGAAGAAAAATTCAAACAGGATATCATTGACCTGCAAAACGACCTGATCAAAAATCGTCATAGCTGAAATATTAAATGAGAATATATTGACTTCCTCACTGCCGTAAAACAACAATACATCAATATAATCTCCCGAAGCGGATTTCACCCTTCAATTTGTATGAGTATTTTGCCCTTGGCGGGGATTTCAATATCGCCTTCATGGTTTAGGAGCAATAAAGCCTATAAAGTTTATCTCATTCAGCCTTTTTGCAATATCCTTTGCCACTCACAAAATTTCATCAGGGTTTTGACGGGTGCCAAAAAATATTCCGTTTTTCATTACATCACTTCAAAATCCGCAGTGCAGTCATTTTTTCATGCTATCGTCAAAGTAAATACTAAAATAAGCTCATCTGACGGCTGTCCTCCTCGGGAAAGCGGTACAGATATTCGAAAATTTCCCTCGGATTGCTCATCACGCCGCGTGCTTGGCACTCGGCACGGAAAATTTCCATTAATTTGGGGTGGTTGTCGCTCACAAGCTCATAGGAATAGCCGTATTTGCGGTTATATTTCTCCTTTAGCCCCGGGAAATGCTCGTCCAGCTTCCTGTAAAAGTACTGGCGGTTGCCGTCCCGCAGCGTCATGCCGATTCCGAAACAGATTATGCCCTTGACCTTCGCTTCAAAACATAAGCTCAAAATCCCCCGCAGGTTTTCTTCGGTGTCATTGATAAAGGGCAGCAGTGGGCAAAGCCACACCACCGTTGGGATTTGATTGTCCCGCAAGGTCTTCAAAGCTTCAAATCGTTCCCTTGTTGTGCTGACATTGGGCTCAAGGATTTTGCACAATTCTTCGTCATAGGTGGTTATAGTCATTTGCACCACGGCTTTTGCCCTTTCATTAATGCTTTTGAGCAAATCCAAATCCCGCAAAACCCGGGCAGACTTGGTGATAAGGGTGGCGCCGAACCCGTACTTGTCAATCAGTTCAAGGCATTTTCTTGTAAACCCCAGCTCTTCTTCGCAGTGCATATAGGGGTCACACATAGAACCGGTGCCTATCATGCACTTCTTGCGCTTTGAGCGTAAAGCCTTTTCCAGAAGCTGCGGAGCATTCTGCTTGACCTCGATATCCTCAAAGGCGTGGTTCATCTGATAGCAGGTTGAGCGGCTGTCACAGTAAATGCAGCCGTGAGTGCAGCCTCGATATATGTTCATGCCGTTTTTTGAGAACAGGATTCCTTTTACTTCGACAAAGTGCATGGATTTTACCTCTGTATTTGATTATTGGCGGGATATTGACTTAATGGGCGGGGGTGTGCTGCTCTCTCTTTGATTTTTTGTTTAATATTATTTTGGGGCTTGCCGTGAGGAATGCTGTGTAGGCAAATAGTACGGCACCATATAAAAATGTTTCTCTTTCCCGGCCTTTCATTATGGATTCAATAAAGGGGATTAAATAGATAAGTGTGTTTGTCAGGGCGTTAGCAAGGGTAACCCTGATTACCGATGGGGTCGATTTGACGGAAACTCCGTCATACCATATTGAAAACCCGGGTAAGGCGAAAATTAAATATATAATTATCGCAATCAGCATAGCTGTCATCGGAGCCTAGCCGATGACTTCTTCCCCGGGATTGGCCATGTAAGTTAAGGCGAGGGCCAAGGTAAAGCAGGTTAAGTGGAAGAAAATGGGGCAGTACCAGATCTTTTCACGGCTGACACTCCACAATGCACAACACGGTTTTGATTATTTTACCATAAAAAAGAAGGAATAGAACCTTGCAATTTTTAAGGTGAAAAGCAAAACAAAAAACTCCGCCGAAAAGGCGGGCGTTTCGAGTTTTTATTTAAGATCCGCAGCCTGATTCCTTCGCCTTAAGAACTCAGCGGTAACATCAGTATTCAAATATACCTTTTAAAGCGCCATCCAATAAATACCTTTCCCGTTTCCTTTAGCGGCATTGCCTTTCAAACAAAAATCCGCCTTGCTGTGTCAAAGGCGGTTTTTTGATTTTTCGCGATTCTTGCGCCATATCTTAACGGCAAACTTGAACCGGCACAGCACATTCTTCAAATTTAATGCCGCAAAACAGGTCAATTTGCGTGTCAAAGTCAAAAAGCTTTCCTTGCCGCCGGCTTTTAAATCTTCCCCCCTCGGCAAAAAGGCAGAAAAGTGGAAAAATTCAAAGGGATGCTTCTATTTGCGGTTATTGCGCGCACCTAATTTTAGGCAAAAAGAATCCCGCCCCTATCAGGGCGGGCACATTTGGTGGGGGAGAGTGGATTCGAACCACTGAAGTCGTCGACAACAGATTTACAGTCTGCCCCCTTTGGCCGCTCGGGAACTCCCCCATGTCAATTTGGAGCTGGTGGACGGACTTGAACCCCCGACCTGCTGATTACAAATCAGCTGCTCTACCGACTGAGCTACACCAGCATCTGACCGTTGCAGATAGAGATTATACCATCATCGCCTTGCCGTGTCAAGCACCAAAATTAAATAATTCTTACCAGCCGCCGACGCGCCTCCCATGCCGAAATGGCGCCCAAAAATCGGCTTTCTCTGCATATAATATCGGCTCAAAAACAAAAAGTCAAGAGCTTCCTACTTTTTCAAAAAAGCTTCCGCAAAACAAATCACAAGCCCAGCCAAAAAGGCAATCGAGCCCGCTATGAAAAAGCCTAAAGTCTCGGTACACAGCAAAAAACCGACAACCCCGCCGATATCGTTGTACTCACAAGGCCTGACAACAGACAAAACCGTCAAGGCCAAAGCCCAAACCGTGCCGCAAAAAAGCAGCGCCAAACCGAAAATCATCCGCTTCATACTAAAACCTCCCAAAACAGCCTCGCCTTGCAGGCTCAATTACAGCCTGCGGCGCCTTACCCTCTTATACTTTTTGTTATTTTTATTATAGATTATACAATATATAATATACGCCACCACCAGCAGCACAAACAGAGCCGCCCCAATCCTAAAGGCAAGGGACCCGGCGATAGTCTTAACCCTTTCAAAGAAGTATTTAGCCGTACTCCTCTCAATGTCGGCGCCTGCCACCAAGGTAATTGTGCCCAGCTCCTGCCCCGACAGCATAGCCTTTGCGGTGCCCACAACCTGCCCCTTCTTGACGGGAGCCTTTATCTCCTCGGGCACATCCAGCACAAAGTTGACGCTGCTTGCCTCCACCTGTTTCGGCAGCAAGGCGGCAAAGGTCTTGTCGGGATAAAGCAGCACCCTGTCCTCCCCGGCAGAGAGGGCCACCTTGCACTGTCCCACGCTCTCATCTTCGCTGGCAATAGTCTTTATGGCAAAGGTGTCAAAGGCCCACTGATACAGCTTTTTCGTGTCTCCAAAGGCCTCATTTACTGTAACGGGCAGGTTATTGCCCTGCTCATCCTTGGTAGGCGCCCCCAAGGCAACGCAAACATAGTTATACCCGTCCTTTTCGGCCACGGAAATAAAACAGTTGCCGGCATCGGTAGTCTTGCCCGTCTTGCCGCCCTTGACGGGGCTGTAGTAGTACCTGCTGCCCACATTCCTATCAATCATAAAGTTTGTGGTGGAGAAAAACCTCTCGGAGCTCTTGTCCGTCGCAGGCAAGGTATAGCGTGTAGTGGAGATAAGGTCCATAAAATGGGGCAGGGTAAGGGCGTGCTTAAAGATTAAATACAAATCCCGGGCAGTGGTATAGTGGTCCGGGTCGGTGAGGCCATGGGGGTTTGCAAAATTAGTGTTCTCCGCCCCAAGCTCCTTTGCCCTTTTATTCATCATTTCCACAAAACTGTCGATGCTGCCTTCCCCCACATAGTCGGCAAGCACCGCCGCCGCATCATTCCCCGACCGCACCATGATACAGTATAGCAGCTGCCGGGCCGTCAGCACCTCTCCGGCTTTCAGTCCGGCGACGGAACTGCCCGTCCCCAAAAAGGAATCCACAATCTCCTTCTTGACGGTAATTTTCGCGGCGTCGAGGTCAGGAATTTTCTCAATGGCCAAAATCGCCGTCATAACCTTTGTAAGGGAGGCGGGGCTAACCTTCTGGTCAGCCTCCTTTTCAAAGACTATGTAGCCGGTATCAATGTTTACAAGCAGCAAATTCCGGGAAGAAAACTCCAACC
>JAKOXU010000092.1 GCA_029780875.1 Bacillota bacterium | reverse complement strand
AGGATTGATAAAGAGGACGAGAAATCCCGCAGATGAAAGAGTAGTTAACCTCTCCCTCACCGAAAAGGGTGAACAGACTCTTGAGAGGCTGCGGCAATATATAAACAGGTTTGATGCAGTTTTGGAAGCAATACCTAAAGAAAAAATGGAATTAATCCTAAACGGCTTGAATGAATTTAACTTGCTTATAAAATCTTTACTGAAGGAAGGAATATAATGTTAGAGCTAAAACACATAAAAAAGACATACAAATCCGGCAACATTGAAACCCGAGCCCTTGAAGACATCACTGTATCCTTTAGGGAAAGGGAATTTGTCGCCATTTTGGGACCCAGCGGTTCAGGCAAAACCACATGCCTAAACATTATCGGAGGCCTTGACAGATACGACAGCGGCGAAATGATAATAAGAGGCAAGAACACCAAAAACTTTAAAGAAAAGGAATGGGACGCCTACCGCAACAACTCTGTGGGTTTTGTTTTCCAAAACTACAATCTCATCAGCCACATAAGCATAGTTTCAAATGTGGAATTGAGCATGACTTTGAGCGGCGTGCCTCATAGGGAAAGGCGCCGGCGTGCTATAGAAGTATTGGAAAAAGTGGGTCTCAAAGATCACCTTCATAAAAAGCCCACCCAGCTTTCCGGCGGTCAAATGCAGCGCGTGGCAATAGCAAGGGCGCTTGTCAATGATCCGGAAATACTTTTGTGCGATGAGCCGACAGGCGCTTTAGACTCCGCTACCAGCGTGCAAATCATGGAGTTGATCAAAGAGATTGCCAAAGACAGGCTAGTCATAATGGTAACCCACAACGCAAAAATCGCCGAACAATATGCCGACAGAATAATCCAGTTCCAAGACGGGAAAATAGTCTCCGACACAAACCCCTATTTGGAAAGTGCCAGCACAGACAAATTTAAACTAAAGAAAACCAGCATGAGCTTTTTTACCGCGCTGAAACTATCCTTCAACAACATTATGACAAAGAAGGCGCGCACATTTTTAACTTCTCTGGCCTCCAGCATTGGAATCATAGGCATCGCCGTAATTTTAAGCTTGTCCTCGGGCTTTCAAGAGGAAATTGACACTTTCCAAAGGGAGGCCATGACGGAGTTTCCGATAATAATCACCCAAAATACCATGCAAGTCAGCAAGGAAAACTATCGGGAAGTAAACGACTTTTTTAACTTTGGCAATAGGGATTATATTGATTCCGACGAAGTATACCTATTTGATCCGGAAAAAAGCACGATCCTTCACAAAAACAAATTCACTGAAGAATTCATGGAATACCTCAACAATATAGACCCCCAAATCTGCAACAGTATGGGCTTTACTCGCCTTGTTAAGTTAAACCTAATAAGAAAAATTGGCGATAAGGTAATACCCGTAACTATTTCATCGGGAATCCAGGGCAGAACATCTTCCTCCGATATGCCCACTATGAGCAGCAGGAGTAATACCGGCCTTTCTGCCTACCCAATTCAAATAAACAAAGAGCAAGGAAACTACCTCGAAAACTATTATGAGCTGTTAGCCGGTGAATACCCCAAAAATGAAAGGGATTTGGTGCTTGTTGTCGATTCCAAAAACAGAGTCAATGTTAACGTCTTAACGGACCTTGGCTTTGAAACCGAAGGCATTGAAAGCATCAAATTTACCGATATTGTAGGCACTGAGTTTAGGCTTGTTTCAAACAATGATTACTACATTGACACCGGTTTAGGCACTTTCCTGCCGGGTAACGACTTTGAAAAAATGTATAATTCCGAAAACTCCATTACCTTGAAGATTTCAGGCATTGTGCGTCAAAAACCCGACAACAATTTAGGGCTCCTTTCGCCGGGTATCGCTTACAGCGACGAGCTCTCCCAGCTTGTGATAGAAGACGCACAAAACTCCGAAATTGTTAAGGCACAAATGAATGTGGATTACAACATCTTCACAAAAAAGGAATTGAATTCGGAAGAAAAGGAAAGCTTTCTTTCGGTTTTGGGCGGCAACCCAACGCCATATATGATCACCATCTATCCCAGCAGCTTTGAGGCAAAAGACGCTGTCATCAAATACATTGACGACTACAACGAAGGGAAAAATGAAGAGGAGATTATAGTCTATACCGATTTGGCGAAAACCATGACGGATTTGACTTCAGGCATCATCAACGCCATAACCATTGTCCTGATTGCCTTCTCTTCTATCTCCCTCGTGGTAAGCCTTATAATGATAGGCATTATCACCTACACATCGGTTCTGGAAAGGACAAAGGAAATCGGTATCCTGCGGGCGTTAGGTGCCAGAAAAAAGGACATTACCCGAGTCTTCGACGCCGAAACCTGCATACTTGGAGTATTTTCTGGCTTGCTTGGCATTTTCATCGCCTTCCTATGCACCTTCCCCATTAATTCAATAATAAACCGACTGACGGACTATCAGGTTATCAATGTTGCCCAGCTAAAACCGATTCATGCAATAATCCTGATAATCATCAGCACTATCCTGACCATTTTGGGTGGCCACATCCCAGCCAAAATGGCCTCGAGAAAAGACGCAGTAGAAGCGTTGAGAAGCGAATAAAAAAGGCCTCAAGGCTCACACAGCCTTGAGGCCTTTTTTGTCTTTACTTTTCCCAGCGCCACTTAACCCCTTGGGGTGTGTCTTCAAGAATAATCCCCATGGATTTAAGCTCATCCCTTATGCGGTCGGCTTTGGCATAATCCTTTTCCGCCCTTGCCTTTGCCCGCTCTTTTATCAATTCTTCCACCTTGCTGTCCAACGATTTGTCTTCCTTGCAGTACAGTATCCCCAGCACATCACACATCTCATCGAAAACAGTTAAGGCAGTATCACACAGCCTTCTGGAAGGCTGAGACGCAGTAAAGATATTTATATCCCTTGCAAGTTCAAAAAGAACGCCCAAAGCCCCGGCAGTGTTGAGGTCGTCATCCATGGCCTCAATAAACTCCTGACGGCGTGCCAGCACATTTTCAATTATCTCATTTTCGTTCGCCATAGGCTCGCCAGAAGCATGCTTTTGAGCAAAAGTCAGGTTTTCCCTGCAGGTATACAACCTATCCAAAGAAGCTCTGCACTGTTCTATTACCTCATAGCTGTAATTAATGGGAGACCGGTAATGGGAAGCTATCATCATGTACCTAATAGGCTCATATCCGTATTTGCTGGCAACCTCCCGCACCGTAAAGAAATTACCGAGGGATTTCGACATTTTCTTGTTGTCCACATTTATATATCCATTGTGCAGCCAAAACCTAGCGAAGGGAACCCCATTGCAGCACTCGCTTTGAGCAATCTCATTTTCATGATGAGGGAAAATGAGGTCCTGTCCCCCACAATGAATATCTATCGTTTTCCCCAGGTACCTCCGTGCCATGGCGGAGCACTCAATATGCCACCCGGGCCTCCCCTTGCCCCACGGTGCATCCCACATGGGCTCATTGGGTTTTGCCGCTTTCCACAGGGCAAAATCAGCCGGGCTTTCCTTGTGTTCCCCGACCTCAACTCTCATTCCCTTTTCAAGGTCCTCAAGGGGCATGCGGGAGAGCTTGCCGTATTCCTCAAATCTTTGAGCTCTGAAATACACATCTCCCTTCGCCTCATAAGCAAATCCCTTATCAATCAAGCCTTTTATCATCTCAATGATTTCATTAATATTTTCAGTAGCCAAGGGATGCACCGTCGCCTCCCTGACATTAAGCCCTTTGGCATCTATAAAATACTCGTTGATAAAGCGATTGGCAATGTTTTCGACCGTTGTGCCCTCGGCATTGGCACGGTTTATCAGCTTATCGTCTATATCGGTAAAATTCTGAACAAAAGTAACCTCCATGCCGCGGTACTCCAAATACCTGCGCAAAACATCGAAAACGCAGATGGGACGGGCGTTGCCGATGTGAATATAATTGTAAACCGTGGGGCCACAGGCATAAATGGTTGGCTTATCGGGAACCAAAGGCTTAAACTCTTCCTTTTTTCGCGTCAGTGTATTGTATAAAACCATTATATATCAGACCTTTCCTTATCCTTGATTTTGACCTTCCTTTTGCTTTTTTAGCTCCTCCAATTCCCTCTCAAGGGTTTCAATTCTTCGGTTCAGCCTGCACAGCTCTTGAGAAATGGGGTCCGGGATATGGACATGGTCAATAAGGCCAATCCTAACTCCATCGCGTTTGACAACCCTTGCGGGCACCCCCACTGCAGTGGAATTGGGAGGCACTTCATCCAAAACAACAGCGTTAGCAGCTATTCTAGAATTATCGCCAACCTTAAAGGGCCCCAATATTTTTGCGCCGCTGCCTATCAACACATTGTTGCCAATGGTAGGATGCCTTTTGCCGGTTTCTTTCCCGGTCCCCCCCAAGGTTACACCTTGATAGATTGTGCAATTGTCACCGATTTCAGTCGTCTCGCCGATAACCACTCCCATGCCGTGGTCTATAACCAGCCTCCTGCCGATTTTGGCGGCGGGATGAATTTCAATGCCTGTCAGCTTTCTTGTGCGCTTTGAAATAAACTCGGCGATGAAGTACATCTTGTGATTATAAAACCAGTGTGCCCAGCGATGACGAATCACAGCCTTAAGACCGGGATAAAACAACAAAATTTGTAAAGTTGAGCGCATTGCAGGGTCCCGCTCTTTAATAGCGGCAATATCCTCTCTCAACCTTTTAAACATTATCACCACTCCTATCAAAAAGGAAAATATATCATAAAAATGCCTCCGTCCCTCCTTACAGGAGGGGCGGAGGCGTAATAAAACGCGGTTCCACTCCGATTTCTAACTCTAACGAGCCTGTAACGGTGCTCTATCCGCGCACGGATACTGTTATTTCCCCGCGCGAGCTATTGGGCGCACTTCACTGCACTCACGGCAAAAAGCGCTTCCAGCAAATGCGCTTTCTCTCTGGTGCCTGATACTACAGTTACTCCTCCCAAGTCATCGCTTTTTTGTCATTTTTTATTATAATAAACCATTTTCAGATATTTTGCCACAATTATTTTTTTTGGTAAATGTAGTCCCGATGCTGCCAAATATAAATAATTCCAGAAACTACGGTAAGAATTGCTGCAAGCCACATCACAAACCTACCGGTATTGTCCATCACATTCAAGGCATTGTCAGACAGCGTCAACCCAAACAATGGCCTTGCCAGCTCCTCAAACTCTTTCAGCGCCAAAATCAACAGTATTGCAATAACCTGACTGATGGTCTTTGCCTTGCCCCAATTGCTTGCTGCAATAACCTTGCCGCTCCCGGCCGCCACAAGCCGCAGAGATGTGACCAAAAACTCGCGGGTAATTATAATCATGGCAATCCAAGTATTGATACACTGCAACTCCACAAAGGCAATTAGCGCCGCGGTAACCAACATCTTGTCAGCCAAAGGGTCAAGGAACTTGCCAAAATCGGTAATTTCGTTATATTTCCGTGCAATTCTGCCATCCAAGGCATCGGTAATGGAAGCAAGCCCAAAGATAATTCCCGCAATCAAAAACCTGTGTGGCAGGCGCTCTCCCAATACTACAAATAGGAAAACCGGCGCTAATACCACCCTTATCAAAGTCAATTTATTTGGAGTGTTCATAATCTGCCTCCGAGTTATTGTTGAAGACTAATCGATGGCTTCTCCATAAAGGTCAAAATCAATGTTGTCGGTTATTTTGACCATTACAAAGTCGCCCGCATTCTTTTTTCCTTCAGACACAAAGAAGACCCTTCCGTCAATTTCCGGAGCGTCAGCCGTGCTTCTGCCAAAATAAGATTTTGACTTATCATCATATCCTTCAGTCAATACCCTGAGAACCTTGCCAACCTGATCCCTTGCCAACTGCTCCATTATAAAGCTTTGCTCACGCATTATTATTTCGCAGCGGCGCCGGGCAACTTCCGGGTCAACCTGATTCTCCATAGCAGCGGCAGGCGTTCCTTCCTCAGCGGAATATGTAAAACAGCCAAGCCTTGAAAAGCGCATTTCTTTGACAAATTCCACAAGCTCTTCAAAGTCCTGCTCACTCTCACCCGGAAATCCGGCAATCAATGTAGTGCGAAGAATAATATCGGGAATCTTTTTGCGGATTTTGTCAATAAGAGTAAGGAGCTCCTTTTTACTGCCGGACCGGTTCATTGCTTTTAAAATATTGTCGCTTACATGCTGGATGGGCAAATCCAAATAAGGCAATATTTTAGGTTCAAATGCCATTACATCCAGCAACTCATCGGATATCCTTTCGGGATAGCAGTAAAGAACCCTTATCCATTCTATCCCGTCAACTTCACATAGCTTTACCAATAGTTCTGGCAAAGCCAGCTTATTATATATATCTACGCCATATCTAGTAGTATCCTGAGCGACGATGACAAGCTCTTTCACTCCTTGAGCCGCAAGGGCCCTTGCCTCGCCGATTATATCCTCCATCTTCCGGCTGCGGTACCTGCCCCTTATCTTGGGTATGGCGCAATAGCTACAGCAGTTATCGCAACCATCGGCAATTTTCAAGTAAGCGTAGAAGTTGGGGGTAGTAAGCACCCTTTCGCCGTTCAATGGCAGCGCGGTTTTTTCGCCAAACCGTGTAAACCTCTTTCCCTTTACAACCGACCTAATAATGTCGGCAATGTCGCTGTTGCAGCCAATTCCTACAACAGCATCCACTTCGGGCAATTCCTTTGCAACCTCATCGCGGTACCGTTCCGCAAGGCACCCCGTAACAACGATGGCCTTGACTGCCCCCTCTTCCTTGAGAGCTGCAAATTCAAGTATGTTCTCTATAGATTCAGCTTTGGCAGATTCAATAAATCCGCAAGTGTTAATAATGATGACATCGCAAATTTCAGGCTGATTGCATATCTCAAACTCGTCATTGTTTAGGCTGGCAAGCATTATCTCCGCATCCACTTGGTTTTTGGGGCAACCAAGGCTTACCATACCGACTCTAATTGGCATAAGGTAAATCAATCCTCGATATATTCATTGGTAAATTCATAAATTGCCGCCTTTATGTCGCTGTAAGAAAAGCCCAGCCTCGTCAATGCGGCAATTGTGCGTTTCAAATTTTTCTCATCGTTTAACTTGTTTGCATACTTTTTCTCAAGCAACGCAATTATCTGCTCTTTTGGAACGGGAGCCAATTCTTCAATAATTTCTCTTACAATCTCCCTGTTAATTCCACGCAAAAGAAGCTCCGACTCCACCCTGCGGGAAGAAAACTTGCGCCGATAAAGCATATCAGAGGCCAGCTTTCGTGCAAACTTTTCATCGTCAATTAGGCCAAGTTCAACCATTTTATCGGCAGTTCTCAAAGCAATTTGCCTGTCAAAGCTTCTTGAGAGCTTTTCGACCAGCTCTTTGTAAGAGTGGTCGCGATACGACAAAAGGTTAAAGGCCTTTTCCTTTGCCGCTCGCCTCATTGAGTTTTCAACTACTTCAAGCAGAAATACTTCATCCAAATCCTGCCCTACATGGAGCCCAAATTGCAATAACACTTCGTTGTGGACTGTGGCGTAAAAGGAGCCGTCCACAAAAACCGCGGATTTTTCTTTTGGGCGAGGTTCAATAGCCGTTATCTTCATTTTTATTAGTCGTCAACAACTATGTCAATATCGCTACCGGCACTTTTAGGCCTTTCGGAACGAGCTGAAGTTTCAACGCTTTCCCTTTGGGGCCTCTGAGGGACAAAGGTCATAGTATCATTCTTCTTCATAATTTTATCGCAAATCTCATTAGCAATTTCGGGGTTGTCATTCAAGTAGTTCTTAACATTGTCACGGCCCTGCCCCAGCCGAGTACCGTTATATGAAAACCATGTACCCGCCTTTTGAATGATGTCAAGCTTGATACCCAAATCCAATATTTCGCTGGCTCGGGAAATACCTTCCCCATAAATAATGTCAAATTCAGCTTCCCTAAAGGGCGGAGCAATTTTATTCTTAACAACCTTTGCG
>JAKOXU010000085.1 GCA_029780875.1 Bacillota bacterium | reverse complement strand
AGGATTGTCCTTGGAACCTTTAAGGTGGGTCTGAATGGGGAGCGGGCGGCGGAGATTCTTCGGGAAAAGGGCATTGAGCCCGAATATTCTGAAGGGGGATATGTGGTGCTCATCCCCTCGCCCTTCAATGCCCATGAGGATTTTGAAAGGCTTATTGAGGCGGTAAAATCCCTGCCCGATGGGGAGGGGGTTGGCGAGCCTGTCCCTTCCTTTGAGATGCCCGAGAAGGTGATGGGACTTCGGCAGGCGGTGTTTTCTGAAAAGGAACGGGTGGCGGCGGCTGATGCCGTGGGCCGGGTGGCGGCAGAGGCGCTGTGGGCTTGCCCTCCGGGGGTGCCTGTTGTTGTGCCCGGAGAGAAAATTGATGAAGCTGCCCTTGAGTTTTTAATAAAGGCTGGAATTTTGAGCGTATTGGTGGTAAAATAGTAGTGTGGGGGACTATATATTTATGAGGGTACTGACATATTGTTTTGGCTTTGTCCGAAACTGCCCCATGTTGAGAAAGGATTGGTGATTTTATGAAGCTGATATTGGCCATTGTGAACAATGATGATAGCGCTATGGTTTCTTCCGGCCTTACCCGTGAGGGATACTCTGTAACAAAGCTGGCTACCACCGGCGGGTTCCTCATGAGCGGCAACACCACCTTTTTGATCGGGGTGGAGGACAATAAAGTTGACGCCGTGGTGGAGCTTATCTCCAGCTTCAGTAAAAAGCGCACCCAGGTGGTGCCTACCTCCTCTTATGGCGTGGGCAACTACACTTCCTTCCCCGTGGAGGTAACCGTCGGTGGGGCTACTGTTTTTGTGCTCAATGTGGAAAGGATGGAAAAGCTCTGATAAGGGCTGACTGTTAAGGGATTGGTATGCAGTTTTCGTCGTTTGCCGGCAACAAGGATGTGGTGGGATGGCTTGCCGAACTGTTAAGGAGCGGCAGGCTTCCTCATGCCTTGATATTGGAAGGGCCCGAAGGGTCGGGCAGGCGCACCCTGGCCTCTATTGTCGCTGCCGGGGCGGTATGTTCCGGAATCGGCGAGCGGCCCTGCGGCAGGTGCCTTGACTGCCAAAAGGTGCAAAAGGGCGCCCATCCCGATATTTTCATGGTTTCGGGTGAGGGGCCCCGGTCCTTTCACATCGATGTGATACGGCGGATACGAAATGACGCCTATGTTTTGCCGAATGAGGCAAGGCGGAAGGTTTATATTTTGGCCAATGCCGAGGCCATGACGGAGCAGGCTCAAAACGCCCTATTGAAAATATTTGAGGAGCCGCCTGCCCATGTGGTTTTTATTCTGACTTGCCGGGACAGGTACCAGCTATTGCCCACTATTGTTTCCCGTGCCGTGACCTTTGCCCTTTTTGCTCCCGATTTTGAGGAGGCGGTCAGGGCAGTCAGGGAAAGGGAGCCAAAGGCGCGGGAGGAGGAAATAAGGCGGGCGGTGGAGATTGCCGGCGGATATGTGGGGGTGGCCTTAAAGCTCCTTGAAAAGGGAGGGCTCTCTGCTGCTTTTGAGCTGGCGGGGAAGGTGGCAAAGGCGTGCCTTGCCGGGACAGAGCTGGAGCTGCTCATGCTGACGGCGAATCTCCCCCGGGACAAGGAGCTTTTTCGGAGCATGCTCAATGTGCTTGCCCTGATTTTCAGGGATGTGATGGCGGCAAAGGCGGGCTCCCGTGTTATGGTGTCGGGGTTAGGAGACCTTGGTTTTGAGCTGTCGCAGAAAATGACGGTGGCCCACGCTGCCGCGGCCCTTGAGGTGGCCGGGGAGACCGGCCGGGCGCTGGACAGCAACGCCAACGCGGCGCTGCTTTGTACCCGTTTTTGTGCCGCTTTAAGGAGAGCGGTTGGAAAATAGTCGCAAATTTTCGGGGATGCCCTTTACGGCGGGGGCTTACCCTAAAGATATAGAAAAAGATTTAGCCGGTAAAGAGGTGTTATTATGGTTGAAGTGATTGGAGTACGGTTTAAAAATGCCGGAAAGGTTTACTATTTTGACCCTGAAGGGAAGCTTATCCCGGCGGGGACCAAAGTTGTTGTGGAGACTGCACGAGGCATTGAGTGCGGCGAGGTTGTGGTGGAAAACAAGGCTGTGGAAGAGGACAGCATTGTGCGGCCCCTCAAGCCCATTATCAGGATTGCCACCGATGAGGATATAAAATGTATTGAGAGCAACAAAAGCAAAGAGCGGGAGGCATTTAAAATCTGCCAGCAGAAAATTGCCGAGCATAAGCTGGATATGAAGCTGGTGGATGTGGAATATACCTTTGACAACAGCAAGATTTTGTTTTATTTTACCGCCGACGGGAGAGTGGATTTCCGCGAGCTTGTCAAGGATTTGGCCAGCGTTTTCCGCACCCGCATAGAACTGCGCCAAATCGGGGTGCGGGACGAGGCGAAGATGCTGGGCGGACTTGGGATTTGCGGGCTGCCCTTTTGCTGTTCCTCCTTTTTGGGTGAGTTTCAGCCCGTGTCCATAAAGATGGCAAAGGAGCAGGGGTTGTCTTTGAACCCTGTCAAGATTTCGGGCACCTGCGGCAGGCTCATGTGCTGCCTGAAATATGAGCAGGACGCTTATTCTGACCTGCTCAAGGTTACCCCGAAGGTGGGGGATAAAGTTATGACTCCCGATGGACCCGGGGAAGTGCTCGAGATAGTGAGCTTGCTTCGGGGGGTTGTGAAGGTGAGGCTGGATGCGGCTCCCGATTTTGTGCCCCAGAATTTTACCCGGGATCAGTTGAAAGTGGTTTAGGAGACAGGGGAGCAGGAATTATCATAAAATAAAAAACACCGCCCGAAAATGGGCGGTGTTTTTTTGTTTTGGAGGGGGAATGATTTTTCTTCAGGCAGGGTGTGGATGGCGGGTCAGAAGTAGGATTTTATCAGCTTTGGGATTTCGGGGGCGTAGTCTTTCAGGGACATTATGCCTTGGGTGATGAGCCTCAACGGGGCGGGGACTGCTATATAGGCTTTGGACATTATCTCTTGTGTCTCCTTTGAAAGGAGGGGATCAAGGGAAAGGGGGAAATTGGGGGATTTGGGCTGTGTGGCGGGGGAGGCGGGGTCGAAAGTTTTGCCGGCAAAGCCCGTTTTTCCTGTGTTGATGTCCACGACTATAAAGCCAGTGACTAAAAGGCAGAAAAGCAGGGTGAAAATCATTGAGGTTAGAAATACGGCGGTTTTGCTCCTTTTGTTTTTCCTTTTCCTCATTTTTTTGCTCCTTTTTGGGTTGTGAAAATGGGGGCGTCCCGGGTTTTCGGCTAATTAATAGGGTTATTTTAGGTTTTCCAGGAAGGGGACGAGTGATTTGCCTACCAGTTCGCCGGCGTAGACGGCTTCTTCCAGAGTGTTGCCGTCGCTGCCCATTTCAAGGAGGATGGCGCCCTTTGACAGATGGTGGTTAAAGCGGCCGTTTTTGAAGTATACCGGGCGGGTAAGGCCGGGGTACATTTTCTCGATGGCTTGGGATACTTTTAGGGAGAGGGCGAAATTTGACTCCCAGTTCGGGTGGTTTCTTTTGCCGTCGTCGTCGCAGGAGGCAAGCAGCATGACCTGCGCCGCCTTTTTGCCGTTGATTGTGGCGGTGGGTTTGAGGCGGGTGTTTTCGTCTTTTTGGATAGAGTCCCGGTGAACATCTATTACTATTTTAATGGAGGGGTACTTCTTTAGAATGGCGCTGACGGTTTTCGCCGAGGCGGTATAGGCGCCGCTGAAGTTGGGGTCGTCGTGGATGGTGGTGTCGTGTATTACCCCGATGTTGGCGGCCCGGAGCTGCTCTGCGATGGCTTCGCCGACCCTCACCACGCTTTTGTCGGGGTCACGGGTGCGCATGGAGGCGCTCTTTACATAGTAGCCGGAATCCTTCATTTCATAGCTTTCCGTGGTGTGGGTGTGGAAAATGAGGACTTGGGGCTTGCCGTTTTTTTCTATCTTCATGTCAAGCTTTTTCTTGAGCAGGGAGGATATATTTATATCGGTGTGGTTTTTTGTCAGGTTTGTAATCCATACGCCGTTAACACCGCTGCCCTTGCCCCGAAGCCGGACTTCCGCTATTTTGCCGTATTTGGGGTCTGAGGGAGGCTGGCTTGGAGTCGGGTCACCGCCGGTGGCTATTTGCTCATTGGGGTCGTTTGGGTCGGCGCTGTTTTGAGGGGGAGCGTATTGTTGGTTTTCCGAGCTGTTGATAAGTGAGGAAGGGATGTTGCCTGTGTTTTCCGAGTCTGAATGGGGAAGCTCAAAGGCGGCGGTTTTCAGATATTCTATGGCGCCTTCGGGCATGAGGTCCCCCGCCGAAAAGAGGGCGGCGGTCTCAAGGACGGGGAGTACCCTTGGCACTTGTTTTGCTCCCGCCTGTAAAAGAAAGACGGCAAAGAGCAGTGCCGCTGTGCGCTTGAGGATTCGGCTGCCTTTCTGCATTAAGGCTTCATCCTTTCCGCTTGGGGTTTTAACTTATAATATTTATGCCGCGGAAGGTGGGGTTGATGACAAGCGGAAAGGATTAATTTTATGATGCCAATGCCAGCAGGTCTTCGGGGGTCATGGTCGGGTGGAGGGCTTTGTTGATGGAAAGGGCGATGAGGGCAGCCGCCCGGTCGATGAGCAGGTCGATTTCCCGGGGGGTTACCATCATTGTGGCGCCACGGGGCTCAACCGATTTGCGCAGTTCATCGACTTTTTTCTCATCGCCGCCGGCGTCGGTGGCAAGGTCGGTGGCAAGGGTGGCGGCGTCCACTACCGTGGGTACCCCTACCGCGATTACCGGCACTCCCAAGGTTTCGCGGCTTATCTCGGCCCGCTTGTTGCCTACGCCTGAACCGGGGTGGATGCCGGTGTCGGAAATCTGCACCGTGCAGCCAAGGCGGGAGAGGCGGCGGGAAGCAAGGGCGTCTACCACTATTACCGCCGCCGGCTTTACCTTTTCAACGATGCTGGCTAAAATTTCGCCGGTTTCGATGCCGGTTTGGCCTAAAACTCCCGGGGCGAGGACGCACACCGAGCGCAGGTTCTCAAGGCCGGCGGAACGAGCGATTTCCCCCATGATGTGGCGGGTGGCAAGCACCTTTTGGGCGGCTTTGGGGCCGAGGGCGTCGGGGGTTATGCTGTTGTTGCCAAGGCCGGCTACCAGCACCAGCCCTTCTTTTGGCAGGAGGGATTTGATTTCGTTTGAAATGGCCACATAGCGCTCGTCGATTTCGTCATAGCTGTCGGTAAAGGGGGGCAGTTCGATGGTGATGTAGGAGCCCGGCTTTTTGCCCAAGGCCTCGGCTCCCTGTTGGTTGAGCACCTTGATGCGGGTGATTTTGGCGGGGCCGACGGTGGCTTCTTCGCTTGTGACTCCTTCGGGCAGGTCACCGGCTTTTGCTTCCTGCTGTTCGATTACAAGGTCGGTTCTGAAATTCATGGCAATACCTCGCTTTTTTATTGGTTTAAATTACTTATAGTATTGGTGGGGCGGGGGTAAACTATGCATAAAAAAGCGGCGGGCGGAGGCTGACGGGGAAAGGAAAAGTTTTTGAAAAAATTTTTCCTTTGGGTGTTGACATAATATTTATTTTGTGATATATAATAATTAGCACTTGGAGATTGAGAGTGCTAAAATTATCTAAAATTTGGGAAGGAGATGTTGATTATGGCAAGCTTAATTCCTTTCAACAGAAGCAGGTCGGTTTTCGGACGCAGCTTATTCCCCGAGTTTCAGAATATGATCGAAAACTTCTTCAACGATGACTTCTTCAGCAGAGACTTCTGGAGAGACACCTTTAAGGTGGATGTTGTGGAGAAGGACAAGGAGTATTGCATAGAGGCTGATCTGCCCGGAGTTAAGAAGGACGAGATTAACCTCGAGGTGGACGACGACGGTAGAGTGCGAATTTCTGTCGAGCGGGTGGAGAATGTCGACGAGGAGAAGAAAAACTACATCCATAAAGAGAGGCGTTACAACGCCATGTCCAGAACCATTTACCTCGCCGACGCCAATCCTGACGATGTGAAGGCAAGGCTTGAGGACGGCGTTTTGAAGATTAACATCGGAAAGACCGACAAAAACGCCGGCAGGCACAAAATCGAGATTGAGTAATTGAAAAAAGAGCGCCCGGCATTTTGCCGGGCGCTCTTTTTTTGTTTTTTTGCCGGCCTTTGCGTGGGGCATTTTTCATCCGCGGGCGGGGGCTACTTTTTGTGGGGGCGCCTGTGGCGCAGTGGGGCATTTTTGGGCGGGCGCGCTGCCGCGGCAGGGAAAGGGTGAAATAAAAAAGGCTGTGAGCCTTTGCGGGGGACTGCTTGTTGCCGGGGCGGGGATACTTTGGGGCATTTCAAGGGGTGTAGAGGGGAAAGTAGGGGGGAAAACGGGGAAAAAGAAAGCCTGTAACCTTTTTAAGGTTGCCGGCTTTGTTTGAGGGAATATAAAGGCGTTAATTATTTGCCTTGGTGCGGATTTCTTCCACGATTTTGTCGATAAATTCGGAAAGGGGCATGCTGCCAAGGTCTCCCGACTTGCGGGAACGGACCGATACATTGCCGCTTTCCACTTCCTTGTCGCCGATGATGAGCATGTAGGGCACCTTTTCAATCTGGGCGGCGCGGATTTTGTAGCCGACGCCTTCCTTGCGGGAGTCTACCTGTACCTTGACGCCGTTTTGGCGCAGGACTCCCGCCGCTTTCTCCGCCGCGTCAATGAGCCTGTCGGCCACGGGGATTACCCTCACTTGTTCCGGGGAGAGCCATGTGGGCAAAGCACCCGCGTATTTTTCAAGGAGAAGGGCCAAGGTACGCTCGTAGCAGCCGATGGAGGTGCGGTGGATGATGTAGGGGTATTTCTTTTGCCCGTCTTTGTCCACATACTCCATGCCGAAGCGTTCGGCGAGTTGAAAGTCGATTTGGATTGTGATGAGGGTGTCTTCCTTGCCGTGGACATTCCTTATCTGGATGTCGAGTTTCGGGCCGTAGAAGGCAGCTTCTCCGTCGGCTTCGGTAAATTTAAGGCCGAGGTCCAATAGAATGTTGCGCATTTTGTTTTGGACTTCTTCCCACGCTTCGGGAGAGCCGATGTATTTTTCCCTGTTATTTTCGTCCCATTTGGAGAATCGGTAGGATACATCCTCCTCAAGGCCGATGGTTGTGAGCATGTAGCGGGCAAGGTCAAGGCAGTCGGCAAACTCCTTTTCCAGCTGCTCGGGAGTGCAGGCGATGTGGGCTTCCGATATGGTGAACTGGCGCACGCGTATCAGGCCGTGCATTTCCCCCGAGGATTCGTTGCGGAAGAGGGTGGAGGTTTCGTTGTAGCGCAGGGGCAGGTCACGGTAGCTGCGGGTGCGGGTCAGGTAGGCTTGGAACTGGAAGGGGCAGGTCATGGGGCGCAGGGCGAAGATTTCCTCGTTGGGGTCGTCGAATTTTGCCGGGTCGCCCATTATGAACATGCCGTCCCGGTAATGGTCCCAGTGGCCCGAGATTTTGTAAAGCTCCCGCTTTGCAAAGAGGGGGGTTTTGGTTTGCAGGTAGCCCCTCTTTTCCTCCTCGTCCTCCACGAAGCGCTGAAGGGTGCGGATTACCGCTGTGCCTTTCGGGAGAAGGATGGGCAGGCCTTGGCCGATGATGTCGACGGTGGTGAAATATTCGAGTTCCCGGCCTATTTTGTTGTGGTCGCGCTTTTTGGCCTCTTCCACCGCCGCCAGGTATTCTTCGAGCTGGCTCTTTTTTGGGAAGGAGATGCCGTAAATGCGGGTGAGCTGCTGTTTGCTGCTGTCGCCCCGCCAGTAGGCGCCGGTGGCTTGGGTCAGCTTCAAGGCCTTGACGCTGCCTGTGGAGAGAAGGTGGGGGCCGGCGCACAGGTCCACAAATTCACCTTGGCGGTAGACCGAGATATTTTCGCCCTTTGAAGAATGTTCATCGATGAGCTCAAGCTTATAAATTTCCCCGAGGCTTTCAAAGAGCTTTACCGCCTCGTCGTAGGACAGCTCTTCCCTTATGATGGGGAGGTCTTCTTTTACTATTTTGTTCATTTCCTGCTCGATTTTTTCGAGGTCTTCCTGTGAAAAGGGGGTGGAGTGGTCGATATCGTAGTAAAAGCCGTTGTCGATGGCGGGGCCGATGGCAAGGCGGGCTTCGGGGTACAGGCGCTTTACCGCTTGGGCTAAAATGTGGGAAGCGGTATGCCAGAATGCCTTTTTGCCTTCCTCGTCTTCAAAGGTGAGGATTTCAAGGTGGCAGTCGGTTTCGATTTTAGTTCGCAGGTCGGCGATTTTGCCGTCTATTTTAGCGCAGGTGGCGGCCCGAAAGAGGCCCATGCTGATTTCCTTTGCTATGTCGGCCACATTTGTTCCCTTATCAAAGCTTTTTTGGGATCCGTCTTTTAATGTGACTGTAATCATGGTATCACCCTCCATAAAAAAATAAGCTTCGCCCAACAAGGGGCGAAGCGAAATGCTCCACGGTTCCACCCTAATTCGGCCAAAGTATGGCCGCACTCTGACGCCGATAACGGGGCATTGCCGTTGTGCTTTACACAAGGGTAACCTTGCGGTCCCGCACACGCTCGAAGGTGGTGGGGATTCTCCCTTTTGGCACACGCGATTCCAGCCGCGCGGGGCGCGACGCGTGCTCTCTGGGCGCAAAAATTTTGGGTTCCCGTCCTTCTCACAGCTTTAAAATGTTGGAGTTTATAATAGCACTTTGGGGCTTTGTTGTCAAGGCTTTTGAAGGATTTAGGGCAAAAGGTAGATGGGACCTTTGACAGCTTTTGTTGGATAAAATGGGCAGTTTCAGGGAAAACTTAAAGGGCGACGGAATGTGCAAAGCTTTGATGGGAAAGGATAGGTGGTTATATGAAAGGAGATTTAAGGCGACAGGTTGCCTTTTTTAAGGTTGCCCTGATTGGATTGATTTTAGTCCTCTTTGCCGCGAATTTCGCCCCCAAAACTGTCATGACCTATTCCCAGTTTGGGTCGAGAGGGCAGGAGGTTGTGAAGATTCAGCAGAAATTGAAGGAGCTGGGATTTTACAAGGGCAAGATAGACGGCATTTACGGGCTGCAGACCGAGCGGGCCGTCATTAATTTTCAGCGGTCGAGGGGCCTGAGAATTGACGGCATTGCCGGGCCCCAGACACTGAAGGCTTTGGGGATTACATCTTCCGGGGCGGGGGGCGGCACCGGGAAATATTCAAACAGTGAGTTTAATTTGCTGGCGAGGGCAATTTCCGCCGAGGCCCGGGGCGAGCCCTATGTGGGGCAGGTGGCTGTGGGCGCCGTGATTTTAAACAGGGTGGAGCACCCTTCCTTCCCCAACACAATTTCGGGGGTGCTGTATCAGCCCGGTGCCTTTACCTGCATGACCGACGGCAACTTCAGCCAGCCGGTGGTGGATTCGGCTTACAGGGCGGCTCAGGATGCCCTCAATGGCTGGGATCCAAGCGGCGGGGCCATATACTATTATAACCCGGCAAGGACCACAAATAAGTGGATTTTCTCAAGGCCCAAGACCACGAAGATCGGAAAGCATATTTTCTGTAAGTGAAAAAAGCCCCCTTGATTGGGGGCTTTTTTGGACAGTTATTTTGGGGGAAAGGGGGCTGTTTGCGTAGGGCTGCAAAATGCCTTCCCCTTTTGATGCTGCTTGTATTGGGGTGAGCAAAAGGGCGCCGGGGGAAACCGCAGCGCCCTTTTTGCAGAAAAATGAAAAGGTTAGGAGAGAGCTATTTTAATAGTTTTACCAAAACCGCCTTTTGGGCATGGAGACGGTTTTCCGCTTCGTCGAAAATTTCGTTTGCATGGGCTTCAAAGACTTCGTCGGTTATCTCTTCGCCCCGGTGGGCGGGCAGGCAGTGCTGCACTATGGCGTCGGGCTTTGCAAGGGACATAATCTCGCTGTTTACCTGATAGCCGGCAAAGGCTTTTGCCCGCTCTGCCTGTTCCTTTTCCTGCCCCATGGAGGCCCAGACATCGGTGATGACTACATCGGCCCCTTGTGCCGCCTGCTGGGGGGAGGTGGTAAGCTCGAAGGTGTCGTAATTTTGGGCAAAGGCGAGGACATCGGGGTGGGGTTTGTAGTTTTCGGGGGTGGCAACAGATACCCGCATGCCTACCTTGAGGCAGCCCACGATGAGGGAGTTTGCCATGTTGTTGCCGTCGCCGATATAGCACATTTTAAGGCCGTCGAATTTGCCTTTGTATTCCCTGATAGTCATAAGGTCGGCCAGTACTTGACAGGGGTGAGAAAAGTCGGTAAGGCCGTTTATGACGGGGACTGTGGCGTAGTGGGCAAGGTCTTCCACATCCTGCTGGGCGAAGGTGCGGATCATTATGCCGTCTACATAGCGGGAGAGGACCCTTGCAGTGTCGCGGATCGGTTCGCCCCTGCCCATCTGCAGCTCGTTGGCGTTGAGGACGAGGGGGTGGCCGCCGAGCTGGTACATGCCTACTTCAAAGGATACCCTTGTGCGGGTTGAGGATTTTTGAAATATCATGGCGAGGGTCTTGCCTTTAAGGTGGGGGTGGGGGATGCCGTTTTTCTGCTCGTATTTCAGTTGGTCGGCAAGGTTTAGTATTTCGATTATTTGCTGCGGGGTGAGGTCAAGCATTTTGAGCAAATCGTTCATTGGTTTATTCCTCCGCTTTAGTCAGTACTTTTTCAATAATTTCAAGGCCGGCGTCGATTTCCTCGTAGTTGATGGTAAGGGGAGGCAGGAGCCGGACGGAATTTTTGGCGGTGAGTATTAAAAGCCCCTTTTCAAGGCAATTTGCCGCGATTTCCTTTGCGGTGCCGTCTTTTGTGTCAAAGCCGAGCATTAGGCCGATGCCCCTTACATTTTCCGTGTTTGGCATGCTATTTATCCGGCTCTTTATATATTCGCCCTTTTTTGCCACTT
>JAKOXU010000077.1 GCA_029780875.1 Bacillota bacterium | reverse complement strand
GAAATACCATGCAGCAGTGTCATATTCCATGGGAAAGGAGTGTAGCTATGAATATCTGGCACGACATCAGCCCCGACCGCATCAAACCCGAGGACTTCTACGCCGTCGTGGAAATTGAAAAGGGCGCCAAGACAAAATACGAGCTTGACAAAGACACCGGCATGCTGGTGCTTGACCGCATTTTGTCCACCTCCACCCACTATCCCGCCAATTACGGCTTTATTCCCCGCACCTACGGGGAAGACAACGACCCGCTGGATGTCCTGATTTTGTGCTCCGAATCAATAATTCCCATGACCCTTGTCAGATGCTACCCCATCGGGATATTCACCATGATAGACAACGGCCGCAAGGACAACAAAATCATCGCCATCCCCTTCAGCGACCCCAGCTACAACACCTACAAAGACATATTTGACCTTCCCCAGCACATTTTCCTTGAAATGACCCACTTCTTCAGGGTTTACAAAGAGCTTGAGGAAATCGAAACCGAGGTCACGGAAGTTCAGGGCAGGGAAGTGGCGATAAAGACCATCAAGGATGAAATACTGCGATACATCGAGGTATTCTGCCCCTACCCCAAAGAATTTTTAGACCAAAAATAACCAACCTCACTCAATTGTCCCATCCCTTGACTTTTCATATCTTTGCATATAAATTAATAGTAGCAATATCCAATGTGTTTCCCATCAAAAAATACAAACAGGAGAAATCACAATGGTTATTACGCTGGTAACCGATACTTTCAATGTCAACAACAACGGGACCACCATCTCCGCCATGCGCTTTGCCGAAGCCCTGCAAAAAAGGGGGCACACCATTCGGGTGCTCACCTGCGGCGACCCGGCAAAGAGCGGCAAGGACATGGAAACTGGCTTTGAAATGTATTATGTGCCGGAACTGATACTCCCCATCGCCACCTTCCTTGCCCACAGGCAGCACACCCTTTTCGGGAAGCCGGTGAAGTCCACCATTGAAAAGGCGATTTCCGGTTCCGACATCGTGCATATTTACCAGCCTTGGCCCCTTGGAGGCGCCGCCCGCAAAATTGCCCGGCGCCACAATGTCCCGGCAATCGCCGCTTTCCACATTCAGCCGGAAAACATCACCTACAACATAGGTCTCAAATGGTTCCCCCAGGCGGCGCACCTCTTCTACTTCATCCTGCGCGTCTGCTTTTACGGGAAGTTCCAGCACATTCACTGCCCCTCCAAGTTCATAGCCGCCCAGCTTCGCAGCCACGGCTACAAGGCATGGCTCCATGTCATCTCAAACGGCGTCCATGAAGCCTTTGCCCCGGGGGAAAGACCGAAAATCGAGCCCGACGGGCCGGTAAAAGTGCTCATGATAGGCAGATTGTCCCCTGAAAAGCGGCAGGATATCATAATCAAAGCCGTCAAAAGGTCAAAATACGCCGACAGAATCCAGCTCTACTTTGCCGGCAGCGGCCCATGGGAGAAAAAGCTGCGCAAAATGGGCAAAAAGCTCAAAAACCCGCCCGTTTTCGGCTACTACGACAGGGAAGGCCTTATAAATCTGATCCGCAGCTGCCACATCTATGTCCACGCCTCGGATATTGAAATCGAAGGCATCTCCTGCCTTGAGGCCATGGCCTGCGGCCTGCCCCCCATAATCGCCGACAGCAAGCGCAGCGCCACCGCCCAGTTCGCTTTGGGGCCGGAACACCTCTTTAAAGCCGGCAATCCCCGCTCCCTTGCCCAAAAGCTGGACTACTGGATCGAAAACCCCGATTTATTGCATATAGCCGGTAAATCCTACGCCCGTTACAGCAAACAATACGCCCTTTTAAACAGCGTAAAAAAGATAGAGCGGGTCTACTCCACCCTTAATTCCCGCACCTTGAGCAAAAAGAACCAATACCACAAGGGCTACATATTCAAAATCTTCTCCCGCCTCTTCTACACGGCGATAGCCATCCCCCTTCTGCTGCTCTGGACCCGTTTTGTATTAGGCGTCAAGGTAAAGGGCACAAAAAACCTGCGGGGAATCAAAGCGGGCCTGACGGTCTGCAACCATGTCCACACATTGGACTGCGCTTTGGTGGGCCTTGCCTTTTTACCCCGCAAGCTCATATTCCCGACCTTGCCCCAAAATGTCCGCTCCCTCTGGCCGGGCACCATAGTGCAGGTTTTGGGAGGGGTGGAAATCCCCGAAAACCTTCGGGAAATCGAAATCTTCTTCGACGAAATGGAAATCCTCCTTATGCAGAACAGGATAGTCCACTTCTTCCCCGAAGGGGAACTTGTCCCTTACTACAACGGCCTTCGCGACTTCAAAAAAGGCGCCTTCCATTTAGCCGCCCGGGCGAGAGTCCCCATAATCCCCATGTCCATCTCCTTCTCCCCGCCAAA
Organism: Bacillota bacterium; assembly: GCA_029780875.1. Taxonomy (GTDB): domain Bacteria; phylum Bacillota; class Clostridia; order Oscillospirales; family Acutalibacteraceae; genus JAKOXU01. The sequence goes on along the minus strand of JAKOXU010000077.1, from coordinate 22,973 downwards.
AGGGCTGCGCAAACTCATAAGCAAAAAGCCGGTAATGACCCTGAACATCGGCAAACCCATCGACCCCATCGACGCCGACGCCCACACCGACACCCTCCTTCGCATGAAGGCCGCCCGAGAGGAAATGGACAATCTCATCAACCGCTCCGCCGCAAGCTAAAAAACAACACCGCCCCCATCCGGGGGCTTTTTTATTGCCCACAACTCTACCCCCATATAACCCGCCCAAATTTTTTCTACCCCATCCCTTTTCTGTTAACTCCCATTTGCGGCATTTTTACCCCCATCCCTTTGCCTAGCCCCTCCCACTTTATAAATTAAATCCCTTATATAAAGGTTTTTCCCTCCCTACCTCCCTTTTATTAGCCCCTGACTTTTCCCCATCCCCTTGCTTTACCCACTCCCTTTCTCCCCACGCCAAGCCCCCTTCCCCCCTCTTTCGCCCCGCCCCCTGCCGCAGCTCTCAATTTTCCTCATTGAATATCCACAAATCTTGTGCTATTATCAAAATGCTAACCTGACCAAAAGAAAGAGAAGGGCCATGAAGGAAATTTTATTCTTAAACCCCATTTTCAAAACCATGATATGGGGCGGCGAAAAATTAAAAACCGAGTTCGGCTACCACATCCCCGCCCCCAACACCGGCGAGTGCTGGGCCATCAGCGCCCACGAAAACGGCGACTGCACCGTCAAATCGGGCGCCTTTGAAGGCAAAACCCTCTCCTACCTCTGGCGCCACCGCCGGGACCTTTTCGGCAACATCGAGGGCGAAGTTTTCCCCCTCCTTGTGAAAATCATCGACGCCAAGGATGATCTCAGCATCCAAGTCCACCCCGACGACACCTACGCAAAAGAACATGAAAACTCCCTCGGCAAAACCGAGTGCTGGTACATTTTAGACTGCGAGGAAAACAGCGAAATCGTCATCGGCCACAACGCAAAAAATAAGGCCGAGCTAATCGAAATGATAAGCCAAAACCGCTGGAGCGACCTTATCCGCACCCGCCCCGTCAAAAAGGGCGACCTTTTCCAGATAAATCCCGGCACCGTCCACGCCATCAGGAAGGGCACCCTAATTTTAGAAACCCAGCAAAACAGCGACATCACCTACCGCCTTTACGACTACGGCCGCCTCTATCAAGGCAAGCCCCGTCAGCTCCACATCGAAAAAAGCATCGATGTCATCACCTGCCCCCACACCGACACGGAAACCGAAGACAAAATAACACAGCTCGACGGCTGCACCATCACCCAGAAAATCTCCTGCCCCTACTACACCGTCTCCCACATAAAAGTGGCGGGCACCGCCACCCTGCCCCAACCCCACCCCTTTATAAATGTCAGCGTCATCGCAGGCAGCGGTCAAATTGACTCCCACCCGATAGGTAAGGGCGACCACTTTATAATCCCCGCGAATTTTGGCAACTTTACCCTTGGCGGCAACATGGAGCTAATGGTATCACATATATAAAAGGAGAATGAACATGCATCCGAGATACTATGTGGAACTCGAAAAGTACCAAAGGTTAATAGCCAGGAAAAACGAAAAAAGCCCCCACTACAACGGGATATACGACCGCTACAAGTACCCGGTGCTTACAGCCCGGCACATCCCCCTTTTCTGGCGCTATGATTTAGACGAAAAAACCAACCCCTACTTTATGGAACGCCTCGGGGTCAACGCCGTCTTCAACGCCGGCGCGATAGAGCTTGACGGCAAATTCTATTTGGTAGCCCGGGTTGAAGGCAACGACCGCAAATCCTTCTTCGCGGTAGCCGAAAGCGACAGCCCGGTAGACGGCTTTGAGTTTTGGGACTACCCCATAGCCCTGCCCGACACCGAGCCGGAAGAAACCAATGTCTACGACATGCGCCTTACAAAGCATGAAGACGGCTACATTTACGGCGTCTTCTGCTCGGAAAGCAAGGACAAGACAAACCCCGACCTGTCGGCGGCGGTAGCCGAGGCAGGCATAGTCCGCACAAAAGACTTAAAGACATGGGAGCGCCTTCCCAACCTCAAAACCTTAAACTCCCCCCAACAGCGCAATGTAGTGCTCCACCCCGAATTTGTCAACGGCAAATACATGTTCTACACCCGCCCCATGGACGGCTTTATAGACACAAGCTCGGGCGGCGGCATAGGCGTCGGCTTCTGCGACGACATCACAAACCCCGTAATCGATGAGGAAATCATCACAAGCCGCAGAAAATACCACACCATAACTGAAGTCAAAAACGGCGCCGGCGCGGTGCCCATCAAAACCGATCGGGGCTGGATCCACATCGCCCACGGCGTGCGCAACACCGCGGCGGGCCTTCGATATGTCCTCTATGTTTTTGCCACCGCCCTTGACGACCCCACAAAGGTAATCGCCGAACCCTCAGGCCTGTTCCTTGCCCCCCACGGCATCGAGCGGGTAGGGGATGTCTCCAATGTAGTCTTCACCAACGGCGCCATCGCCCGTGACAACGGCGAAGTCTACATCTACTACGCCTCCTCCGACACCCGCCTCCATGTAGCCTCCACCACCATTGAGCGCCTTGTGGACTACACCTTCAACACCCCCTCCGACCCCTTGCGCTCTGCCGACTGCGTCGAACAGCGCTGCTCCCTGATAGAGAAAAACCTCAAAATCCTCCGCGGCGACGAAAAATAAAAAATCCCGAAAAAAAAGGCCGGTCTATTAATAGACCGGTCTTTTAACCTTTTTGGGAGCCTTCTTAGGGATTTTATCATTTTACACAAAGGGAAGGCGTAAAATGTGAGAAGACTCCCCTAAGGAGAGCAAGCGATTTAATTTATGCCGTCATTGACATCCGGCAGGCTATCCGCCTTTTCGCAGTTAGCCAGCACATAGCTTTCCGCCTTGTTATAGCTTGTGGAAATCTCGTTGATGACCTCCCCCACTTGGGCAAGATAAAGCTTTAACTGCTCCAGCCTTTCCCGCTGGTACTGCTTATAGGAGTAAAGGCTACCTTCCACAGCGGCCCTCTCTCTTTGCAGCTTCACATTGAGCTCAGAAACCCGCTCATTTAACAAGGCATTTTCCTTTATAAGCTCCTTTAAGCTGCCCGTGAGGGACTCAATCTGCCCACTTAAATTGAGGTTTTGAGTTTCCTCTTGGGACAGCTTCTTTTGCATTTCCAAAAGTTCGTTTTTCAAACCCTCATTATTGCCCGACAGATTCTCGTTTTGCCTTCTTTCAAACTCAAGCTGCTCCTCAAGCTGGGCCACCTGCCGGGCGAGGGTCTCCTTTTCCCGGGTAAGCATGGCGTTTTGCGCCTTTTCCTCCAACACCTCATCTTGAAGCCGGGAAATTTTAAGGCCCATTTCATCCAGCCTTTCCTTGAGCTCCTCTATGCCCTCTTCTTCCTTTTCCTTTGTCTTGAGGGTCTCGATAAACTGCTCAAGGTCGCGAATCTTCGCGGTATTGGCCTCGTGATACTCCTTATACCTGTCAAGATCACTCTTGAGCTTATCCACATATTTTTCGTTGCTTTCCTTCTCCCTCAGCATCAGGGAGCACTGGGACCTCATCTGTTCAAACTCGGCTTGGAAGGAAGCCTTTGCCCCCTCCAGCAGTTTATAAAGGGACTCAATATACTCATCCACTTCCTCGGGACTGTATCCGAAAAGCCTCTTGCTGAAAGAAGGCCCCTGCTGCGCGTTGTTTAGCAAATCCTCCCTGACAGAAGTCATGTCGAGAGTGTTCTGATTCCTCAATTCTTCCATATTTTCACTCCGTTCCCCGGCTCCTTGCCGGTTTAATTAACGCCTTTCTTCAAACCTCAAGGTATCGCCCGGCTCAAGGCTGTAAATTTCGGTAATCCCGCCCTTGAGTTCCAAAACCTTATGGGCGCCCTTCACTTTTTTGCTTATTCCCCCGGGCTGCATCCTATGATGTATATCTAAAATTGTCGAATCCCTTGACAGAAAGACAACATCAATGTCAAAATTCATGCCGAAAGTGTGGATTTGGAAACAGGGGCAAAGAAGCATCCCTTCATCATCTTTAAGCTCTTTGAACCTCCTGAGCCCCACAAGCCTTTTCAGGAAGGTGTCGGCGACATATACTCTGCCGGCTATTTCCCTTTCTCCAAAAAAGACAGCCACCTTTTTCATAACAACCTCCGCAAATTTATCCAATAATTTTAACTTGCAAACTGTTGGATAAGCTGAATGATTGTAGGTCCCAAAAGGATAATAAACAGCACCGGAAAAATGCACAGCACCATGGGGATCATGATTTTAACAGGCGCCTTCATACCCTTTTCCTGGGCCCGCTGCCTGCGGGTATTCCTTATCTGAGCCGATTGAGTGGCCATGACATTTTTAATGGGTATCCCCAGCTGCTCGGCCTGTATAAGGGATGACGCGAAAACCTTGATTTCAGGCAAATTGCAGCAATCCCCGAAGCTTTTCAAAGCCAGTTTTCTCGGCCGTCCCATTTGAATTTCCCTATGCAAGAGCATCAGCTCATAAATCAGGGGCCCCGTCATAATATCGGAGATTTTCAGCAGCGCCGCGTCAAACCCCAGCCCCGCCTCCATGCTGACTCCAAGCAAATCCATTACCTCTGGCAGCTGCTGCAAAATCAGGTTTTGCCTGTTCTTTGCCCGGTTTTTTAGGTAAAATCCCGGCGCCCCGATGGCAATGACAGCCCCGAAAATCATCAGGAAAAAGGAAAACTCAAAGGGAACGGGGGCAAAAACCACAACCAAAACCGTCAACCCGATCACGGCTATTCCAAGGGCAACCCTGATGGAGGAATACTCCTCGGGGGTAATATTAATCCCCGCATGCCGCAGCATTCTCCTTATTTCCTCGTTGCTCCCTTCGACGCTCCTCTTCTTCCTTATGGACAGCCTCAAAAGGGCCGCCCTGATAGCTTTGAGGGTAGGCATAATAAACCTTTCCTTAAAGGAGCTCTCGAGCTCTGCGTACATTTCCACCTTTTTCTTATCATCAATTGCCTTTAGCCTTTCCCGCTTATTTATCTGGTTCCTGAAAAGGAAGGAAAGTATGATGGCATACAGCAGAAAAGAATAAATTGTAAAGGTAATCGTCATTAGCTGTACCATACCGCCCCTCCTTTCACATTATTGCAAAATCAATACTTTATGGACACGATCTTGTTCACTATAAAGAATCCGAGAATCTCCATAAAAGCCGCCACCACCAGCATAATCTTGCCGGTACCGGTCTCAAAAAACACCGTCACATACCCCGGATTTATCACCATCAAAATCAGCATAATCAATATAGGCAGCACAGCGATGACGGTGCCCGACATCCTTCCCGTAGAGGTCAAAACCTTTATCTCCTGCTTTAGCTTTATCCTCTCCTTAATGGTTTTGGAGATATTGGTGAGCAGTTCCGAAAGGTTACCCCCCACCTGCCTCTGAATGAGCACCGCCGACACCATTAAAGTCAGGTCGCTGCTCCTAATTCTTTCCGTCATGCCGTTGAGGGCGGCGTCAATAGTGCTGCCGTACTGTACTTCCCTCAACACCCTCTTAAATTCCCTTGAAATGGGGTCCCCCATTTCATTGGCAATGCTCTCGAGAGCCTGATGGAATGTCAGCTCCGACTTTAGGCAGTTGCTCATAATATCCAGTGCATCGCTCAGCTGGGACTCAAACTTCTCAATATGCTTTGCCTTGCTTCGCCTGATATACACCGGCGGAGCAAGAAGCCCCAACAGTACCAGCAGCAGGGACGGCACAGTCCCGCCCCCAAAGAGAGCCACAAGGCTGGGCGGCACGAAAATCAGAAAGACCCAAATGACTATAACCTCGTCGGGCTTCATCATTATTCCCGCCAGCACAAGCTCATCCTTCATGACATCAAAGAGCTTTGTCCTTTTGAGCAGCTCTCGGGAACCGGAATGCTTGATTTTAGCCTTCCTGTTAGCCCTCGCCGCCATTTCATTTGTGGAAAAGAGCTTTTCAACCCGCTGCCGCGCCGCCAGCTTATCCTTGAGAACATATCTTTGAAGGATAATAAACAGGGTAAAGGAATAAATCCCCGCAACAATCGACAAGGCGGTAATCCAAAAGCCCGGATTATTCTCTAAACCACTCATCGTTGACCGGTACCCCGTTTCCTGTAATCTTTTCAATGCAATGGGGTTTTATGCCCGTTGGCCTGAACTTTGTCCTAAACTTCCCGTAAGTATCTGTCTGCCCGGTATTTTCGAGGACGAAGATATTCTGCATGACAATGACATCCCCCTCCATACCGGTAATCTCGGCAATATTAGTCACCTTTCTGGTACCGTCCCTCAGCCTTGCCTGATGCACCACAATGTCAACTGCCGAGGCAATCTGGTCGCGTATTGCCCTAACAGGCAAATCCATTCCCGACATCAGGGCCATGGTCTCAAGCCTGGACAGAGAATCCCTCGGGGAGTTGGCGTGCACCGTGGTCAAGGAGCCGTCGTGGCCGGTATTCATGGCTTGCAGCATATCCAAAGTCTCACCGCCGCGCACCTCGCCCACCACAATCCTGTCGGGCCTCATGCGCAGCGCGTTTTTCACAAGGTCGCGTATGGTAATCTGCCCCTTGCCCTCGGCGTTGGAGGGGCGGCTCTCAAGGGTAATGACATGCTCCTGATTAAGCCTCAGTTCCGCCGCATCCTCAATGGTGATAATCCTCTCATTTGCCGGGATAAAGGAAGACAGCACATTGAGCAGGGTAGTTTTACCGCTGCCGGTACCGCCCGACACCACCACATTGAGCTTCCCCTTAACGCAAGCCTCAAGAAAGGCCACCATTTTCGGGGAAATAGAGCCGAAATCCAGCAAATTCTGCACCGTCAAGGGATCCTTTGAGAACTTCCTTATGGTTATCACAGGCCCCACAAGAGACAAGGGCGGGATTATGACATTGACGCGGGAGCCGTCTTTCAGGCGCGCGTCCACCATGGGGCTGGACTCATCCACATGCCTGCCGATAGCCGACACAATACGGTCAATAACATTCATGACATGGGCATTGTCCCTGAAGGTGACATTGGAAAGCTGAATCAACCCGTCCCGCTCTATGTAGACCTTGTCGGGACCATTTACCATTATTTCGGTAACCGTCGGGTCTTTGAGCAAATCCTCAAGGGGCCCGTACCCCATAATGTCGTTATATACCTCGGTGACCAGCTTATCTCTGTCCACCCGGGGCACATTTTCATTTTCAAAGGCCTGCTCAATGATAGTGAGCACGGTCTGCTCCTGCAATACCTCAAACCCGTGCTTATTTATCTCATCGATGACAGCACGGTGAACCCGTTCCTTGGTGTCCTTGTAAATGTCCACGGGCTTTTCAATTCTTTTATCGGAATCTTTTATGGCTCCCTGCTGTAACCGTTGAGCCTCAATGCGTTGCAGCAAACTCATGGCAACCTACCCTTACCCTTTCACGCCATATCCCGGTAAAGTTTCTCGGCGAAAGCCTTAATCTGCTTGCTGATCTGTGCCCGGGGCGCCGCGATAACAAAGGGTATGCCCTTATTTAAGCAATCCACGGCGGTTTTGGTATCCTCACTAATCCTTGCCCCAATGGGCAGCCCGATGATATTTTGAAAATCCTTAACATTTATGATGCTGGGGCCTTCCTTGTTTATAATAAGGGCCAGCTTTTCCCTCTGCTGCAGCGAGTCAAGGATATTAACGCATATTTTGACATTCCTCAGGCCCGTAATATCCAGCCCCGTCACAAGGAATACCCTGTCAGAATTCTCCACCGCCGCCAGGGTAATATCGTTAAAGCTGGGGGTCAGGTCAAGGATAATAAACTCATAGTAGGGCCTGACGGTATTGATAATCTTCTCAATATGGCTTCCCGTCACATATTCTGCATACTCGGGGCTCTTCGGGGCACAAAGTACGCTTATCCCCGAGCTGTGCATAACGGTAAAGCTCTTTATGGTATCAATGGTAAAGGCGTTTTTCTCATGCACCAATTCGGCGATAGTGTCCTTGCTGTCGATATTGAGCAGCAAATTCACATCCCCAAACTGCAAATCGGCGTCAATTATAATGGTCTTTCTCCCCATTTGGGCAAGGGCAATGGCGGTATTGACGGCGATACTTGTCTTGCCCGTCCCGCCTTTGCCGCCGAAAAAGGAGATAACCCTGCTTTTATGCCCGAAAATCTTGGAATCGTCGGGCAGCCTCTGCTTCTCCGACAAGCTCACCTTATAAATGGCTTCCATCAGCTCATTGGAGGAGCAGTTAATGCTCAAAACCTTGCGTATCCCGCTCTCCATAGCCCTGTTCAGAAGCTGCAAATCCATGCTTTCCGACAAAAGTATGACCCCGCAGCCGGGCATCAGCTCATAAATCTGCTGGGACAGCTCAAAAACAGCCGAAGCCTGGCTTGTGCAGGTAAAAATGACAATATCGGGGTATAGCCCCTTGACTTTTTCCAACGCCGTCTCGTTGCAGTTGGCATATCCGGCCACCACAACATCGTCGGAAGCAAGGAGCTGCTTGATAAGCAGCCTATAGTCGATGTTATCGCTGACAACAACAACCTTTATTTTGTCGAATATCTTTTCCACTAAAATGCTCCCTCTTTAAAACCCTTATTCTTCAAGGAGCGGCCTTAGCACAGCTATCAGCACGCTGGCATTGTCGTAATACGCCACAGCCTTTGCCTGTTCCGGCGTCACCGACAAGGTAATGGAAGTATAAGTTTTCACGCCGCCCTCTTCATTGCTCTCCCTTGAATTTCCAACCTTAATAACCTTGACCTTTTTCAACACTATTTCCGGCTTTACCGCCTTTGTGGCCGGGTCAAGGATAGCTATCAAATCCACATAGTCGCCTTCCTTGATGTATCCTCCCACTCCCCCTTCGTTGTTAACATCCACGGTAATGGCACGATACCCTTCGGAAAGCTGCAGTGACAGCCCATGATCAGAGCCTTCCCCCAACTCCACCAGCTTGGAGATAAAAATATTCTCCCCGGCCAACAGCGGATACGGGGTCATCTTACCCACCACATCTCCGGGGTTTTGCGCCCACCCCGACACCAAAGCCTCGGCGGGGATCTGCCTGACTTCCAGCATATCCTGTGTCAAAACGGTATTCCCGCTGATATTTTGCTTTGCCACCACAACGGAAACAGTGGGCACTTCCTCGGGAGTTTCCTCGGTAATTGATCGGACGAAATAGAAAACCGTCAACCCGGTAATTATAGACATTATCAAAGCCAAAAGGTAAATCTTCTTCATAATTTATATAACCCTTTCAGTGCCGGTATAAGTCAGTCTAAAAGCTTTGGCCTTCCTCCATTGTCGCCCTTCACATCATAAGTCACAATGGTGTTGTTACCCAGCATTACAATTTCCTTTGCTACGGCACAGCCCGTCAATTTGATATTTTCATTGTTGAATATTATCTTCCCGTTGGGAGCATACATAACCCCGTTGACTTTACAGGCTCTGCCGGTAATTTCAATGTTCCCGTTGGTAGAATAAAGGGCCATGGACTCAAATCCCGCCACATCGATGTTTTCATGGTTCAGCTTAATGTTCCCTGTGGCCCCAAGGCATCCCTTTATCTTAAAATTCTGGCTGTTGATGGTCACATTCCCGTAAACAAAGACGGCTTCGTCATCAAGAGAAGGAGTTCTGTTGTCAAAGGTCACATTCCCGTAAATTATCCGGGGATTTTTGGGTAAATACTCCTCCAAGTCGGGCATGGGGATAAAGTTAGCGTTGTAAATAACGGGCTTCCCGTAAGTGCTTCCCGTAACCGTTCCCCCTGCCTTGATAATCATCCTCCCCAAAACCGGGAAAGGATTATACCAGTTGGTCAAATTCCCATAAGCCTGACAATCGCCCTTTATTACCGCACTATGGCTAAAGACCACATCTTTGTTTGAATGTACATTCCCGCTAACAGTCACTAAATTGTTAAAAACCATGGGCGCGGTGGTACTTCCGTGGAACAAGGCAAAGGGAGGCAAAATCCCGGTATTCAAGCCGTTATCCTTCCCTGCCTTTGCATAATGCTTTATGGTGGTATAGTCAAAGCCCACTATCTTGGCAATGTTATATTCAATCTTTTTGACTCCCTCAACGGTAATGACATTGTCCGACTCCGTAAAGGTAATCTCTATATCATCGGCTCTGTATCCGTTTTTTTCCATATACTCGGCAGCCGCCACCCGAGCAGCCTCGGTATCGGGCAGTTCCTGCGCCGCAGCCAGCGCTGCCGCATCAAGGGCGTTCTGGAGCCTGGACTTCTCCACATAAACATATCCCAAGTCAAGAACAAAGGCCGACATGAGCAGCAAAAAAGTAATGGAAATGCCGGCGATAATCGCCACTGCCCCATCTTCCCTTTTTCCCCTATTCATAAGCGTTACAAACAATTTTTTAACCATGCTCCGTCCTCCCTTCTGCAAAATCAAAACCGCAGTTTTACTCCACCTTCATGGTAGTCTGGGAAGTCAGGGTAATTTCCTGCCCCCTGAAGAAAATTCCTGCCACCGGGGTCAAAGCCTGTATCTTTCCGGTAACTTTTACCGTCACATCCCCATTTGAAGGATTCTCGGCATCGCTAAAGACAATCTCCACTTCCAGCTTGCCTTTAATGGAATCGGGGGCGGTAGCCATTATCCGTTCCCTTATGTAAAACTCCCGGTTTTCCTTTTCGCTGTTTACGACGGCATACCTCGCCCCTTCCCTGGAGCAGTTGTTGATGGAGATATTGTGGTAAAATACCCATCCGAAATCGATAATGGTGCACACGATTATAAGCAAAAGCGGAAGCACCAAAGCAAATTCAACCAGGGCCTGTCCCTCTTCGTTTTTAATTTTTTTTAGAAACCCGAACATACCCATTCTCACTTTCACAGCATATTGCTCACCCGATACAGATTTTTATCAAATTTGTATCGGGTGAGTTTCCTATGCCACACAAATTCAAGCGTTATTCGCTTGCCACTTGAGACAGCGCCGAAGTGATTTCGCTTTCAGCTTTCTGGAACAGCTCTCTGATCTTGGGTCCCAGAGCCACAAGGGCTACTACTACAGCAATGGCGATGAGGCCCAAAATGAGACCGTATTCAACCATGCCCTGACCGTCTTCGTTCTTGAAGAATTTTTTCAGCATCCCATTCATCTCCTTAAATTATTAATGATTTAGAGAAAAACACCTCGATGCCTTCCACGCTGCCCAAAATTCCGATTTTGCCAAGTCTCTGCCAAAAGCACAAGTAAGAAATCCAACGCCGGAAACCCCCGGCAAGTATTCCCTTGCACCCCCGGCATAACGACTTGAAAAGGCTTTGCAACTTCCCCAAATTAAAAAACCTTTTCCAAATTAGTTGCTGGAAATCGCCGACTCCAAAACGCTGGTAGTCTTCTGGAAGAGTTCCCGAATCTTCGGTCCGAGCAACGCAATAGCTGCCACCGCAGCAATGGCGATAAGACCCAAAATAAGGCCATATTCCACCATACCTTGCCCGTCCTCATTCCTGAAAAAGCTTCTCAACACATTTTTCCTCCCCTCTTAAGTTTTTTATATCAGGAAAACAATGCTCAAAACTATTGCTTAGAAGATAACGCTTCTCCCGCCTTGAAGAAGACCTCCCGGATTTTAGACCCCAGAAGGACCCCCGCGGCCACAATGGCAAGGGCTATCAGCCCGATAATTATTCCGTATTCCACTAAGCCCTGCCCGTCTTCCTCATGCAAAAAATCAAACATCAGGTTAATCTCCTTAATTAAACAGGTTTATCAGCGGGTACATGGCGGTAATCATGGCTCCGGCCGACAGATACGGCCCAATAGCCGCCGAAGTTTTCAGGCTTCCCTTCTTTGTGATATACAGGTAAACCGTGTATAAAAGCAGCCCTATCGCCATAATAATGACGGTCTGCAGCAGCCCCGAAATCCCGAGATACAGGCCGATTACCGCGGCAAACTTCACATCCCCCATTCCGATATTTACTCCAAAGAACAAGGGCATCATAAAAAGCAGCAGCCCTGCTACCATTCCAAAAATATTTTTCAACAGTCCGGAAAAATCGGACTTGATAATTACAAAAATCAGCTTGTTTATAATGAGAAAAAGCAACAGCTCATTTGGAATTTTGCTGATAATAATGTCTGTCACCGACAGGCAAAAGAAAATGGCAAACAAAATCATGCACTCGATGCTCAATACGATGTCGGATATAAGCAGCACCGACAAAAGGGCAAAGCTCAAAGAAAATAGGACCATCCAGTAAAGAGTGATACTCTTTCCTGTAATAAATGGGTTTTCCACCGGGCCGTAAACTCTTGCCTGAATGAGCCTGCAAGTCAACTCATAACAAAAAAGGCCCAAAATTGCACCTGCAGTCAAGGCATAAACCACAATTTCCATCAGACCTCTCCTCGTCACGCCAAAATGAATAAATAATAAGAGACCCTCTAATTTCGGCAGCTGGCTGTCATAGGCATAAACCCTTAGACCCTACAGCTTTGCGTCACAGCCTTTCGACTGTTTTGCCATTTCGTCTTAAAGAGCCCCACAATCCTCAAAAAGGGCATAAAAGAGCGCTATTTATTCGGCAACTGGCTGTCATAGGCATAAGCCCTTAGACCCTACAGCTTTGCGTCACAGCCTTTCGACTGCTTTGCTATTATCGTGACAGCGCGAATAAAAAGTCTTCAATTAGTACAAGCATTTTATTACATTAAAGCAAAAAATGCAAGCACTTTCTACAAATTTTTTTAGTGAAACTTTTCCACTGGTTGCAACATTCCCGAGAAAATTTAGGGGCAGGATTTCACCCCATCAGGGCACATCGTCGTGCCCCATTTTCCTCTCCCAGAAGATGCCGCCCACAAATCCCGAGGCAAGGGCAAGGATAATGCCCAAAATCCAGATTATCACGGCCTTCGCCCCGCCAAATCCTCCGCCGGGAGTGGGCTCAAGGCTCTCATCCTCACTTGAGCTTTCCTCCTCAAATCCGCCTCCGGAATCCTGGCTCGACTCAACTTCGGAAGAGGGCTCCGAGGAACTGACAGCACTGGAAGTCGGGTTGGGGTTTGCCCCCCGGGTGACATTAATGGTATAAACCTTTTTGACGGAAGGATTTTCCGCCGTAACGGTAATCGTAATTTTCGTTGTGCTCCCGGCCTTCAAGGTCGGGTTGCTGATGCTTACTTTAGCCTTGGAATCCTCTGCCTTTGCCTCAACCTCAATTTTATCCACGCTGTAAGGCACCGACACGGCATAGTTTATCACATTCTTGTTAAAGGCAGGGGACAAATTCCCGGGGTTGATTTTAAGCTCCGACAAAAAGGCGTTGTCGGACAAGGGCTGCAAAATATTGATTTTTGCGGATGAAAGGGAAGCGGTATGGTCAACCATATTGGGGTCAAGGATATTTGACAAGGTGCCGGTAACAGTAGTCTCCCCCAAGGGCGCTCCCTTTTTCACCTTAAAGGTAATGGCAACAAAGGTACCGTTCTTATTAAAAGCGGTAAACCCGCCACCCGCGTCGGCATAGTTTATAAGGAGTTTCCCGGGTTGGGGCACACTGGAAGCCAGCCCCAAAATGGAGCTGTCGGCCTTCAAGCTGACAAATTCAAGGACATTGGGGTTGTACTCGATGCTGGCGTCAAGGCAGGCAATCCCGTCCACCGATTTGGCGTTTGAAAAGTTCAGGTTCACCACAACGGTGTCGTTTTCCCGGGCAGTGGAAGCACCCGGCGCCAAAACGGCATTGAGCTGGGCCGCCGAAGCCCCAAAAGGCAAAGCCGCCGCAACAATTATAAGGGCAAATAATACACAAGTCAGCTTTTTCAAGAGTACTCCCCCAGTATAAAAAATTTAAAACCCGAAAAGGTTCCTTTCTTTCCCGTAAGCAAAATGATAAGGCACCAAAATTCTCTCACCGCCGAATTTTTACCCCTTAACGGGCAAATACCATAATCAAGAGCCGAAAGGCGGCTTACCACTCTTTACAAAAACGGTAAAAACCTTAAGCTAGAGCTCCATTTTTCTGCTTTCGTCAAGGGCAAATTTCAATTCGGCTGTTTTTCCCCTTTTTTTCGAAAGGCTCTAAAACTTTGACGCTTTATAATAAAATTTTCACTATTATATCACGCCCCGACAAACTATGTCAACAAACCCGCTACCCCCAATTCCTCCCTTTCACGCCCATTTCAGCAGGATAAGTCCCCCATTCCTTGCCTTTTATCAAAAATACCCATGACACACTCCCATATAAAGTACATTTGTCATCCTTTCCTCAACTCCGCGCCAAAATCATACGCCAAAAAGCAACCCCCACTACTTTTTTCGAAAATATCCCCGCTGCACTTTAACCCAATTTCCCTTAAAATCAGCCGCCCTCAAAAAGTATCCCGCCTCTTACCCTTATGATAGGCTCTAAACAAAACGCCCCCGCACCTTCCCACAAACAATCCCCCGCTCACACTCTTTCCGCAAATCCTCCTACCTTTTCGCAAAATCCCCCCGCCCCATTTTCTCAACCCGATTTTCGTCAACCCCCTCCCCTTTCCCCAAAAAAACAAAAAACCCGCCCCTTTTTGGGGCGGGTGCTTTTGTGTTAACTTTACTTGTTAATCTCGCCGTAGAACAACCCTCTGCCGTTGGTGCCGATATAAACCCTGCCGTAAACTTGGCCGTCGGCTTCCAGCACAGTGAGCAGCCCGAACTTGTGGTTGTCGTCATTTATCCTTACCCAAGTCTGGCCCATGTCATCGGATCTGTAAAGCCTGTTTTCGGGCTGGGTATCGCCCGAGAGCTTTCCGAAGATGTATATTGCAGCAGGCTGTCCCGAGCCCGGCTTTGCCTTGCCGAAGGAAAGGGCGGTGCACTCTTTTACATTGCTTACTTTAGTAAAGGAGGAACCGTAATTCGTGGACTTGAATAACCCTGCCGAGTTATACACCCAAACGCCGCCGTCCTGATTGGGAACCGCCTTGACACCCGTTCCCGGAGGCCAGCTGCCGCCCGCCGCATCGGGAATGCCGTTGCCGTCAATCCTTGTGAAGTTGGCGCCGCCGTCGGTGCTGCGCCAGAACCCAAGGCCCGGCCTGTAGATATAGAATACATTGGAACCAACCTTATTGGCAGCTATGATTATGACCTTTTCATTCCACATATCGGGCGAGAAGCTTGTGGAAGTGGCGCCTCCAACGGGATGCCAAGTCTTGCCGCCGTCGGTGGAATAGTGGGGCGCCTTCTTTGTGGGCACCCACACAAGCCTGTTGGGGTCGGTAGCAGACACCGCCAGCTTGCCGCCGCCGTATTCGTTGGACAGGTTAGAAGAAAGCTGAGTCCATGTCTTGCCGTTGTCGGTAGATTTATAGACTGCGCCGAGAAGGTCGCCCTGCCTTGACGCCGTCTTGTAGATGATGTTGGGGTTAGCGTCATAAGCGGCATAGAAAAGGGTATCGTTGTAATGTCCGCCGCCGTTTGCTTTATTGGGAATATACTCCTTCGAAATCACATCCAGGTTAGTATGCCTGAATCCGCCGATATCATAGGCTCCCGAGAAGAGTTTTGCCTCCCCTGCAGGCGGGCTCAAAAGTGCGCTGACACACAGCTCCTCATGATTCTTCGAATATGCCTTAAACACAGGTCTGCCTTCCACCGCAATATTGTCGGTGCGCCACACGCCGTACCAGTCGGTGTACCACACCCTATTGCCATCAAAGGGATCCATCACAAGGCTCGAGGTTTTGGCAAAGTAGAACCAATCGGGCCACCAGCCGGGCCTTTCCCCTCTGGTAGTCCTGACAAGAGACCAAGTGTTGCCCCCGTCGGTGGAACGGTAAACAGCGTTGTCGTAAGTCTTGTCATGCCTTGCGATCACAACATGGTTGGGATTATTGGAATCGACGCTGATGCCCACATACTGCCCGCTCTGCAGCCCAGCGCTGATATTGGTGCAAGTGCCGTTCCTTGCAATCCTTGCGGCGCCCGAATCATGGGCAACATACAGGGTGCCGTCGCTTGCAATGGCGGCCCTTGTAGGCTTTGTGGGGCTGCCGGGAACAAGGCTCCAAGTAGCTCCGGCGTTGGTGGACCTGTAAACCCCGTTGCCGTATACGCCGGCATAGATTATATTTGTGGCACCGCTGGCGTTTGTGCCACCGTTTTTATCAAATACAACAAAGTTAATGCCTACCTTGTTTGTGCCGTCAACGGTGTTGGAAGTGGTGCCGGAACCAAAAGGAACCTGCGAAGCGGAAATCTGCTCCCACTGTCCTCCGCTGGCAACATTGGTACTTTTCCAAAGGCCGTTTTGCCGCGAGCCATAGTAAACTATGCTGCCCTTATTGGGGTCAACGGCAAGGCGCTCTCCTGCCCAGCGGTAGTTGCCGTTGCCCGACATCCTGACGCCGTACTTTTTAAGGCCTGTTTCCTTCCAAGTGTTGCCCCTGTCGGTAGACATGAGAATTTCGCCGCTTTGTGCCTGCCTGCCCACCGCCACAAAGACAATGTTGGCGTTAGAGGGGTCCACATTTAAGCTTTCCACCCCATAGTAGGCAGTCTTATCGGAACCGTACATATCAAGGATAGGCAGCCATCTCTCATAGGTCTTATCCCAGCGGTATGCTCCGCCCACATCGGTGCGGATATAGTAGAGATCCCTCTCTTTGGGATGGGCAACAAGGCCCGTCACATACCCGCCGCCCGACACAGGGATGGGATTCCAGCTGTATGTACCTTTAGGGCCTGTTTCCTTGGGAGGATCGGGCACCTTTGAAGACTTGCTGCTGGAAGAGCTTCTCCCACCCGTGCTGGTAGAAGAAGAGGACGGCCCGGCGGAAGAAGTCCCGGGAAGGCTGGATTCGCCATTACCCGTAGAGGTGCTGGACTCCCCTCCTTGAGAAGGGGTAGAAGTAGACGAAGAGGAAGAAGAAGCGGGATCCGACGAACTCTCGGGCCCCGAGCTTTCTCCGGTACTGCTTGAAACTTCACTTGAGCTCTGGCCCTCGCTGCTTGACCCCGGCTCTTCCGTTGAAGGCGTACACGCCGAAAGAAAAACCATGGCCAAAATCAGGGTAAGGGCAAGCACTTTGCAAATTGCCTTTTTCAAATGAGTATCCCTCCAATTAAATCCGGTAATTATAAAAGGTCTGTAACCGTCTGCAGTAAGCACAAGTCTAACAAATATACATTTTAAAGTCAACCGGAAAGGTATTAATTTACTGTTAACTTTTTAAGACAAAACAATCCCTTATAAATAATTATAAGTCCCATGCGGGGCTTATTCAACCGGCATAATATGTAATTTTGCCGCATATTCACACGCCGCTGCCGGCGGGCACTCAAATCAAAGGAGTTACACACTCCGCCGGCCCAAACCTGAAAAAACTCAAGCCCGCAGGGACCCGTCCTTTATATGGCTTTTTATAATTTCCGACGCCTTTTCGGCATCGGCCAGAATCTGCCGCCTCAAGTCGTCGATGCTTTCAAACTTCTTTTCGCTCCGCAGGTAATCATACAGCTCCACCCTCACGGTCTTGCCGTACAAATCCCCGAAAAAGCCCTCAATAAGGGTCTCGGCGCTGACCTTCTCCTCATTTGACACGGTAGGCCTGATTCCGATGTTTGTAACGCTGCTGTATCTCCTGTTGCCCATCACTACGCAGGAGGCATATACCCCCTTCCTCGGCAGCAAAAAGTTGTCGGGGAAGGACATATTTATGGTAGGAGTCCCCATCAAGGTCCCCCTCCTCGTACCCCTTTCCACGGGAAACTCAATAAAATACCTATGCCCCAAAAGGCGGGAAGCGTCGTCCATCTCCCCTCTTTCGATATGCCATCTGATACGGGTTGAACTGATGGGCACCCCGTTGTCGCACACCGCGGGCACTACCTTTACCTTCATGCCGTACTTTTCGCAAAGGCTTATAAGGTCATCGGGAGTCCCGGAAGCATCCTTGCCAAACCTGAAATCATACCCGCAGCACACATACTGGGCATGCAAGGTATCCTTCAAAACCTCCTTGACAAAGGCTTCGGGGCTCATATAACGGAATTTGGCGAAAGGAACCAAAAAGAGCACATCTGCCCCCATAGCCTCAATCTCCTTTGCCTTCTGGCTGTCGGTGATAATCTCCTTTGCAAGGCCAAAGCTGTCAAAATCCTCGGGGCTGTAGGAGAAGGTAAATACCGCGAAGGCATGCTTTGAAAGCAAGGGAAAGACATGCTTTGCCCCCTTCTTTGCACTTTCAATCACTGCCCTGTGACCCAGATGCAGCCCGTCAAACCGACCCAAAGCCACGGTACAGGGCCTTTTCGCTTGATATTCCCCGATATTCTCAATGATAACCAACCGGTTTTCCTCCCCAATATCCCTCATATTTCGCAAAACAGCTTTTTAACCTTCAGCTCCCCGCTCGCACCGTCCACAGCACCAATCCCCAAAAAGCCGCCATCCTCGGAATACACCCGAAAGTCCCCGTACTCGCAAGGCAGCTCAAGGCGCGCGCAAGACAAGCTCCCGCCGTTGATAAATCTTTTCCCCTGCCCCGCCGTCACAAAAACCTCGGGCAAATCCCCAAAGGCCCGGTCTAAAGGCAGCAGCGCTTCATAAAGCCTTCCCTCCCGGGCAAGCTCGCGGGCCCTTTCAAGGGTAATACAGTCCTCGATACCAAACCCCGACGCCATGGTACGCAACAGAAAATTCAATGCGGCTCCGCAGCCGAGGTCTTTTCCCATATCGCTGCAAAGGGAACGGATATATGTACCCTTTGAGCAGTGAATTTGAAACAGAGCCGCCTGCTCCTCAAAGTCAAACTCAATCAGCGACAAGGAAAAAACCTCAACCTCCCTTTCGGGGGTCTCGATCTCCTCCCCTTTTCGCGCCAGCTCATAAAGCCGCACACCTCCCACCTTCACGGCGGAATACATGGGAGGCCTCTGCCTTATACTCCCCGTATATTTCGGCAGCAGCTCTACTATTTGTTGTTCCTCCACCTTGACATCAGACCGCTCCAGCACCTTGCCCGTTATGTCAAAGGTATCGGTAGCGACGCCGAATTTAAAGCCCGCAAGATACATCTTGTCGCTTCGGGGCAAAATATCGGCCGCCCGCGTCGCCCGCCCCACAAGCAAGGGCAGCACCCCCGTAGCCATAGGGTCAAGGGTGCCGGTATGCCCGATTTTCTTTGTGTTGAGGAGTCTTCTGGCCTCGGCCACGGCGTCAAAGGAGGTAATCCCCGCAGGCTTATCTATTAAAAGTATACCCGTCATTATTTGGCACCTATTTTTTGCCTTACCGCCTCAATCAGGGCATTTTTCACCTCATCAAAGGGCCCTTCCAGGCAGCAGCCCGAAGCCCTGGGATGCCCTCCGCCGCCAAATAGCCGGCAAACCTCCGCAGCGTTCACTTCCGGGCCGGTGCGAACGGAAATCTTGTACTGGTTATCGCCCTTTTCCCTGATGGTGATGCCCACCACAACCCCCTCAATTTCCCGGGGCAGGGGAGACAAGCCCTCCAAATCGCCCTCGTCGGCGCCCGACTTTTCAATCATTTCCAGGCTAATGAACATAACAGCGCACCTGCCGTTTAAGAAAAACTCCATGTTGTTGAGGGCATGCCGCTCAATTTCAATGCGGGCCCTTGACTTTGTCTCAAACATCAGCCTATTGATTATATCCTTGTCGGCGCCAAGGCCAATCAGCTCCGCGGCGATAAGGTGTGTTTTCGCCGTGGTATTGGAATATTTAAAGCAGCCTGTATCGGTGGCAATTCCGGTGTAAAGGCAGTCGGCAATATCCTTGTCAACCTCAATGCCCATCTCTTTAAGGAGGGCAAATATAACCTCGGCGGTAGCGGCCGCCGTCACATCAAGCAAGGTTTCCTCGGCATAGAGTATGTTGGAGCCGTGGTGGTCGATGCAAAGCCGCACCATGTCGGCGTATTTCTCAAGCCTTTCCCCAAAAAGCTGGGTATCGGCGGTATCGACAGCCACAATATTTTCAGGAGTAAAATCAAGGGCAGGCAAATCCCTCCACATATAATCATACTTATGAGGGATCTCATGGGAGCAAGCCAAGTTGGCCTTTTTGCCCATTTTGCGCAGGCCACGGCACAAGGCAAACCCGGAGCCGAGGGTATCCCCGTCGGGATAGTGATGGGCAATGATGAGTATATTGTCCATTTCCGTCAAAACCGCAGCCGCCCTCTTTAAATCAATCTTCATCCTGCTCGTTTCTTTCCTTTCTAGAGATTTCGTCAATAATGCGGGAGATATTGACCCCATAGGAAATAGAGTCATCGGCGATAAATTTCAGTTCCGGCGTATGCCTGATATTGAGCCTCGCTGCAAGCTCCCGCCGCACAAACCCCTGGGCGGCTTTGAGAGCCTCCACGGAAGCCTTGGTGGCCTCACTTCCCTCAATGGCGCTGACATACACCTTGGCAAGGGACAGGTCTTTTGTGACCTCCACTTTTACAATACTCAAAAGCTTGCTGACCCTCGGGTCTTTCAAGGTACGAAAGATTTCCGACAAATGCCTCTTTACATCTTCCGCAACCCTGCTTGCCTTGCGCTCGCTCATAGCTTACCCCCGCTTTCTATCGGGCTACTGTTCATCCCTATATTCTTCCACAATATAGGCTTCCAGTATATCGCCCTCTTTAATATCGTCAAATTTTTCAAGTGAAACGCCGCACTCATAGTTTGTCTGAACTTCCCTGACATCGTCCTTAAACCGCCTGAGGGAAGCCACCTTGTCCTCGGCCACCACAATGCCGTCCCGCACAACCCTGATTTGGGAGGAGCGGGTAATCTTGCCGCTCTGGACATAGCAGCCGGCCACGGAGCCCACGCTGGAAATCCTGATAACCTGGCGCACCTCCAGCTTGCCCAGCTCCACTTCCCGGTACTTGGGCGACAGCATACCCTTGATGGCGTTCTTTATCTCATCGAGACAGTCATAGATAATTCGGTGCAGGCGCATATCCACCCCGGCACTTTCCGCGGCGGTTTTGGCAAGGGCGTCGGGCCGCACATTAAAGCCGACAATGATGGCGTTGGAAACATCGGCCAGCATGACATCGGACTCATTGATGGCGCCCACGCCGCCGTGAATAACCTTCACCCTCACCTCATCGGTAGACAGCTTCTCGATAGACTGGGTCAAGGCCTCCACGGTACCCTGCACATCGCCCTTGACAATGACGGGAAGCTCTTTAATCTCCCCTTGCTGCATCTGTTCAAAGAGGTTGTCAAGGGTAACCTTCTGGTACTTCTTGAACTGCTCCTGCTTCTCCTTAAATTTCCTCTGCTCCACAAGCTGGCGGGCAAGGCGCTCGTCGGAAGCAGCATTAAAGATATCACCCGCCGCAGGCACTTCGCTCAAACCGGTAATCTCCACGGGAGTGGAAGGCCCGGCGCTCTTAACACTCCTGCCCTTGTCGTCCATCATGGCCCGCACCCTTCCGACAGCGGTTCCGGCAACCACAATATCCCCAACATTGAGGGTACCGTTCTGCACCAGCACGGTCGCCACAGGGCCCCTGCCCTTGTCGAGCCGCGCCTCAATGACGGTACCTTTAGCCCGCCTGTTGGGATTAGCTTTGAGCTCCAGCATCTCGGCATTCAAAACAATCATTTCGAGGAGAGTGTCAATCCCCTGCCCCGTCATGGCGGAAACAGGCACACAAATGGTCTCGCCGCCCCATTCTTCAGGCACCAGGCCATGCTCCGTCAACTGCTGTTTTATTCTGTCGGGGTTGGAGTCGGGCTTGTCTATCTTATTTATGGCTACAATTATCGACACATTGGCAGCCTTCGCGTGGTTTATAGCCTCAATTGTCTGGGGCATGATTCCGTCGTCGGCGGCCACCACAAGCACCGCAATATCTGTGACTTGGGCGCCTCGAGCCCTCATGGAGGTAAAGGCGGCGTGGCCGGGAGTGTCAAGGAATGTAATCTTGTTCCCGTTAATATCCACAGTATAAGCGCCGATATGCTGGGTTATGCCGCCGGCCTCGGTAGCCGTAACATTGGCGTGGCGGATTCTGTCGAGAAGGGAGGTTTTACCGTGGTCAACATGGCCCATGACCACCACAACAGGGCTTCTGGGCTTTAAGTTTTCCTCGGTGTCGTCGGAATCGTCGATTATCTGCTCCTCGATAGTCACCACAACAGCCCGCTCGGCCTTGGCGTTGAACTCCAAGGCGACAAGGGCAGCGCTGTCAAAGTCTATGGTATCGTTTATGCTGGCCATTACCCCGAGCCCCATGAGCTTCTTGATGAGCTCTGCGGCGGTGACCTTCAGCATTGCCGCCAAATCAGCCACGGTAATCTCATCGGGGATGGTAACGGTAATTGTCTTTTTCTGACGCTCTTGCTGTATGCGCTGGAGCCTTTCGGCTTCCGTCTCCCTCTTCCTTGTATTTGAGGGTCTGCCTCTATACTGGGCCGACTTTTGTGTCAGCTTCTGCTTCTTCACCACATCGTCTTGCTTTACCGTCTCGGGAGCCAATGCTTCAAACCGCTCGTCGTACTTGTTAAGGTGAACCTGGGTCAAGCGGGTATCCACAGTCCTCAATACCTTTTCGCCTTTGGGCTTTGGCGCCGTCTTTTCCTGGGTCTTTTTCTCGGCGGCAGGCTTCCTTGCCGGAATTACGGCTTCCTTTTCCGCGGGAGCAGCCTTTTTATCCTTCTTTGCCGGCTCCCCCGTCTTCTTTTCCTTTTTAGCCTGCTCGGCGGCCTTTCTGGCCTCCTCCAAAAGGGCAGCTTGAGCCTTCAGAAGCTCCTCCTTTTGGGCCTCCTTTTCAAGGCGCCGTTTTTCGGCAGCTGCCTGCCCTTCGGCGAAATACTCGTCAAAGCTCTCCACCTGATACTCTTGGGAAAGCTCCTCAAATATTACATCCAGCTCATCCTCATTGAGGGCTGTCATATGTTTTTTGGTGTCGTCAAAATACTTGGAAAGAAGGTCAATAATCTGCCTGCTTTCCAGCCCGAAATCCT
>JAKOXU010000071.1 GCA_029780875.1 Bacillota bacterium | reverse complement strand
AGGATTTTGCGCCCTTTTTATCTGTGATGGCGGGTTTGGAATAGTATATTTCAATTACCCGGCCCGAGGCGACGGAAAAGCGTTGGATGTCGCTGAGTAGCGGGCCGAGATTTCGCATTGGGTAGGCGATGGCCCATGTAAGGGAGGTAAAGGCCAGAAGTTCGCCGGGGGTGAGGGAGCCGTTTATAATGAATATGCCGCCTAAAAGTATGGTGAGGATTGTCAGGACCTGGGACAGGGATTCAATGTAGGGGTAGTATTTAAGCCAAGTGTAGGAGGCTTTCAGGCTGGCGTCCTTGTAGGCTTTATTTCTTTGGTCGAATTGGGATTCCATGTACTCTTCCCGGCAGAAGGCCTTGATTATCCTGTTGCCGGCAATGGATTCCTTGGCGATGTTGTTTAAATCCGTCATTCTTTCCCGCAGCTGCTGGTATAGGGGCCGGACGCGCTTGAAGAAACGGCTGCTGACAAAGACTATGACGGGGGCAATGGATAGAAGGGACAAAGTCAGGGGGACATTTACCACGAAGAAATAAACGCAGGTGGAAAGGAAGATTACTATGGCTTCCAGTATGTTGTAGAAGACATAGGCGATGGTGTGGCGGATCATGTCGATGTCGCCCGTCAGGCGGTTCATCAGTTCCCCGGTGTGGTTCCTGTCGTAAAAGTGCATGTCTTGCCGCTGCAGAACATCGTAAAGGTGGGTTTTTATGTGGAATATGGAAAGCTGGGAGCATTTTTCATATAGAATAATGGAGGTGTAGCGAAGGGCGACGCGGGTAAGCTGCACCCCGACCATGAGCAGCAGCAGCGGGATGAGCTTTTGGGTTTGCCGGTTTGTGATTACCTGGTCCACTATGAGGGAGGACAGGTACGGGTTTACTATGGTGATAATCGAGATTATCACCGTCAGGACAGCGGCTATTACAAAGGCTGCCCTTTTGCCCTTCATGCAGTGCCACACCCATTTGAGCTGGAACAAATTAAACCCTTCTTTCCCATTGCTTTATAATTGTTAATTATACGATTTCTTGACGCCTTTTACAACCGGATTGTTAAAAAATCGAGTCTTCTCGGCAAATAAAAAGGGCCTGCCGCGGCAAACCGGCAGGCTTTTGATGTAATGGGTGGGATTAGTAGTAGCGCCTTCTTCTGCGGCGGCGGGCAAGCTCCGATAAAAGGAGGATCTCGATAAGGTCCCTGAATAACCCGCGGCGCCTGAACCGTCGGCTTACCCGGGAGCGGCCGAAGGGCACTTGGGTTTCCACCGTGGGTTCGCTTGAATTGATGTAGTCGGCCAAATCGGGATGCATTTCCCGTATGTCGTTGTAGATGCTGTCGCAAATGCGCTCGATCATTTCCAGGGAGGGCATCTCATCCCCAAAGGTGTCCATCTCGTCGCAGACGGCTATGATGTAGGGCTGGAGTTTGTAGAAGATTTCGGGGTAGACAAGGCGCAGTTGCATTTCCTCCTGCTCGGGTGCCGTCATAGGCTCCTGAGGCTTGCTGCGGGGCGCTGAGCCCCAAGGCTTTTCGTCGGGAGCCTTTGGCATGGGTCGCATAAATTGGTTTTCTGACACGATAATGCCTCCATTTATAAGTTTTTTGTGTGTACACTATAACAATATATGAGGGTCAGGGCGGAAAGGTTAAGGGGACGCGGGTTTTGGGTGGCAGAAAAAGGGGAGGTGAATATTATAGTAATGTTAATAACACGAGATGGAGGAGGATTATGTTAACCAAAGCTGATTTTATACGGCATTCACTTGGGCTGCACTTGTTTTTCGGCAGGATAATGAAGGAGCACGCATTGTTTTTGAAGGTGGCCTTTTTTCCCAAGAACTCGGAGCTGATAAGGCGGGCTGAAGAACTGATGAGGGCCTTTGAGGAGTTCCTTTCGAGGGTGGTCGGTATTGCCGGCAACAATGTGAGCCGGACGGTGCTGGCTTCCGGCGAGGTGGTGACGCCCTTTACCCTTGAGGCCGAGAGGGCTACCGAGTATTTTACCGGCACGGAACTGGATACCGCTATCACTGAAAGGGAGCTGGATTTGTCTGCGGCCGACAGGATTTTGGATCCCGACAGGGTGGAGCAGGAAGTCAAGGCCCTTAATAACAGTGCCATTACCTTGATTTCCGAAATTATTGAATTTAAAGTAGCGGTGCTAAATGCCCTCAATGAGTGCCGGGCGGCGTCCAATACATATCCCCTTTTGGTGGAACACATTTTAAGGGAGGCCCGGCTGTATTTGAGTTTGGTGCAGAAATTACAGGATTACAAGGAAATTGAGACCAACATAATTGAGGAAGAAATTTTTTGGAGTAGGATAATGGCGGAGCACTCGGAGTTTATAAGGGGGCTGCTGGATCCCACGGAAGATGAGCTGATTGCGACGGCCAACAACTTCGCCAACCAGTTTGAGGAGCTCATGAACCTTGCCCGGACGGCTCAAGGCTCCACTGCTGCCCGCTCGAGGGTTACAAGGGAGACTGTCAGGGCTACAAGGCGGCTGCGGGAGTTTAAGGCTGCGGCTACCGAGGGGCTGCTAAACTGCGAGATCAAGGCTGTGATACTTCCCTTGCTGGGTGACCATGTTTTGAGGGAGGCTAACCATTATTTGAGGCTGTTGGGGAGCTAAAGGTGGCAGGTTGAAATATTTTCACAAAAAATAAAGGGCAAAAACCCCTTGGTTTTGCCCTTTATTTTATTTTTTTGACCCATATTCGGCATAAAGTGACGGGGATGGCTCATATAAATATTTTTCGACAGCCATATTTTAACAAGTAATTGGAATTAATTGGGATACAATAGCTGATGTTGTGCTGATGGCCTAATTTACAGCGGAGAGGAAGTGCCTATGGAGAGGCTTCATAAAAAGACTTTGAAGGTTGGGGCAAAAAAAGTTTCTTGCGGCTCTTTGTGGAAAAGGGCTTTAAAGGTTTTGCCGGGATTTATTTTCTTCCTTGCCTTTTTGTTTGTTGGGGGAGTTGTTTTTTTGTCCATGAAGGGCAAGGCTGAAGGGAAGATACCGAGTATCGGCAGGTATCAGATGATGTCGGTTACTGGCAGAAGCATGGAGCCTGCCATAAAGCGGGGTTCGGCGATTTTTGTGAAAAGGCCGAAGGATTTTGGACTTCTTGAAATTGGGGATGTCATTACATTTATCAGCCCTGCCGATAAAAAGACGATTGTGACCCATAGGATTGCGGAAGTAAGGAATAAAAATGGTGAGTTTAGCTTTGTCACCCGCGGGGACGCCAATGCCGTAAATGACATAGACGCCGTGCCTGAAGAGTATATTATCGGGCAGGTAAACTTTGCCCTCCCCTATGTGGGGTTTTTGATGGATTTTGCAAAAACCGGGGTGGGGCTGTTGCTTTTGGTGGTGGTGCCCGGGGGGCTGATTATAATTATTGAAACGCTGAATCTGTTTAGAGAGCTTGCCTCCTATCGGAGAAGGAAGAGGGAGATGCTCCTTGAAAGGCTGAGGGAAAGCCTCCTTTCAGAGTCGGCGCAGGAGGGGAATGAATTGGGCGGCTAAGTTAAGACGGAAAGGATATTGCGCGCGGTTTTATTAAAATACAAAAATTTATAGGAGGAATTTTGCGTGAAAAAGAGAATTTTGATGAGTGTTTTAGTCATTGCGGTTACCGCTGTTATGGTAGCCAGCGCCACCACCTCGTACTTCTCGGATACCGAGGCCAGCGTGGGAAATTCCTTGACCGCCGGGACTTTAGACCTTCTCATTGACGGCAAGGATGAAAATGTTATCAAGTTCAACAAGACTAACCTTGCGCCCAAAAGTCAGCCCCTTGGCAGTTACCTCTTGACTAACAACGGGTCTATTTCCGGGTATCTCAACATCACGGAAATCAATGTGCGCAACCTTGAAAATGAGCTGACCGAGCCGGAAAGGGAAGCCGGGGATGAGACGGCAGATGTGGGCGAACTGGGAGATGTTTTGAACATCCTGCTCTTCTTGGACTATGACGGCGATGGCTGGAAAACCGGAGACGACAAGTTGCTTTACAACGGGCCTATCAGCAATTTGCCCAGCAGCCTTATCTTTAACGAGAAGCTGGCCCCTGGCGCCTCGGTCAGGGTTTCCGCCGTCATCAGCTGGTGGGAGTCCGCCAAAGACAACCTTGCCCAAAGCGATACCGTGGAATTTGATTTTGTCTTCCATCTCAATCAAGTTTCCCTCAATGCCGCGGAATAAGGCAAGAGGCTATACTGCTGCTGAATAGAGGAGAGCCGCCACTTTAAGGTGTTGCGGCTCTCCCTGTTGAGTTTTGGGGGAGGTGGTGCCTATGTACGGGAAAATTAGGACGGCGGTTATATCGGCCATGCTTTTTTGTTTTTTGCCACCCCTTATGCCCTGTCGGACAGCCCCCTTTCAAAAGGAGACGGGGTGAGTATTGAGACGGAAAATTCGGGGATTAGGATTTTTCCAAAGGGGACCCTCTTTAATGTTGAAAACATGATGCCCGGGCAGGAGATCAGTACCGATTTTGTTGTGAGCTCCAACAGGCCCTACGATGTCTATTTGAGTGCCTTGCTGGAGCGGGGGAATGTGGAGCTTTTTGAAAATGTGGTGGCAACCGTCAAAAACGGGGCTGAGACCTTTTATAAGGGGAGCTTTGCGAAACTTAAAGATCTTTCCCTGAAGTTTTCAAAGGGAGAAGAGGAAAAGAATTTAAAGTTAGTATTGTTTTTGCCCGAAGATGTGGGGAATGAGTATCAGGGAAAGAGCTGTGATGTCAGCCTTGTGTTGTCGTATAACGGCGGGGCGGGGGCAGTGCCCGGGCCTGCCGATGATGAGGGCGGGGGTAGTTCTCTGCCGCCCAAGACGGGGGAGCGGGAGCGCAGCTATGCCTTTGCCGTTATATTTGTGGCGGGGACGGTTTTGACAGGGGTGTATGTGTTGAGAAGGTGGACGGCCTGACCCTTTATGTCGTGATTGTGGCGGCGCGCAGCAGAAGGGTCAGGTTGTCGCTGTAAATCTTGTCGAATTGGGAGATGGGAAGGGGGTTTTGGCCCCTGCCTACTTCTACCGTGTAGCCGGGGCGGCGGTATTCTTGGATGAACCAGTCCTTGTAGCCGGCGTAGCTGGCGATGCCCGTTGCCGTGTCGAGGGTGTAACCGCTGTCGGCGGCGAGGGTTTCCCCGATTATGCGGGCTTCTTCCGTCGCCAAATTCATGAAGTTCCAGTAGATTATTTCCCCTTGGCTGTGGTAGGCCAGCACCAGCCTGAAATTGTGGGCGCGGGTGAAATCGGCTACGGTGCGGGTTTCTGGTTCCGATTCCGGGTAGGGGCCGGAATAGCGGGTGGGGCCGGGGCCCGTGATGCCGTATTGGGCTTCGGCTGCCTTTGACAGTTCCCACGCGGCGTTGTAGTTGTGGTTTAAATCCACGCCCCGGATGTTGGCCTGCCATGTGCGGGAGAAATCGGTGCTGTTGTTGTTCCACCGGATCAGGCGGCTGTAGTAGGGGTTGTCGGGAGACAGTCCGTTGAGGACCAGGTCTACCCCGTCGGGGTTTACCATGGGGAGGATGTAGATGCTGCTTGTTTCCCAAATCCGGCGGGTGTTAAAGCCGCGGATGGGACGGTCCAACACGAGGCCTTTTAGAAAATCTTCGGCGAATTTCATAAGGAGGGGCGCCGTTATCCACTCAAGGCTGTGATGGGCGCCGTTGAAAAAGACTTCGTTTGGCCCGGTGCCGAGCCTTATGTAGTAAAGCTGCCTGCCAAGGACGCTTGTGCCCGCGGAGCCGTAGCCGATGAAGGGGTAGCGGGCGGCAAGACCCTGTAAGTCCCGTTCCAATATGTCGTAAGTGTAGCTGATGTTTGTGTCCACGACATCAAAGCCGTAGGGTACCGTGATTTGCTGCCCGATTTGCAGGTTGTCGGGGTCGATGCCGGGGTTTGCAAAGATTATAAACGGGACTTCGGTGTAAAACCGGCGGGCGATGTTTGACAGGGTGTCTCCCGGCCGTACGGTGTAGGCGGCGTATCCTTGCAGGTATGGCGCGAGGGCGGCGTGGGTCCTCTCCCCTATCACGCCGTCGGGGGTAAGGCCGAAGTTTTGCTGAAATGCCCTGACAGCTTGCTGGGTGCGGGATCCGAATACGCCGTCGGGGGTGCCGGAACTAAAGCCTATTTTGTTTAAAACGGCCTGAATTTCCATGACATCTGTGCCCGTGTCCCCTAATCTTAAAATTCTCATGGCAACCTACCTTCCTTTTTATAAACTGTTAATATAGTATTCCGGTTTTGCATTTTGTGTGTAAATACAAAAAACCCGCCCTAATAAGGGCGGGTTTGCCGTTTTGATATTATGTTTGCTTTAATTGTATATTTCGCCGTAGTATATTCCCCTGCCGCCGGTGCCGATATAAACCCTGCCGTAAACTTGGCCGTCGGCTTCCAGCACATTGAGCAGCCCGAACTTGTGGTTGTCGTCATTTATCCTTATCCAAGTCTGGCCCATGTCGTCAGACCTGTAAAGCCTGTTGTCAGGCTGGTTGTCGCCCGAGAGCTTTCCGAAGATGTATATTGCAGCAGGCTGTCCCGAGCCCGGCTTTGCCTTGCCGAAGGAAAGGGCGGTGCACTCTTTTACATTGTTCAGTTTAGTAAAGGAGGTGCCGTAGTTTGTGGACTTAAATAACCCTGCCGAGTTATAGACCCAAACGCCGCCGTCCTGATTGGGAACCGACTTTACTCCCGTTCCCGGAGGCCAGTTGCCGCCTGTCACATTGGTGGGTATGCCGTTATTGTCTATCCTTGTGAAGTTGGCGCCGCCGTCGGTGCTGCGCCAGAACCCAAGGCCCGGCCTGTAAAGATAGAATACATTTGAGCCCACTTTGTTGGCGGCGATGACCATGACCTTTTCATTCCACATATCGGGCAAGAAGCCTGTGGAAGTCGCGCCCCCTACGGGGTTCCAAGTCTTGCCGCCGTCGGTGGAATAGTGGGGCGCCTTCTTTGTGGGAACCCATACAAGCCTGTTGGGGTCGGTGGCCGACACCGCCATCTTACCGCCGCCGTATTCGGAGGACAGGTTGGAAGAGAGCTTTGACCAGGTTTTGCCGTTGTCGGTGGACTTATACATCGCGCCGCGAAGGTCGCTTTGCCCTGAAGCGGTTTTGTAGATTGTGTTGGCGTTGCCTTCAAATGCCGCGTAACACAAAGTGTCGTGGTAGTTGTCGGAATTCTTCAGGGGTTCCCTTGAAATGATGTCCAGGTTTGTATGCCTAAAGCCGCTGATGTCGTAAGCGCCGGAAAAGAGTTTAGCTTCGCCCGAGGAAGGGCTGAGGAGGGCGCTGATACACAGCTCTTCATGGTTGTTGGAGTAGGCGTTGAAGACGGCTTGGGAGGCGTTTATATTGTCGGTGCGCCAGACGCCGTACCAGTCGGTGTACCATACACGGGTGGAGTCAAAGGGGTCCATCACAAGGCTGGATGTACGCGCGAAGTTAAACCAAGCGGGCCACCAGTGGGGGTAGGTGCCGCGCCTTGTGTTGATCCTTGTCCATGTGCTGCCGCCGTTTGTGGAGCGGTAGATGGGGTTGTGCTGGTTTAAATCGTGTCTTGCCACCATTACGATGTTTGGGTTGTCCCTGTCGACGCTGATGCCCACATATTGTCCGCTTTCAAGGCCGGAGCTGATGTTGGTGACGGTTCCGCTGCGGGAGATTTTGGCGACGCCCGAGTCGTGGGCTACATAAAGGGTGCCGTCGCTTGCCATGGCGGCCCTTGTAGGTTTTGTGGGGCTGCCGGAGACAAGGCTCCATGTGGAGCCGGCGTTGGTTGTCTTGTAAACCCCGTTGCCGTAGACGCCGGCGTAGATTATGTTTGTGGCACCGTTGGAGTTTGTGCCACCGTTTTTGTCAAAGACTATGAAGTTTATTCCTACGCGGTTTGTGCCGTCAACGGTGTTGGAAGTGGTGCCGGAGCCTTGGGGCACTTGGGATGTGGGGATTTGCGTCCACTGGCCGCCGTCGGCGATGTTTTCGTTTTTCCAAAGACCGTTTTGACGCGAGCCGTAGTAAACTATACTGCCCTTATTGGGGTCAACGGCAAGGCGTTCACCCGCCCAGCGGTAGTTGCCGTTGCCCGAGACTTTAACTCCGCGGGAGGAAAGGCCTGTTTCTACCCAAGTCCTGCCCCGGTCGGTGGAGCGCAGGATTTCGCCGTTTGCGGCAAACCTGCCCACCGTCACATAGACGATGTCGGGGTTGGAGGGGTCTATATTGAGGCTGTCTACGCCGTAGTAGTTTGTTTTGTCGGAACCGAACATGTCGAGGATGGGCAGCCATCTTTCGTAGGTTTTGTCCCAGCGGTAGGCGCCGCCCACATCGGTGCGGATGTAGTAAAGGTCCCGTTCCGCGGGGTGGGCGATAAGGCCCGTCACATAGCCGCCGCCCGAGACGGGGACGCTTTTCCAGATATAGTCGCCCACAATCTCTCCCGGGTTATCCGCGGGTTTGGAAGATGAGGAGGAGGGTGGCTTGGATGAGGAAGAAGCCGGAGGTTTGGAAGAGGAAGATGTGGGTGGCTTTGAGGAGGATACGGAAGGTGTCGAGGAAGAAGTAGAGGGTTTTGAGGAAGAAACCGGTGGGTTTGATGAGGAAGAGTTCTGGGACTGGGATGAGCTCGGGTCTTGACTGTAATAAAAGGAAGTGTTGGAGGAGCCGCCGGTTTGGCTGTCGGTGCTCGAGGAAACTGACGGGAAGTCTTGTCCCGGCTCGGAACTCGGCTGGCCTTGGCCGCCGCTGCTCTCGGAAAAGCTCTCGGAGCTTTCCCCGGCGGGGTTTTGGCTCTCGATATTTGAGGGCATCGAGTCGCTGCCGCTTTCCTCGCCGTCTTGTGAGGAGCTGGCGCTTTGGGAAGAGGATGAGCTTTCGCTGTTTGAAGTGCTTGTGCCCGGAGAGCAGGCGGACACAAAAAGGGTAGCGAAAATCAATGTAAAGGCGATGGCTTTTTTCAAAGGGCATACCCCCTGTAAATATTGGCTTTATTTTTTATTATAAAAATTAAAGTACATGAAAAGTCTAACAAATGGCGGGGGTAAAGTCAATTAAAAGGGTGTAAAATTTGTTTTTATTTTAAAAAAGGAAAAAGCCCTTGTGACGGGCGGGGTTTGTGGCCTTTGCTGCAAAAAAGGCAATATGATGGGCGGGGTGTTGTACTCGATTTTTAAGGCGGAAAAATAAAAACCCCGTGCCGGGCGGCACGGGGCAATTTTTAAACCAGTACTTTTGAGAGGAATTCTTTTAGCCGCGGGTGTTTGGGGTCGCTGTAAAATTCCGCGGGAGACGATTCCTCCAATATTTTGCCTTCATCCATGAAGAGCACCTTTGTTGCCACTTCCTTGGCAAAGCCCATTTCGTGGGTCACCACCACCATGGTCATGCCTTCATCGGCAAGTTCCTTCATGACGGCCAGCACCTCCCCTACCATTTCGGGGTCAAGGGCAGAGGTGGGTTCGTCAAAAAGCATGACATCGGGGTTCATGGCAAGGGCTCGAACAATGGCGATGCGCTGTTTTTGCCCGCCTGACAGCTGGATGGGGTAGGTGTTGGCCTTTTCGGTAAGGCCGATGCGGGCAAGGAGCCGCATGGCGTTTTCCTTTGCCTCTTCCTTTGACATAAGGCCGAGTTTTACCGGGGACAAGGTGATGTTTTGAAGTACCGTCAGGTGGGGGAACAGGTTAAACTGCTGGAAAACCATGCCCATTTTGCGGCGCACAACATTTATGTTGCACTTTTTGTCGGTGATGAGCTGGTCTTCGAACCAGATTTCCCCGGCGGTGGGCTTCTCCAGCAGGTTCAGGCAGCGCAGGAAGGTGCTTTTTCCGCTGCCCGAGGGGCCTACGATGACGATTTTTTCCCCTTTGTTGATGGTGTAGTCTATGCCCTGCAGAACTACATGGTCGCCAAAGGATTTGACAAGGCCTTTAACGCTTATCACTTTGACGCAACCTCCTTTCCAGCTTGGTTACAAAGAAGGTCGCTATCAAGACTATGACAAGGTAGACGAGGGCAAGGTACAGGTATGGCCCGAAGGCATCGTAGGTGTCCGATACCACTGCCCTTGCGGCCCTTGTGAGGTCAAATACCGCGATAAAGCCCACGACGGCGGTTTCCTTTATCAGGGCGATGAGCTCGTTGCCCAGCGCGGGCAGGATGTTTTTTATGGCTTGGGGCAATATGATGTGCCACATGGTGGAGCCGTAGGTCAAGCCTAAAGACCGACCGGCCTCCATTTGTCCATGGTCAACGGCCAAAATGCCGCTGCGCACGCTTTCCGCCACATAGGCGCTGCTGTTAAGCCCCAGCACCATTATCGCCACATAAAGAGGGCTGTAGCCCCGGGGGCCCAGAACGCCGAAATAGAAAAGCAAAAGCTGGACCACTACCGGTGTTCCCCTGAAAAAGGAGATGTAGATATTTACTACGAAATCGAATATTTTTTTTAGGATGCCTTTTTTGGGGATTACCTTTATTACCGCCAAAATGGTGCCCAAAACAACCCCTATGATAAGCGCAAAGAAGGATATAATAAGGGTGTTTTGGAGACCCTGCAACATGGGCTTGTAGAGATTTTTTATCAGCCGCACATTGTATTTAAAGAAGATGTCAAGGCGATTAATAAAGGGAACAATAAATTTAACTAAGGGATTAAGCCACCCTAACGCGATTAAATTCACAGGTTTTAACTATCCTCTCGTTTTATTCGACACCCCAAGTGTTTTTAAACTCATTCAGTTTGCCGGAATCTTTGATTTCCTTGAGGGCGTCGTTTACCTTCTGGAGCAGTTCGGAGTTGCCCTTCTTGACGGCGATGCCGTAATACTCGACGGTGAGGGCAACATCGATGACCTTGATTTTGTCCTTGTTGGCGTCGGAATTGGCGGCGTCCAGAGCGGTGGGAGCGTCCATGATGATGGCGTTGATGGCGCCGTTGTTGAGGTCGGTGATGGCAAGGCTGATGTTGTCGTAGGATTTTACATCGGCACCCTCAATGCCGGGATAGCCCCAGTCGGGGTCGCCCTTGGCGTAAGATTCGCCGGTGTAGC
>JAKOXU010000069.1 GCA_029780875.1 Bacillota bacterium | reverse complement strand
TTTTTTAACCTTTATTACCCGATTTTTAGAAAGGCAAAGAAACATGAGCGCACAAGTAAAACCGCAGACAAACAGCACCATATTAAAATACTTTGACCGGGCGGCATATTTCCTCATTTTAGCCCTCGTTTTCGAATGCGCCATAGGCTCCAGTGGCAGGCTCATCAGCTTTGGACCCGCCAGCGTCCGCATGGTGCTCTTTGCACTTACCTTTTTCGCCGCCTTGCCGGCAGTATTAGTCAACGCAAAAAGCCTTGTAAGGGACAAAACCATGCTCGCCGCAGGCATTTTTCTCATATACCTCTTTGCCTCCTTCGCCTACGGCCTCAAAAGGGGCAACCCTGCCTCCTTTGCCGTCAGCGACCTGACGGGCCTTCTCTTTATAACCCTGCTGCCCGGCATTTTGGTGACAATAAACACAAAAAAGCGCCTGTTCACCCTGACAAAGGTTCTGATCCTGGGCGCCACCCTCCTTGCCGCCGCCATTTTGGCCATCCACTATACCCTGATTTTTTTCCCCTCCACAGACAAAGCCATCAACGACTTCCTAAACGGCCACAGCCTTGGCGGCCTGTTCTTCCTGGGACAATTCATCTTCCGCATATACCTGCGCAGCAGCATATATAACCTTTGCGCCGTCATGTTGGGTCTGTACTTCTACTTCCGCCCCGAACACGAAGATAAGGAAGGCATCAAAATCGGCAGAATAACCTCCGCGGCGGTAATAGTCCTAAATCTTTACGCCTTAATGCTGACCTACACCCGCTCCCTGTGGTTCGGCCTTTTTTTCGCTCTGATTTATGTCCTCCTGGCCCTTCGCCCAAAAAGTAAGCAGCTGCTGAAAGCCGCCGCCTCCACCTTGGCAGGCTTTACCGTCCTTATCACGATAACAATACTCACAAGCGGCAACCTTGCCGTCATCAGCAAAGGGGTAGAGCGGGTCTCCATAGGTCTTGCCTCCCACCTCAACATCACCATATTTGAAAGGAACATAGAAGACTGGAACACAACGGTGGAAGAAAAGCGGGCCCACGAAGAAATGGAAAAGGCCGACAAACTCCGCACAAGGACAATGAACTCCCTTGTCACCCGAATTTCTCAAAAACCCATAATCGGCTTTGGCCTTGGGCAAAACCTTGACGAAATCAGCAGAAAAGACGGCAAAGCCGAATTTACATACCACGACATCGCCATGAAGATGGGTATAACCGGCCTTATCCTGTTCCTTTTGCCCTTTATAATACTCACGGCAAAATACTTTTCATGTATAAGAAAAGCAAAATCCGGCAAAGAAGAGGGCACCCGGGACCTGTTGAGTCTCACCCGCGCCTTTGCCGCCTCCCTCTTTGGCGTCATGATGGTATCCTACTTTAACCCCTTCATTTCAAACCCCATAGGCCTATGCATATTCCTAATTTTCGCAGCCAGCCTCTACAACCTCGAACAAAGCCTTAAAACCCAATAACAAATACAAAAATCAAAGCCGCCCACGGGCGGCCCTTTTTATTGCCTTTTTTATCTTTCTCTCGCCTTTCCTTAATACCAAAAATGAAATATGCTGTTTAAAATCAGCAACAATATCAGCAAAACCAACGCAACAATTAAAGCAATCCCCACAAAGGCCAATACCCCTCCATATATCGCCGCCGCCTTAACTTTCCCTTTCTTGCCCAAAACCAAAGCGGGAAGAAAAATCATCCCAATGGCGGTGCATACCAAAAAAGCAGCACCGGCGCCCAAACAGAACTTGTCTTTTCATAATATTTCATCGAAATCGCCCAATAAATGCACACAAAAATCAGTAACAACAACGCATTTACAAATCCCCGACTTTTCCTCGTCTCTAGAAAATCATAGTGCAATATCCTTCTAATAACACTATTTATAATAAAAAACTCCACATCAATAACATGCCGCAAACCCCCGGCAAAAGAGAGCCCCTCCTTTTCTATTTCACCTATCAAATCAAGGTACATCTCCCCGTCGAAGAAATCGCCTCTTTCCTCCTCAAGACGCCTGCACACTTCAACGGCGCCGGAAAACTTCCCCTTTTTATTCAAAATCTCAGCCTGCCTGCGTACCGCCTCATCAAAGGCAAGGCTCCCGTCCAAAACCCCCTTAATATCGAAAAAGGGCATCCCAATCTTCTCTAATACCAAAATTCTCCGCAGCTTCTCTACATCCTCTTGGCTGTAATATAAATACTTATCCTCAAAACTCCGCTTCCCCAGCAGCCCTTCCCGCTCATAAAAGTGTATGTAAATCCTTGAAACCCCAAGCAGCTTTTCAAGCTCCGATACCGTCATGCGGTTTTGGATCCCGGCATTCTGCTCCTGCAAAGCTCAACACCACTCTCTGTCAACATTCTGCCTCCGTTATTTTCCCCGGCACGAAAAATAATCTTTCTCCCTTTATAATATTGAAAATTTTGTCATATCCCCATATACAAATACCCATTCAAAAACCTCAAAAAGGCTACAGACCGCAAAATGCAGTCCATACCTCCGTTTTATTGGGGCAAAATTCCCGCTACCTTCCCAGCACCAACATTTTTATAAATGCAAGGCACTCCCGCAAGGCGCTCGGCACCACAAAATACCAAGGCGTCGAGCTGTGTATAAAGGCCGCCTCATCAAACCCCGCCTTTTTGGACAAAGCCTTTGCCCGAAATACATGGTAATTGTTTGTGACAAAGGCAACGGAATAATCCCTGTCAAAATACCCGTCCAAAATCTCCTTTGAAAAAGTAAAATTTTCAAAGGTGCTGGTAGCCCTTTCTTCCCTCAAAATTTTCTCCTTCGGCACCCCTTTGCTCACCAGATACCCCTCCATGGCGACAGCCTCGGCAATATCCTCCCGGGGCCCCTGA
Source organism: Bacillota bacterium (assembly GCA_029780875.1). Lineage (GTDB taxonomy): Bacteria > Bacillota > Clostridia > Oscillospirales > Acutalibacteraceae > JAKOXU01. Next base: position 2,355 of record JAKOXU010000069.1, on the reverse strand, counting down.
CCGCCGCTCACCACAATGACGGCGCGGGGGTTCTGATTATAGTACTCCACCGCCCGGTCAAGCCGCCTTATCAGGTTTTTGGTGGGCTTTTTCCCTCTGATGCCCGACCCCAGCACAATGACAGCATCCTCGTCAAAATCCACATTGTCAAAACTGCCGAAAACAAACAAAGCAACGCTTAAAAAGACTACAGCCACAATCCCCGCGGCTATAATTCCCAGCACAAACCCGGGCACCACCCGGTTTACCGTTTTAAAAAACAATCCGTACAGCAAAAACACAGCCCCCAAGGCAAGAGCCGCCAACAACCCGGCATTCATGTTTGAAAAAGCCGCAAGCCCGAGGGCATTGACAATCAGCCCCGCCCCAAGAGCGCAAAATACAGCCTTAAAAACCAGCGTCTTCACAAGCCCACCTCCCAAAAATCGCCTCGGCGCAGCAAAAATGTCGCGTCTCGCCGCCTTATATCTGTCCTGAAGGTTTTCGCTTTCCCATTTTCATCAAAATAATAGCCGATTCTCACTTAAAACAAGCCTTGCCGCCAAATATCCCTTAATTTGAGCCACTATATCAGCGAAATAATCTGGGTCCAGGCCCTTTTATTCCCGTCACAGCAAACGGCATAGACCCCCCTCGCCCCCTGGGGCAGCACATAGGAAGCCGAAGTGGCTCCGGGGGAATTCCTCACAGGCCTGACGCCGGGATATGTATCGGCGTAAAAGTAAATGTCGCTGCAGGGGGAGCACTCAACATACGCCACCCCGTCCTCCACATAAAAATCGTAAATCGCAGGCCCCGTAGAAGCGTAAAAACTGCCCTTTCTGATTGACTCCAAAATATCTTTGTATGTCAAATCCGCCGCCTTAACGCAGATAAACCCCCCAAGGGTATTTTCCGGGTCATGGGCGTCGTCGCAGGCAAAGCAAAGCCTCGGCCGGTTTTCCCACAACCCCCGGTTATAATAGGTGTCCGCATAACCAAGTCCCGTATCATTCTCGGTGGCAAAATTGAAAATCTCCATCCCGAGGCAGTCTACCTTGTCATACTCCTCCATCTTAATATGGGACCAACCCGGATGGGCATAAATGCAAATATGCCCGGTAGAATTCATAAAGTCCACCATAGCCTCCATATTCCCGAGCTTCCGCACATCCTCCATCCTGTCCCCGGATTTAAAAGGAGTCTCATCGGGGTCGGCCATGACGGTAACATGGTGGCAAATCCCGATTTCATACTTTGAAGGGAAATACAAGTCCATTTCCATTCCGGCAAAAATCAAGAAACCCTCCGACTCCAAATGGCGGTGGTTGCCGTAATGCCAGTGGTCGGTAATCACCACAAAGGAATACCCCGCCTCCCGGTAAATGTCCACAGCCTCCTTCGGCTCCATCCTCCCGTCCGAAAAAGTGGTGTGCATATGGGTGTTTCCCTTAAACCATTTCCCCGACTCAATAAAGGTTGACTTCCTCGACATAAAAACCGGCTCCTTTATAAATTTATCATACCTCCGGCCCCCGCCGGCAGGCAAAGCACTATATTAAGCCCTGTTTCTTTCGCCTCATTGACCCACCCCACTTCGGCAGATTAATAGGCAAATTTTAATTAAAATATAAATCATCTTCAATATTTATACAATACCAAAATGCAAATTTCATACAATATGTCAATCAGTCCCCTAAAATTTCAACCCTAAACCCATCCCTCACCGCCTCACCCACCGCAGGCTCGCTTTTCATTGCCAACACCAACCCCCCACCACACGCCCCTTCCCCATAAAACAGAAATACCCACGGCGCGCGAAGTGCCCACCGCAGGCGCAACTTTCCACAGGTAACATCAAAATCCCTATCGCGTGCCCCTATATCCCAAAAATAAAACACCCACGGTACGCAAAACTCTCATCGCAGGCGTCGCTTTATACGGGAAACATCAAATTTCCGTCGCGTGACCCCATTCCACAAAAACAAAACACCCGCAATGCGCGTCATGCCCACCGCAGGCGTTGCTTTATACGGGAAACATCAAGTTTCCGTCGCGTGACCCCATTCCCAATAAACAAAATACCCGCAATGCGCGTCATGCCCACCGCAGGCGTTGCTTTATACGGGAAACATCCAGTTTCCGTCGCGTGACCCCATTCCCAATAAACAAAATACCCGCAGTGCGCGTCATGCCCACCGCAGGTGTGTGATCCACTGACAAGAAAAGGCGGTAGGCTTTGATGTCGCTTTGTTAATATGGAACTGCCATCGGATTCGTAATGTCCAATTATTCATCATCCATCAGCGCAAGCGGCTTTCATTATTCATTAAAAAAATTCTGTCTAATGAATGATGAATACAAAACAAAAATCCC